>CALFXO010000111.1 GCA_937958025.1 uncultured Syntrophobacteraceae bacterium
GAATGGCTTGATTAAAGCGATTAGAGGAGATACCGGGAAATGAAGGTAAATGCATTCCTTCGGGCTCATAACCCGAAGGTCAGAGGTTCAAATCCTCTCCCCGCTACCAAAAGAAAATCAAGGGCTTAGGATGAAAATCCAAGGCCCTTTTTCTTTGCCGAGATTCTATCATCCCCTTCTATCCCCCACACGCATTCATAAATTCGCTTTTCCACGGATGCCGGCAGGGCATCCTCCGGACGGCTCCCACGCATTACGAGATTGCTCCCATGGTGAAGCGTCGTGGAGCACTTATCGATGCGGACGGACTTTCACCGATAGCCGTTGCCGGATGATCTTCTGGTGGGGATGCGTGGGGGCGAATTCAAAGAGAAGCTCACCCGATAGCACCCACCCTTTCCGCTGCTTCACGCGAATCCGGGATCTCGGAAAAGAGTTGACAGCCTTACTAGCCGGTGATAAGAAACTAACAAAGCATGCAACTGGAGTTGCAGACACTGCCGCGCCCAGCACGCGGAACCTTGGTTATGCTCACGCAATGAGGCCATGAAGGCCCCTCGGCGGTATGGATCGCAAGAAGGGGCGTTTGTGGCCTTTTTATTTTGTGGTATTTTTCACTAACAGCCACGCTCCTATTCAGATACTGATTTATACAGCAGAAACGGATCAAAGCGGTCCGCGCCATCGGTGGATGATTGGCTCCCGATAGTGCTTCGCCATTGGTGCGGCGGCCTCTGTCCTCGAGGAGGCTCAGCCCATGCCGCCTGTCAGCGTTGCCTCCGGGGCGGCCCAAGGGCAGTTTCGTTTCGTTGAATGGCTAGAGCCTATCCCAAACCGTCGTTTGAACGCCACGGGGGCCAGGGGCCTCCGGATGTTTTAGGATAGGCTTTAAACATGCAGTTATGGACCAACAAACCGAACATCAAAATATCGATTTTTTGTTGCATCCACATTGCCCTTTCTTCTGGTGGACGAATGGATGGAGGGCGATAGGCTCCAGGGATGGGGCTGCCCTTCGCCCTCGTGTTCAATCGCTTGGAATCCATGTTTTCTTGCTTGGAAGGGGATTACGGAGGGTCTTGCAGGTTTTTCGGACAATCGATAGTTGAATGAATGGAGACGGCCGGTCTCCGCCAAGAGTTCACCGGCCGCCTCCTATTGCTAAGGGTCCCTCGGATGGAAGGACAAATCTATTTTATCACTGGCGCCTCTCCACGTCCACCAGTCGAAGCCGTCCGGGGAAAAATCAAAAGATTTCATCGGAGAGGCCATGGAGGGCTAGAGTGAAAAGTCTGGGTTTGATTGGGTGCTTGGCGGCTGCATTGTTCTTCGCATGTTTGTCCACGGCATCGGCGGAAAGTTCACCAAAAGAGGAGGAAGTCCAAAACATTGGTCAGGTGCGAGTGACCGCGGGAAGCGAGCTTGATGACGTGACTTTGTCGCCTGCTTCGGAGACCATTCATGTCGACGATTACAAGACCGTCGATGAAGTGCAAAACATTGGCGACATTATCAAGAACCTCATCATCTTCGACTTTCGCGGAGAAACCGACCTCGTTCCGGACGACGACTATTTCCAGATGCGGGGCTATGAGTCCGCGCGTTTCGTAACCGCCATGGACGGCCTCACGCTTCGCAAGACCGGCGGCCGGAAGGCGACCAATATCGTGGACTGGAGCTACCTGCCTCCGTTCCTCGTGGACAGGATCGAGGTGCTGCCCGGTCCGCACTCCGCCCTCTATCCCGCCAAGGGCATCGGCGGCGTGCTCAACATGGTCAGCAAGAAACCGCAGTACCATGAAAGCTTCAAGCCGGACATCACGATTTCAAGCAGTTACGGCTCCTACGACACCACCAACGACAGCATCTTCGTCCAAGGCGGAGTGAAAGCCTTCAGTTACGACCTTGGCTATCAGAAATACTCCACCGACGGATACCTCCGCGACAGCAAGGCGGACATCGATACGGTCTTTGGGCGGGTGGGTTTCGTATTGCCGCTCGACGGCTATGTGGATTTCACCGCCTCCTATTCGGACAATGACCGTCAAATCCCTGTGGTGAATGATCCGTCCGATTCCAAGAGCAACTATGACAGTGGATATCCCGTGGTCACAAAGGACACGACGACCTTTTACGACTACATGGACGGAACGTGGGACGGCATGTCCTTCAGCTACAAGTTCGATTACGGGCAGACGACGCCCATCGGGAAAGTGTCCGCCGACGCTTATTACAGCGAGGAGGAGAAGGACAGGGCTTACTACGAGACAGCCAAAAAGGTCAAGGATGCCGCAAAAACGAGTCTGGATACGCGCTACTATCAAGGCGGCGTCAGGGTGCAGGACGAAATAGCATTCTCCGAAAACCACGTGACAACCATCGAGTTTGACGGCGCGCAGCTCTGGGATGGAGACAACGATGGAGATAAAGACAAGCGCATGGACGTCTACGGCGCCGGTCTCCAGCACAAATGGAAAATCTTCCCGCGTCTGACTCTTACCGCGGGGTTGAGGTTTGAAGACGTCGCCATCCGGGTGAGCAACGTCACCGGAACGAGCCACTACATAACGGGGAAGCCCGACTGGATAGAGCGAGACTTCAACGACTGGCTGCCGAAGTCGTTCCTCACCTACGAGCTGGACGATCTCGCGGCGGCGCTCAGGGATACCTCGGTTTCGGTTGGCGTGAGCCGCATCTGGCGCGCCCCGGACTTTCACGGCGATTACAATCCGCAGGGCCGCCCGGCCGGCGCGTGGCTCGAGCCCGAACACGGCGTCGGGTGGGACGCCATCCTGATGCGGAGGCTCTTCGGCGATATCACGGCCAAGTTGGATTATTCCTACTATATCATCAACGATTATATCGCCAGCAACAGCACTTACGCCGAGTACACGCCGAGCAAGACGAACAAGGTGACGCCCGGCCTGGAATACAAGGACTACAAGGTCAATCTGGACGAGGTGGTCCGGCAGGGCATAGAGCTGGAATTCAGCGGGCACATCATGAAGGACCTCTCCTTCTACCTCGGGTACGCATACCAGGATTTCGAGAGCAACGGGGACGAACCCGCCGGGGCAAGCGCCGCGAGCGACCGGCCGAAAAACCGGGTGAACGCCGGCCTGCGCTACTCGCTTTTCAAGAACACCACCCTGCTCCTCGACTATCAGTTCCAGGACAAGCAGGTGTTGGAGACCGAAGAGGAAGTCGCGAAAGACGAATACGTCATCTACAGAACGAAAATCGACGCCTACCACCTTGTAGACCTCGGCGTTCAGCAGACGCTCTTTGAGAAGTGGGGGCCCCTGGAAAATGGCGCCCTGCGGCTCTACATGAAAAATGCCCTTGGCGAGGAGTATGAAAACACGAGCGGCTATCCGGCCACGGACAGGACTGTAGGCATTGGGTTCAGCGTCAAGATGTGAGGAAACGCGGCGCCTGTGCGCCGCCGTGCACGATGAAGGCTATTTTGAAGACTGAGAAGGAGAGTGTGAATGAAGAAAATGTTTTGGGGCGCGGCGCTTAACGCGCATTTTCTAGCGGCGTGTTTCGTCTTGGCGCTCCTGGCCGTGGGCGCCATGCAATCGTTGGTTTTCGCCGCGACGGAGCCCGTCGCGAAAGGACAATACTATCTTGTGGGGGTCGGTCCTGGAGACGCGGACCTCCTGACTTCGCGGGCCGTGGAGGTTATCCGCGAAGCGGACGTGGTGTTCTGCGATCCGCGGACGCAGAAGGACCTGGCATCCCTCGTGGACTTCAAGGGGAAGCAGGTCCTGGACGGCTATGGAGTGATTTTCCGCTTTTACGGGCGGGACTGCTCGAAGCTGACCGAAGAGGACAAGGCAAAGGCGAAGGATGGAATGACCTGCGAGGACTACCGGAAGAAGCAGGTGGAATTCGCCAAGATCGTGCGCGACGCCGTGGCCAAGGGCAAAAAGGTGGTCATGACGACCGGCGGCGACCCCATGATCTATGGGCCGGCGCTCTGGACGCTTCACGATCTCAAGGACTTGCAGCCCGTGGTCGTGCCGGGGCTTAGCTCCATGAACGCCGCCAATGCCGCGCTTCAGGTCAGCCTGGGCGAGGTCGTCATCACGGCGCCTTTCAAGAAGCAGGACGCCAAGGACGACATCGAGAGTCTGGCCAAGCACGACAGGGCCACCCTGGTGATCTTCATGCCGCGCGACATAAAGGACCTACTCGCTAGACTGTCGGGCGTCTATCCCTCGGATACGCCCATAGCCGTCGCATCCTACGCTGGAATCGCGGGTAAGGAAAAAGTCGTCAGCGGGACCCTTGCGGATATCGCAAGCAAGCTTGGCGACACGGACATCCGGATGTCCCTTGTCTACGTGGGGAAGGCCCTGGCCAACGCCCAGTACAGGAAAGAAGGCGAAAAACCCGTCGCATCCAAGGGGAAATTCTACCTTGTGGGCGTGGGACCGGGCGACCCGGACCTCGCCACCCTGAGGGCGCTCGACGTCATCAAGAAAGCGGACCTGATATTTTGCAGCAAACCTATAAAGGAAAAGTTCGCGCAGTATCTGGAAGGCAAAAACGTCGTCGAGGGCTACCACAGGCTTTTCCCCTTCTACCGGAAGGACTGCTCACAGGCTACCGAGCAGGACAAGTCGAGAGAGCGGATGAGCTGCGAGGAATACCACAAGAAACAGGAGGAATTCGCATCCATGACAAGGGATGCGGTGGCACAGGGCAAGACGGTCGCCATGCTGGACAGCGGCGACCCTCTCATCTATGGCCCCTGCTCCTGGACGCTCACGGAATTGCATGACGTCGACACGGAAGTCGTGCCCGGCCTGAGCTGCTTCAACGCGGCCAACGCCGCCCTGGGCGTCGGGGTCACGGAGGGGAAAACCTCGCATTCCGTGCTCCTCGCCTCCGGCTGGTCCGTAGACGAAATGGCCCCGCATCAGGCCACGATGGTCCTTTTCACGATGCGGACGGAGTTCAAGAAGTTCATCGACAGCCTGTCCAAACATTATCCCCCCGAGACCCCCGTCGCCATCGTCATGCATGCCGGATACGCGGAAACGGAAAGCGTCATGCGCGGGACCCTTGGCGGCATTCTGGCCCAGGTGGGTGAAGGCAAGCTTCCGTTCGAATATCTGCTTTATGTGGGAGATTTCCTTACGAACGGCGGCAAACAATGGTAGGCGCCAAGAGCGCGATTACAAGGAGACGCAACGTGAAGAAACAAGCCGGTTTGGCAATGATCTGCTGCGCCTTGGCGGTGCTTCTGGCCGCTCCGAGGGCTTTCGCCCATATGCTGTGGCTCAATCCGAGCAATCAAGCCCCCAAGGTCGGGGAAACGGTGGACGTCGGGATTGGTTGGGGGCACACATTCCCGGCCGGCAGGATAGACCAGGAGGTCAAGGACGACGCCATTGAGGAAATAACGGCGCTCGACCCGGACGGGCAGACCGTGCAGCTCGAACAGGAGTCCAAGTCCAATTACAAGCTCAAGGTGGAAAAGGAAGGCGTATATCTTGTTTCAGCCAGGATCAAGCCCGTATCTTTCAGCCTGACCGCGGAAGGGCGGAAAATTGGCGACAAAAAGCAGGTGCAGAATGCGGATAAATGCACTTCTTTCAACATGAGCGCGAAAGCGTTGGTTGTCGCCGGAGACGGGAGCAAAAACCTGTCGACGCCCACAAAGCTGCCGCTGGAGCTTGTGCCGTTGAAAAATCCCGCGAGTCTGAAGAAAGGGGACGTCCTGCCGGTAAAGGTGACGTTCAATGGGGAGCCCCTTGCGGGAATGACGCTCAAGGCGACGCACGCCGGTTATGAAGAACCGGCGGCCGCTGCTCCGGCGGCGGAAAAACCAGCGACGACGCAGGGGGAAGCGAGTAAAGGCGAAGCTGGCAAGGAGCATAAGGGCGGTCCAAGCTATCCTTTCGAGACGGTCACCGATGCAAAGGGAGAGGCTTCCATAAAACTGGACTCCGCCGGTTGGCAGCTTGTGGTTCTATCGCACAAGACGCCATATCCCGACGCTGAAGTGTGCGACGAATCCATGTACTCAGAAACATTCACCTTTGAAGTTAAATAACCCCGGTGCATAAACGTTGGCCGGAAGCGGCGCGACCAACCTTTGGCATCTCGCTTCCGGCTGTTTCCGATTTTTTGCGACGCCCATGCTGCAATGCACAGCTCCTGAATCGAGAACCTGAAAAATGACCGAAAAAAGCGATGGCCTGCGGAAAACTCTGTCCCCGTTGGACGCGGTGATGATCGTCGTGGGCAACGTGGTGGGAGTCGGCATCTTCACCACGACGGGCTTCATGGCCGCGGACCTACCGGACGCACGGTGGATCATGCTCGCGTGGCTCTTCGGGGGATTCCTGACGCTCCTTGGCGCCCTCACCTACGGAGAACTCGGAGCGATGTTCCCGCGCGCCGGGGGCGATTACGTGTACCTCCGGGAAGCCTACGGTCCATGGGCGGGGTTCCTGGTCGGCTGGATCGGCTTCCTTATCATCAATCCGGCTTCGATAGCGGCCCTGGCCCTCGGGTTCACCGAATACCTGCTGCCCGTGGTCGTGCGGGACCCGGCGGCGCTCCCTCCGCTTGCGCCAAAGCTGATCGCCATCGCCGCCATACTCGTCCTTACTTTTCTCAATTATGCCAGCGTCCGGTGGGCCAGCAGGGCGCAGAATCTTGTGAGCGGCCTCAATCTGTTCATCATCTTTTGCATCGTGGCCGCCGGACTCCTATGGGGAGCAGGGGACTGGGCCCATTTTGAATGCCGGTCGGAAGACTCGTCGATATTCGGCATTCTGGGGCCGCCGATGGTTTCCGTCTTCTTCACCTACAGCGGGTGGTTTGTTTCGGCATACGTGGCAAGTGAAATGAAGGACCCGCAGAAGACCCTGCCCTTCTCGCTTATCGTCAGCAGCATAATCGTAACGCTTGTCTATGTAGTGATAAATGTTTTCTACATCTACGCCCTTCCCATACCCGAGATGAAAGGCATCGTGGACATCGGGAGGCGCACCTCCGAAGCGCTGCTCGGAAGCGGGGTCTCCGTCTTCGTTTCCGTGATGATTATGTTCGCGGTGCTCGGAAGCCTAAATTCCGTAATCCTCACGGCCCCCCGGATCTATTTCGCGATGGCGAGGGACGGGATTTTCCCGAAAATTTTTGGGACAGTTCACCCGGAGCATCAGACCCCCCAGTGGTCCATCGCCGCGCAGGCCGTCATTTCGTGCGCGCTGGTGCTTATAGGCGCTTTCTACCAGCTGCTTTCGTACTCGGTTTTTTTTATGCTCCTGACCTCCGTGGCAACGGCCGCCGCCGTGTTCGTGATGAGGAGACGCAACCCCGAACTGGAGCGCCCGTATAAGGTCTGGGGCTATCCGTCCACAACTCTTGTCTTTGTCGTTTCCTACATTTGGATAGCAATAAGGATATTCCTCTACAACCCGCTGAACGCCATCATAGGGATTTGCATAACCCTGACCGGCGTCCCTTTTTATCTCTATTGGAGAAAGAGAAGGGCGGTGGAGGCGTGAAGGCGGCGTTTATATCCCTATGCACACTCGGTGAAGCTTGAAATTTACGCTTTCGCAGGAGCGGCATCCTGCGAAAGGATTAACTCCCAACATCGTAACATCTTGACCTTTATAAGTATAGCTCACACAATAGGTTTCTTCAAACAGGGAGAATTTGACAATGAGAGGAAAGAAAAGAAGCGTCATCGCTGGGTTGCATTTCATCGCGTGGGTCGCGGCGCTTGCCGCGCTCGCCTGCTGGCTCCCGGCAGCGCATGCGGCGGATAAAACCGGGACGCGCAAGGCCCCCGGATTGTGGGAATCCATCGGCGCGAAGGCTGGCGCCGACGCCCTTGCAATGATGGGACTCGATAAGGCTGCGGCGAAATCGGGAAATCTCGCGGCTCTCTCCAACGCCGGATACGCCGAAGTCAATGGCGCCTCCACCATGGAGGCACTGGACGGCCTCAGCCGGGTCGCGGGCGCAAGCCGTGGACGCAACACTCTCCTGGAAATCCACTCCGCTCCAACTTCGCCTCTCTGGTTTGCCGTCTTCGATAAGGCATCCGGGATGTGCGCCTACCTGGAGTTGGACGGGCCGGTTGTCGAGGAGGGACTGAACGTCCGCAAGACCCCGGCGGCGAAGCTTTTTAAGACAAGGTCCATTCAAAATATCAGCGCGGATTATCTCTATTCCCATGTTCAGGAATTCAAGGAAAAGCTCGACCAGAAGATTTTCGGCGGCAATGAGTTCCGCATCATCGGGATAGCCAACGCCGTCGCGGCGGGCGCGCCGCCGTACGCGGCCAGGGCCTTTGAATTCCACGACCACTACTGCCCCGGGGTCTCCTCCGGAATAGCGATGGTGAACTACCTGAAGAAGGGATTCCCCGCGAAGGAAGGCGGATATTTCATTTACAGCGTAAGCCCCTGGTGCAAGGAAGACGCCATGCTCGCTATCCTCAACACCACGCCGGGCAAGAACAGCTATGCGCTGAACTATCCCACTGACGAGGACAAGGCGAAATGGAAGCCCGAAGCCAAGAACGCCTGCACGATCGTCTACCGCGAGGACAAGCAGACCAAGACCTGGGAAGGCCGGGTGTTGGGCTTCAAGTTCGGTGAAACGGGCTGCCCGGATTACGGCAATCCGATGCTCGGCAAGCTCTGCTCGGACCTTTGGTATGTCCACCACATGGACGAGGCCGAGAAGTTCATAACCGTCATTAAGGAGTTCAAGCTTCCGGAAGGCGTTACGCCAAAAGACTGGGCAAGGCCGGGCGTAGACCCTATGGAAAAGCTGGGTCTGAGGAATGCTGGCTAAACCTCTTCCTGGAAATAGCGGCTGCGCCGTCGTGAAACCGGCAAGGCGGCCCCGCGTCCGGGAGGCGGACCATCGCGCCGGCAACGCCCTCTTGGCGCTGGTGGCGTCCTGCTTTTTCCTCTCGGGCGCTTCGGGGCTGATCTACGAAACCCTGTGGGTGCGGATGATCGACAAGGTCGTCGGGAGCGCGCCCTTCGCGGTGGCCGTCGTGTTTTCGGTTTTTATGGGCGGCCTCGCGCTGGGGAGCCGGTTCGCGGGCCAGTATGTGGACCGGCTGACCTCCCGTGGGGCCATTCTGGCCCTCTACGGCAAGGTGGAAGTCGCGGTTGGCGCCTACGCCCTCGCGCTCCCCTTCCTCATCGAGGCCGCAACGCCCCTCTACCGTGCGGCGTACAACGCACTCGCCGCGCACCCGTGGCTTTATCAGCTTTTTTCCTTCACCGGCTGCCTCGCGCTTCTGGTCGTCCCCACCGGCCTCATGGGGGTCACGCTGCCGGTCCTTTGCCGCTTCTACGTGACGGACCTCGAGCGCGTCGGCAAGCGCACGGGCATGCTCTACGGACTCAACACCATGGGCGCCGCTCTCGGCGCCCTGCTCTGCGGCTTCGTGCTGGTGGAGCGCCTCGGGGTGTGGGGGACGCTCATCGCGGCGGCGGGCGTCAATTTCCTGATTGGAGCGGCCTGCGTCGCGGCGTCGAGAAGCCAGGGGTTTTCCTCCCCTGCCGCTCCCGTCCGGGTCAGGGGAAAGAAAGCGGGAAAGACCACGGCGCAACCGCCCGACGACGCCCTAATCGCAGACGACGCGGACAAGGCCGCGTCCCAATGGGCGCTCTGGATATTCGCCGTATCGGGATTTTGCTCCATGGCCTACGAGGTCGTCTGGACCCGGTTGCTTGGGCTGCTGATCGGGCCGACGACCTATTCCTTCACCCTCGTGGTTTCCACCTTCATTATCGGACTGGCCGCCGGAAGCATCGTCTTCGGGCAGATTGGCGACAGGAGCCGGAACGTCATGCGGCTCCTCGCCCTGACGCAGGTCCTCGCCTCCGTCCTGGCGCTCGCGGTCAGCCAGTTCCTCGGGAACAGCCAGTTTTTCTTCGCCAAGCTCATTCACGGGCTCCAGGGCGATTTTGGAGCGATGACGGCCGTCCAGTCCCTCGCCCTCTTCGCCGCGCTGCTCGGCCCCACGATATTCCTCGGCGCGGCCTTCCCCCTGGTGAACAGGCTCTATGCCCGCTCCATGCCGATGCTCGGGAAGTCTATCGGGGACGCCTACGCGGTGAACACCGTCGGCGCGATTCTCGGCTCCATCGTCGCGGGCTTCGTTCTCATCCCGCTCGCGGGCAAGGAGGACGGACTCCGATTGACGGCCCTCCTCCAGTTTGGGGCGGCCTCCGCCGTCCTGGTCCGCTCCTCCTGCTCGGGGCCGCTGGCAAAGAGACGGCGGTGGGCGATGGGGGCGGCCCTCGCCGTCATCGGGGGGCTTCTCGTCGCGCGCTGCCCCTCCTGGAATCGGGACGTCCTTTCGAGAGGCTGGTACCGGAATTTCCAGGATATTCAGAACAAGCTGGAGCGCGCCTCCTGGCTGGACGCCCTTCTGCGGGGGCCGGAACTGCTCGAGGGCGAGCGCAAAGGGCTCGATGTGGTGTTTTACGGCGACGGCATCGGGGGGTTCACTACGGTAGAGAAGGAAACGACGAGCCTCGGCGCGGTGGAATTCGCCCTTTACAACAGCGGCAAGCCGGACGCCTCCTCTCACGGGGACCGGGCCACGCAGGCGCTCTCCGGGCACATTCCGCTCCTTTTCCATCCCCATCCCGAAAAGGTGATGGTGCTAGGGCTGGCGAGCGGGATGACGCCGGGGGAGGCGCTCCTCCACCCCGTGAAGCAAATGGACATCCTCGAAATCAACGACCAGGTGGTGAAAGCCTGCCGCGACTTTTTTTCCCCGTGGAACAACAGGTGCCTCGACGACCCGAGGACGCGCCTCATCGTGCAGGATGGCCGCAATCACCTGGCGCTGACCCGCGAATGCTACGACGTGATCATTTCGGAGCCGTCCAACCCCTGGATGGCGGGCCTCGCCAACCTCTACACGGTGGACTTCTTCCGCCTCGCGAGGGAGCGCCTGAACGACAAGGGCATTTTCGCCCAGTGGCTGCAATCCTACGAAATGGACTGGAAGACCTTTGCGCTCCTCGGCCGGACCTTCAGCGAGGTGTTTCCCGAAGGCGCCCTGATGAAGCTCGGGAGCGGAGATTACCTGCTGCTTGGCTTCGCGGGCGGGAAGGGGATCGACTGGCGGGTCGCGGAGGAAAACGCCAAATACGCGCGGAAGTCTACCAATGTGACCTTCCCCGGCGTTGGCTTCCTCGCCCGTCTCGTGGTCGCCGAAGACCTGCGGGGGCTTTTTGGGGACGGCCCCCTCCATACGGACAATCGCCCTCGCCTGGAGTTCTCGGCGCCGAAACGACTGTACGACGGCAACCTCGATCTCGACCGCGCCGTCGCGGAAAGGCGCTGGCTGTCCCCCGGCACGCAACGGATGATCGAAGCCAATCGCAACCCCAATGCCCTCCTCGATCTCATCGAATTTTACGCGAGCGCCAACACCCCATTGTTCTACATGCAGGACCCTCAAGACCTCACTCCGTCTCAGAGAGAACGGTATGAGGGGATCGTGGAGCGCTACTGCGGGCAATCGCTTGTCCCTTCCTATCATGTGTTCCCCGACGACGAATCCAGGGAAGCCTGCGCGGAGATCCAGGTCGGGAAGATCCGCGAGCGCCTCGCAAGGGACGCCTCGCGCCCGGACGACCACTACAATCTCGCCCTGTCGCTCATTGCGGCGGGTCGGGCCGACGAAGCCCTGCACGAGTTGAAGAAGACCGTCTTTCTCGACCCGTCGCACAAAGAAGCGTACACGGTCCTGGGCCTCCTGTCAGCCGAGATGGGGAAGCTCGACGATGCGGTCCGGTCCCTGTCGCGCGTTGTGGAGCTTGCCCCGAAGGACGCAAAGGCGCTCAAGAACCTTGGCATGGCGCAACAGCAGCAGGGGAAACTGGACGAGGCCGCGGCCACGTTTTCAGCGGCGCTCGCGCTTTCGCCCGGTGACACGGCTATCCTGAACGATCTCGGCGGGGCGTTGCTGCAACAGGGGAAGACTGGCGAGGCCATCGAAATCTTCTCGAAAGCGCTGCGCATAAACCCCAATGACGCCGAGTCGCACAACAGCCTTGCGCTGGCTTATTACAGGAAGGGGGATATCCGGAAGGCGAGGGACCACTTCGCCGAAGCGGCGCGCCTCGCCCCCGGCAACGCCAACGTGCGGCACAACCTCAATGCGGCGTCGAAGCTCCTTGAAATGTCCGGGGGCTCACCTTCCCGCCAGCCCTGAGCAATCCCTGGCGACGCCCACAGAGTCGCCGGTTGCCTGTCGAAAGCAGTAGGGTATAATAGATCCGCGATAGGGGCGCCGCAGGCTGTTGCGGTTGTCAGCCTTGACTTTACCGGTTGGCGGTAGGTTGGGATGAGCCATGGCGAACCCCGATCCGAAATAACGATTCTGCTAATAAGTTAGAAACTTCAATGGGTTGTGCAGGACGGGGATATAAGATCTGGGATTATGAGGGGCCAATGCCAGGAATCGCGAACATCAAGAAACGTCTATACCTTATCGCCTTTGCGCTGCTGCTCTCCGGCCTGACGAGCGCCGTGGGGATCTATGAAGTCGCCAACAAGGCGACGGACGACGCATGGTCCGTCCAATATGAAAATTCAAAAATGCACCGGCACGACGTGCAACTGATTGGCGGGGACATCAGCCTGCTCGCGGACAGGTTGTCGAACTGGTTCGACGGATTGTGGCAGGGCAAGCAGCTTGCCTACACGATAGCCTGCATCAGTTGCGCCGCGTCGGGGGCGCTTTTCCTCGTGGCGCATCACCTCCCACCCGAACCGGATTCCGATGCGCGGGACGGCGGCGAATCCTGGGAATAACATCGTCGCGGCCCGCATCCATCCAAATCTTATCGTCCGATTCCCATTTTTGTATAGATGGGGGCGATTAACCGGCGGAGCGCCGGAAGTTGGCGCGCAAACAACGCGGAACCCACGACGCAGCACGCCCCGCCTATGAGCAGCGTATCGCTCGCTCCTATCCGGCTCGCAATGTAGCCCTGAAGGAGGTTCCCGAAGGGCACGGTCCCGATGAAGGCCATGGTGTAGAAGCTCATGACCCGCCCGCGTTTTTCCTCTTCCACGATCGTCTGCAAAATGGAATTGCTCGAGGTGAGGAGGACCATCATCCCGAAGCCGGTGAAAAGGAGCAGCACCAGGGAGAGCGGCAGCACGGTGGAGCGCGAGAACGCGGCCACTCCAAGTCCGAGGGTCGCTGACGCGAGCACGATGATCCCCTCGAGCCCCATGACGTTTCTTCTCGAGGCAAGGAAGAGCGCCCCCGCAAGTGCGCCCACTCCCGTGGCCCCCATGAGGAAGCCGAGGGTGTGGGAGTCCCCGTGGAGGATGTCCTTCGCGTACATGGGCATCAGCACGACATAGGGCATGCCCATCAGGCTGCACGACGCGAGGAGCAGGATGATCGACCGGATCGGGACGAAGCCGAACGCGTAACTAAAACCTTCCTTGAGCGATGAGAGAATGCGCTTGCCATTCCCCGCCGCCGTGATGGGCGTGACCCGCATGAGCAGCAGGCAGGCGATCACGGCGAGGTAGCTGACGGCGTTGATGGTGAAGCAGACGCCTTCGCCCGCGACGGCGATGGTGAAGCCCGCGATGGGCGGCCCCACCATGCGGGCGAAGTGCACCATGGAGGAGTTCAGCGCGATGGCGTTGCCAAGGAGCGCACGGTCCTCGACCATCTGCACGACCAGCGACTGGCGCGTCGGCATGTCGAACGCGTTCACCACCCCGAGGAACAGGCTGAGGATGAGGATGCCGTGGACCCCGATGGAGCCTCGCAGGACGAGGAACGCCAGCACCGATGCTTGCAGCATGGAGAGACACTGGGTTGCCACCACCGCATGGTGCCGGTTCCACCTGTCGACCAGCACCCCGGCGAACGGGGCGATCACGAAAGAGGGAATTTGGGCCGCGAACCCCACCATCCCGAGCATCAAGGGCGAGGCGGTCAGCCTGTAGACGAGCCAGCTCAGGGCGGTTTGCTGCATCCATGTCCCAATGAGCGAAATGCACTGGCCGATGAAGAAGAGCCGGTAGTTCCTCGCGTGAAAAGCCCGGAGAATATGGCTCAGCCGGTTCCTGCTCGCTGAATCGGGATTTTGTGCTCGCATCGTTCTTTGCAACTTCCGCTTCTCGTGTTTTTCAGCCGCCGGCAGCCCGAAGGGAGGAGGGGGCGCGCCCTTCCAGTCTTTCCAGTTCTTCTGGTCCTTCCGCAAGATCCAGTATTATAATGCTTATTCTTCAGCCGGAAAGGGTTTTCGATGAGCGCGGGCCGCAGTCGCGTAGAGCCAAGAGCGATGGATGTTGTGAGAAAGCGGCCTAGCGCCTCCTGTAGGGTCAATGCATTGCTTCGCTGGCCAAAATGCGGGTATGAAGGTCCCTCTGTCGCGCCATCCAATGGGGACGTACGTCCACTTTCAGTAGCGCCTATTGGGCATAGGCAGATTTGGCATCCTCAAACCGGTTGAGCCATAATTCGACCCCTTGAGCCGGTATTTTCATTATAATAAACAACCTAAGCGATAATCCGTTTGGAGTATACTTTTCAGATGCAATCGGATATTAGTCTTTCCTCGCATTGTCGTTGTCTTCAAAGTAAGATCCCTCAAACATTCAAGAGGTTGTTCATGAGAAGCGGGAGTAGGGCCAAGAAGCATCGCCGTAGTGCAGAAACCTTGACATTTCCGGTTCTTTGCGGAGTTTTTCTTCTTGTTCTAGAAGGTTGCGCCGTAGGACCCGATTACCACAAGCCTCAAATGGACGCTCCCGCCACATGGAGCACCCCGGCGCCGGAAAATGCAGCCCCCGCCGGAACAGCGGAAGTGACGCACTGGTGGACGCTGTTTAATGATCCGGAGCTGACCTCTCTCATTGAATCCGCAGAAGCTGGAAACACCGATCTCAAGCTCGCCGAGACGCGCATCCGGGAATCCCGAGCCGAGCGCAGGGTCCTGGCCTCCGAGGCCGCTCCATCGGTGGACGCTTCCGGATCGCTCAAGCGGAGCCATAACAGCGAAAATGGTTCGACTTCCCGCCCCAAGAACCTCTTTCAGGCCGGGTTCGATGCAAGCTGGGAAATCGATGTTTTCGGCGCGGTGCGACGGGCCGTGGAGCAGGCGGATGCAACGGTCGAGGCCGCCGAGGAAGACCGCCGCGACGTGCTCGTCGTGCTGCTGGCGGAGGTCGCCAAGAACTACATGGAAGTGCGGGGAACGCAGCTCCGATTGGACATAGCCAACAGGAACATAGAATCGCAGACACAGACCCTGGAACTTGCCCGGGCCCGCTTCGCGGCGGGGCTCAGCGCGAGCCTTGAAGTCGCGCAGGCGGAGGCGCAGCTTGCAACGACGCAGTCGAAGCCGCCGCTGCTCGAAAGCTCCCTTCAACAAAGCATCCACAGGCTGGGGGTCCTGCTCGGATTCCAGCCGGAGACGCTCCTAGAGGAACTTTCAAGCGCCAAGCCAATGCCAGCCGATCCACCGGAGGTCCCCATCGGCATTCCATCGGATATTCTGCGCCGGCGCCCGGATATCCGGCGCGCCGAGAGGCAGCTGGCAGCGGCTACGGCCGGGATTGGAGTCGCAACGGCGGAGCTTTTCCCGCGATTTTCCATCACGGCGGCGCTTGGGCTCCAGAGCAAGGGCCCGGCGACTTTTCTCCGTCCGGACAGCCACTTCTGGACCATCGGGCCAGACATGACATGGCCGATTTTCAATGCGGGGAAAATCCGAGCGAAGATAGAAATAAAGAATATCCAACAGGAACAGGCGTTTATCCAGTATCAAAAAGCGATCTTAGACTCCCTGGAGGATGTGGAGAATGCGCTGACGGCGTATTCCAAGCAGAAAGCGAGTTTGGAGGCCGCTTCGCGGGCAGTCAAGGCGAACGAACGAGCGTACGAGATTGCGGAGGAGCTTTATTCGCGGGGGTTGGTTGATTTTCTAAATGTTCTCGATGCGATGCGTTCCATGCAGCAGGCCCAGGACCAAGAGGCGGAGACCGAGCAGGCGGTCCGGACTAATCTGGTGGCTCTATTCAAGGCGCTTGGCGGGGGCTGGGAGCTCGAAGACGAATCGTAACAATGAGCCCTCCACCCTTCGCATTGGCGGCGGATATGGCGCCATTGTGGCGGCGGACAGCGCGCTCGGCTATCGCCAAACCCAGGCCCACTCCGCCCCGCCTGCGGTCCCTGGCGTCATCTACGCGGTAAAATGGCCTAAATATGTCGTGCAGTGCTTCCTTGGGAATTCCGGGCCCGTGGTCCCGCACCGCTATAACGAAATCAGGCGCCCCCCCACTGGCTTCGGGATCGCTTTCGATGGAAATTTCAACCGGCGTTCCCGCTTCGGTGTAGCGCACCGCGTTGCGCACGACGTTTTCCACCGCGCTTCGCAGCAGGCTTTCCGATCCCATGGTTTCCGCGCGCGGCGACCTTGCATCGACGCGGACGTCGCAGCCTCGCTCCTTCGCCTCGAAGAGGGCGTCGGAGGCGACCTCGCGCACGAGCCGCAGCAAATCGACCCGAGCTTCGCTCCCTGCTCCGCCGTCCCCGCTATCCAAGCGGGCGACCACCAGCAACTGCTGGATGAGCTCATTTAGCCGGGCGGATTCGCGCTCGATGCGGTCGAGTGCGTAGAGGCCGTCGGGGGCCATGCGCTCACGGGCGAGTTCGAGCGCGATGCCAAGGCGCGTGAGCGGCGAGCGCAGCTCGTGCGAAATGTCCCGAAGCAGGCGGTGCTGCGCGGTGATGAGCGATTCGATGCGCTCCGCCATGAGGTCGAAGTCCCTGCCCAGCTCCCCGATTTCATCCCCACGGTTGCCGAGCGTCTTTCCGACGCGCACTTCCAGCTCTCCGTCCGCGAAACGGCGGGTCGCGCTCTGGAGCTTCCTGACGGGAGCCACGATGTAGCGCGTCAGGCCATAGCAGACGAGCCCCGCGATGGAAAGGATGACGAGGATGTGCGCGGCCAACTCTTCGGGCTCATAGCCATAAAAGATGGCCGGGTGCTCCGGCATGCGGACGACGGCGATAAAGCTTCCGCCCCGCTCCCCGGACAAGCGGCGGGCCATGAGGGATGCGCCCGCATACACCTTGTAATCCGGATCCTCCTCCCCGGCGACGTGAGCGGCCAAATCTTGCACCTCGGGAGGGGCCCGACGCCCGGAGACCTCCACGCCCTTGTCGTCGAACAGGAAGAAACGGATGCGGGAGGCCCGCTCCAGGCGCTCGACGTAATTGGCGAAAGCCCTAGGTCCACGCATTTCGTACACTTCCACGGCCGTTTGGCTCGTCAACCCGACCGCTCCGTCCACCACCCGGAGCCGAAACGTGGGCGGCGCATGGAAGTATGGGGTCGCGCCTCCGTCACGCAGCGCGCGGTTGACGAACTTGAAAAGCCCAATTCCAACGAGTGGGTACGATTTCGTGTGGAGAGCAAAAAGCAGGGAAGCGACGCTCACGAGCGTCATCGCGACCCAGAACCAGAGGAAGATTTTTGCAAACAGGCTTCGCATGGAAAATTTTCCAGTCTCCGAGTCCGGAGGAGCGGAAGCGGCGGAGAGGGGCTTTCACTCCGCTTCCGGGCCCGCGCCGTTCGGCTTCGAAGGAATGGTGTAGAGGTAGCCGACGCCCCGTACGGCCTTTATCCGCTCGACGCCGCTTTCATGGCGCCCGAGCTTTTTCCTGAGACTGCTCACGTGCACGTCGATGCTGCGGTCGTAATCTCCAAGGCCGCGCCCAAGCGCCCCGGAGGCGAGATCCTCCCGGCTGACCACCCTTCCGGAGGCGCGCACGAGGAGCTCCAGCAGGTTGAATTCGACCGAAGTGAGGTCGACGGCCTTTCCTCCGCAGAGGACGCTGCGCACGCCGGGGTCGATCGCGACGTCGCCGACGACGACTGTTTCGGGCAGGGCGGCGTCACGCTCGACGCCCGCTTTCGGCCTCACCCTGCGCATGATGGCGCGGATCCGCGCGACGAGCTCCCTCGGGTTGAAGGGCTTCGGCAGATAGTCGTCCGCGCCCATCTCCAGCCCCACGATGCGGTCCACATCCTCCCCGCGCGCGGTCAGCATGAGCACCGGAGCGCCGGACCGCGCCCGCAACCCCTGCAGGACCTCGAAGCCGTTCAAGGAAGGGAGCATCACGTCGAGCACAATCAGGGCGAAAGATTCCGAAAGCGCCCTATCGAGCCCCTCCTTGCCGTCGTGGACCATGACGACCTCAAATCCTTCACGGCCCAGATATTCAAAAAGAAGTTCGCAAAGCTCCACGTCGTCGTCTATCACCAGAATGCTTTCCATCATCCCCGTCCCGCATTAGAATCAGAGGCCGACCATACGGCGGCGCAGTCCGGAAGACGCCGCATTTCCTACATAGCACAACCGAAGCGCCCACCCACGTAAAGAAACGTTAAGAGAGTCTTTTCC
>CALFXO010000112.1 GCA_937958025.1 uncultured Syntrophobacteraceae bacterium
CACCGAGACCTTTCGACCTCGGTTGTCGAATGGCAGGTTATCCTTCCGGACCCTAGTGCACTTGATGGCGATGCGGTCGCCAGGCTGCATGGATTTGACCAGAGCGGCCTCTCGATCCTTGGGATTGTGGATCTCCCATATGCCGTTCTCGGTAAATCTCGGCGTTTGATCGTCTGCTTGGTCAAACGTGGCGCCGACGAACCAGCAGGCCCTGGCGCCGGCTCCTTCAGCTTTTGGGCTCATAGTCTGCTCTCCATTGCCGCCTCTTGCCAAGACGAATGGCTTCCTCATTCTTTCGATAAAATCAGGAGCTGGAATAGATGGTTTTTGTCCAGCCATTCAATCTTTGAGACGGACCGAAATCAAAAGGCTCCTATTCCTGCTTCCCGGCATCCTCACCGTAAGCCGGGAATCCGAATAGTGACGGTTTCGTCCATTAAGGCTTAACACACTATCTGGTTGGAATACAAACCCTAACGCATCGTTGAATTTCCTGGTCTGAGGAGGTGGGCTCATGGCCCGCCCGGATGCATTGGACGTCCGGCTGTTGCTTTTCGCGCGGATGATTCGGGGCCGAAGGCGTTTGGCAGAACAAAAATGGGCAGCGGGAAATATGCTGGAACAAAAATGTCTCTTCGGCGGGGCTCCTGTCAGGATGTGCTGGCCATTGGGATTCGTGCTAATTCCACGCACTGTCAATGAAAGGATGCGCTGGAAGCTGGTGGCGCACTGTTTGCATTTCTCCCTCTACATGGAAAAGCGAATAAGCGACCTAGAACTGAAAGTGCTCTACGAGATCAGCCAGATCATCGGTCAGGCGCTCTATCTGCCGCAAGCGCTGGAGATGATCCTGGGGATCTTGTCGGATACCCTTGCGATGAAGCGGGCCACGGTGACGCTCCGGGGGATGGACTCCGAGCAGCTCAGCATCTGCGCCTCGCACGGGTTGAGCCCGGAGGAGAAGCAGCGGGGAGTCTACCGGCAGGACGAGGGGGTGACGGGGCTGATTTTCCGAACGGTCCAGCCGTTCGTTGTCCCGGACATCACCAAGGAGCCGCTCTTCCTGAACAAGACGGGGTCGCGGAAGATCGACAAGGGGCGCATCTCGTTCATAGGTGTGCCCATTTTGTTGCATGGCGCTCCAGTTGGGGTGTTGAGTGTGGACCGGCTCTTCGGGGACGAGATTTCGTTCGACGAAGACGTGCGCTTCCTTACTATTGTTGCTACGCTGGTTGCGCAGTTCCTCAGCCTCAATATGCAGGTGAAGGCCCGCGAGGAGAACCTGAAGCGGGAGAATCTTTCGCTCCGGGCGGAGCTTTCCGAGCGGTACAATAATTTTTTCATCATCGGTGCGAGCGCGGCGATGACGGACGTGCAGCAGCTCATCCGGAAGGTGGCCCCGAGCAAGGCGTCGGTGCTCCTGCTGGGCGAGTCGGGAACGGGCAAGACGCTTATCGCGCGGGTCATCCACGAGTTCAGCACGAGGGCGAGGCATCCCTTCGTGAAGATAAATTGCGCCTCGCTGCCTGAGAATCTGCTGGAATCCGAGCTTTTCGGATACGAGAAGGGGGCTTTCACCGGGGCCGCGAAATCCAAGGCGGGCCGCTTCGAGGAGTCCGACGGCGGAACGATTTTTCTCGACGAGATAGGGGAGCTGTCGCTCGCCCTCCAGGCGAAGTTACTGCGCTTCCTCCAGGAACGGGAGTTCGAGCGGCTCGGAAGCTCCAAGACGAGGAAGGTCGATGTGCGGATCATAGCGGCCACCAACCGGGACCTTTCGGTGGGGGTGGCCGACGGGCTTTTCCGCGAGGACCTCTATTACCGCCTGAACGTCTTTCCGATTCAGGCGCCGCCCCTCCGCGAGCGCAAGGTGGACATCCCGCAGCTCGTGGACTATTTCCTCGACAAAATGTCCCGGGAGTACGGCCGCAAGCTGCGCCTGAGCCCGCAGGTCATGGACGTATTCATGGAGTACAACTGGCCGGGGAACGTCCGGGAGATGGAGAACCTACTGGAGCGCATGGTCATCATGGCGGAGGGAACGGAAATCGTCCTCAAGGATCTGCCGCCTTACCTGACGGCCACGAACGAACGGCTGCCCATCAAGGACGACGATTCGCTCTCCCGGTTGGAAGAAATGGAGAAACGGGAGGTGGTGGTGGCCCTCGAGCGCAGCAACTGGGTGCAGTCGCAGGCGGCGCGCCAGCTGGGGCTCACGCTCCGTCAGATGGGCTACAGGGTGAAGAAGTTCGGGCTGGAAGGGTTCGTGAAGCAGCAGCGAACCAGCAGGGTGCGCTCTGACGGGATGAAATAGAGGGCCGCGTTTTCAACCGTGCGCTCCGTTGTACGGCATTGCGCGCCATTTACGGCGCAGGGGGCGCCTGCGGAGCGTCGGCAGGCGTCTTCCGCCTCGCTGCGCCTATAGGCGCCAAATTCATGCGCTCTTCACTTGGATTGTGGGTTGTTTCCTTCATCCAACACACGGCGGACGGCGACCGACACATCCTTCAGGAGAAGGGGCTTCACGAGGATCTCGCGAATTCCCGCGGGTTTCATCCCCTCTTGTGAAATCGTTTTGCTGAAGCCGGTGCACAGAATTATCGGTATTCGAGATCGGACCTGAAGCGCCTTTTCGGAAAGCTCCAGGCCGGTCATCCGAGGCATCGTCTGATCGGTTATGATGAGGTCGAAATCATCAGGGTGGGCTCGAAAAACCTCGAAGGCTTCGACGCTGCTCGTCTTAGAGGTGACGCTATAGCCGAGGCGCTCCAAAAGCTTTTTGCCCAAATCAGCCAGGTGCTTTTCATCATCAACGAACAGCACCCTCTCGCTGCCCCTTGGAATAGAAGCAGGCGCTTTGACTTTCTTACTCGGTTCCTGTTTAAACCTGGGGAGGTATACTTTGAAGATAGTTCCAACACCGGGCTCACTGTAGACGCTTATCCCTCCACCGTAGTCTTTCACTATTCCATGGACGACGGAAAGCCCTAAACCTGTTCCTTCTCCAACGCCTTTGGTCGTAAAATAAGGCTCGAAGATCCTTTCTTGTACGTCCTTACTCATACCCGCGCCCGTATCGCTGACCGTGAGACGCACATAACTTCCCGGTTTAAGCTCGAAGTCTCCCGGGAGCTTCTCTTGATCGAGTTCGACGCTATCCAGACTTATGCCGAGGACGCCTACTCTTTCTCCCATGGCCTGGCGCGCATTGGTGCAAAGATTCATGAGTATTTGATGGAGTTGAGTGGGGTCGGCTAAAATCGAATCCTCACCTGGCTGCGTCGCGACGTCCTGGTGAATTTCTATCGTGGATGGGATGGCTGCTCTAAGCATTTTTGCAACTTCCTTCACCAGTGAGCCGACTGGCACGAGAGTCGCTTCTTTCCCGCCGCGACGGCTGAATGCCAGGATCTGTTGGACGAGATCTTTTGCGCGATGAGCGGCCTGAAGCACCTGGCTCACGTCGGCGATCGTTTCTTCTTTATTTGAAGCATCCTCGAGGGCCATTTCGGAATAGCCCATGATAATGCCGAGGATGTTGTTGAAGTCATGGGCGATGCCTCCCGCAAGATTCCCGATCGCTTCCATCTTTTGGGCCTGCTTGAACTGTTCGCTAACCTTGACGTGCTCGGTGACGTCGATGGCGCCCGTGATGACATGGGAGACATTGCCCCTGTCATCCCTGAGCGGTGAGTAATGGACGTTCAGGTAGACCGTGGAGCCATGAGAATCCGTATGATGACGGCGAGCGCTCAGGGGTTTGCCATTTTGGAACACTTCCTTCACGTAGCACCGATATTCAGGCTCACTGCACGCTTCCTGGCGGCCGCGAAGAACCTCATAACAGCGCCTGCCCACCATCTCTTCGCGCGTACGCCCAAATGTGATGAGAACGTCCTTGTTTACATCCACAATCCGGTAGTCCTTGTCGATGACCAGGATGTCTTCATTCATACTGAACAGGATGGAGTGAAAATAGCGCTCCCTTTCCCTCAGCGCCTCCTGGGCTCGCCGCCTTTCCGTAACATCATGGAAAACGAGCACAACGCCGGAAACGAGTCCCTCGTCATCCCGTATCGGCGCCGCGCTGTCTTCAATAGGGATCTCCCGTCCATCGCGAGTGACGAGGGCCGTATGATTGCTAAGCGCTATTATGCGCCCGTCTCGCAGCACACGGTCGACAACATCCTCGGCGGGTGCACCCGTCCGTTCGTTTTTCGTTCGGAAAACCTCCTGGACAGGTTTTCTCAGAGCTTCTTCCCTCGGCCATGAGGTGAGCTTCGCGGCTACGGGATTAATAAACGAGATCTTACCCTTCGCATCGGTGGCAATAACCGCATCCCCGACGCTGGTGAGCGTCACCTGGAGCTGCTCACGCTGTTCTCGCAACTCCTCTTCGGTCCGGAGCCTCCCGATTGCAACGGCAAGGTAGCCAGCCAGCTTTTCCCACAGGGCGATGGTTTCGGGAGAAAACATATTCTTTCGCCGATCGTTCAATTGAATCAATCCCAGACGCTCGCCGCCGATATGCAAAGGTATTAGGGCCACGGACTCGTACCCTTCCCCGTTGCAGCGGTTCCGGGTCCGCGTTTGTCGGTCCGCGTCGCTGGTCGTGGCGAGGAGTCTTGTTGTATCGTTGGCCCAGAAACTTCCACCCGGCGAGAAAAACGGTTTTGAAGGATCGACTCGTTTCAGGATGACGTTTCCACACATGCATTCGAGGCGCGGGTTCCCGCAGCTATCTCGAAGAATAGCGCCGCCCGCGTCTCTTGCGCAAAGGCTGTTTTCCAGTCGAACGAACTCCTCGGGGAAGCCCCGTGCTTCAAAATAGGGGAAATCTTCTTTCTCCTTCAGCCTGATGCCGACAGCCTCGCAGCGGGATTGCTTTTGGAAAAATATCGCGGCATCCTTCACGAGATCGGCCATTCCACGGCTCGTATTGATAATTTTCAGAATTTCAACAGTGATCTCATTTTCGAGCTGCATCCTCCTCCGCTCAGTGATGTCGCGAGAAATAGCAGAGGCCCCTACAATATTCCCGGAGCTATCCTTGATCGGAGAGACGGAAAGGGAAACGTCGATTACCTTGCCGTCCTTTCTTTTGCGGCGGGTCTCATAATGAGCAATGGATTCCGAGCGACCGATCCTCTCGAGAATCCGAGGAAGTTCATCGGGGTCGCCTTCCGGAAGCAGCATGGATATGGGCTTGCCGACAGTCTCCTCGGCGGAATACCCGTAGATAATTTCCGCGGCATGGTTCCACGAAGCAATCACTCCATCCAACGTCTTGCCGATGATGGCATCCTCGGACGACTCGACTATCGCGGCCAGACGCGCCGTGTTTTCCTCGGCCCTTTTGCGCTCCGTGACGTCACTGCCGACCGCAAGCATCTCCACCACCTGTCCATCTTGATCGAGCACCGCCTTGTTGGTCCAGGCCATCCAGACCCTGCTTCCATCTTTTAGAACGTTTTCATTGACAAACTTGGCATACTTGGCGGGATCGTCCACAATGGCCCGAAGCAGCGCGGAGAGATCCTTTCCGGTCGATTCCCTATGAGGCAGGAGGATGCTAACGCTCTTGCCAATGACCTCTTCGGCGGTATAGCCGAAAAACTTCTGCGCGTATTCGTTAAAGAAGACTATGGAGCCATCGCTTTTCCAGCGGATGATGGCGCTATTGGCGTTTTGAACGAGCTCTCGATATTTGCTCTCGCTTCGTTGGAGGTCTAGAGCCGCTTTTTCCCGCTCGGCCGAAAGCGTGGACATTTCCTCCGCTCTGTACGCACGATCCCGCGCACGGTATGCAGCTTCCGCCAGACAGGAGATCAGGATGCAACTGAAGCAGAAAATGGCCATACTCAAAATGTCGTTAGTATCCGCTATGACGAGGCGACCTATTGGCGGCACCCAGAAATAGCTGGCGAGGATGGCTGAGGCGGCGGTCGCCGCCAGTCCGCCGCCAATCCCCCCATACAGCGCGGCGACGGCCACGGCGGGATAGAAGGTTAGGAAGGGCGCATCCTGTCCTAATGTTCCCAGAAACCACAAACGGACGGTGGCGGCTGCAATGGCAATCAGGGAGCCCACTACACCGCTCAGCCAAAAGGGGCGCTTTCTCCGATTCCAGATCATGAGCGTAGCTTTCCTTGATTTTGGTGGACATTCCGGGTCTGTGCGATCGCTGTCGGCATGGGATGCGTTGCTTCACGTCCGATAGAGTCATGATGCGAAACGGCGGAAGAGGAAAACCCGAAAAGAGTATAAAAAATTCTCTTTGAACGGGCCAGTAAAATATGAAATCCTGACGGGGCGCGATATTATTTTTATGTCGGGATTATCACCTCCCAACTTCCATAGCCAGTCAATTGCCTGGGGTTGTGCATTGCAAGTCTTTGTGATAGCAGGGCATCTTCCGCTGGCGTTTGCTTGTCCGAGGGTTCATGGCTTTTTGTCTCGTTCCGATGGAGGAGAACGCGGGAGTCGAAAAAGCACTTGCGTGGCTCCGCCTTAATGGAAGATACTTTGATCCAATGGTTCGAGAGCGTTCCGGGCGGCGGCGCCGGGGAATCCGGCGGGCTGTCGGGGTCCTTGAATGTCTCCGCAGTTCATGATGGCGGCCAACTCTAGGCGGTTTCTGGTGAGGTGTGATGGGAAACGTGACTCTGCTCTTTTCGTCCGCCGGGCGGCGAGTTGAACTGATCCAATGCTTTAGAAAGGCTGCGGAGCAACTGAAGTTGAAGGTGACAATCATCGCGATCGACATGGATCCGTCCTGGAGTCCGGCCTGCAGCGTCGCAGACCATGCCTACAAAGTCCCTTCCTGCACGAAGCCGGATTTTATCGGGGAGGTGGCGGCTATTTGCAATCGTCATCGAGTCGACCTCGTCATTCCGACCATTGACACCGAACTCATCGTCTACGCCGAAAACAGGGACGCTCTTGCACAATATGGGACGGAAGCGCTTGTTTCTTCGGCCTCTTTCGTGCGCATCGCCCGGGACAAGGAACGCACCGCAGGTCTATTGGCAGCCCATGAGATCGCCACTCCGGCCACCTGGTCTGTGAGACGGGTGCTCGAGGGGAGCTGTAAGCCTGATTTTCCCCTGCTTGTCAAACCGAAGAGCGGGTCTTGCAGCAAAGGCATCGCCGTGGTGAACAGTCTCGATGAACTCGCAAGCCTGAGCGGGGATTGCGATTCCTATGTGGCTCAAAAATATTGCACGGGCCGGGAATTTACGATCAACTGTTTCTATGATCGAAATGGAAAATGCCGGGCCAGCGTGCCCCACTTCAGAAAATTCGTCAGGGACGGGGAGGTTTGTTTTGCCCAGACCGAGAGGGTGGATGGCTTCACCCGCATCGCGCACAGATTTTCAGAGATATTCGAGGGGCTTTGGGGGTGCTTGTGTTTTCAGGGATTCTTCGCTGACAATTTAGAGCCCAACGTCTTCGAGATAAATGCCCGGTTTGGGGGCGGCTACCCGATTTGCGACCATGCAGGCGGCAGTTTCGCGAGATGGATTCTCCAGGACCTTTCCGGACAGGCGCCGGACTATCACGATAACTGGCGCGAAGGCGTGCGCATGCTTCGCTATGACGCCGCCATTTTTACCGAGGTCTGACGTTCATGCTGATAGCGCTTGATCTTGATGACACGCTTTATCTGGAACGGGATTTTGTCCGGAGCGGCTTTATCTCGGTGGACAAATGGCTTTGGGAGCATGCCGGGATCGCCGGTTTTTTCGAGGTTTCATGGGACCTTTTTGAAGCGGGGACGCGTGGCAATACGTTTGATCTGGCTTTGGAAAAACTACAGCGCCACAGCCATGAGTTGGTTCAAGAGATGGTGAAAGCGTACCGGGAGCACCGGCCGGCGATCCGCCTGGAGCCGGACGCCCTGGATTTCATCCGGTCGTTCAGGCCCGAGGACTTGGCGCTCATCACGGACGGCTATTCCCTAACCCAGTGGTCGAAGATACGGGCGCTCGGGCTCGAATCCCTGATAGGCGCAATAATCGTAACCGGCGATAAGGGGCAAGAGTTTTCCAAACCCCATCCTTGGAGTTTCTTGACCGTTCAGGGCGCAAGACCTCCTCGGGAGTGCATGTATGTAGGCGACAATCCGTTGAAAGACTTCAACGCTCCGTCCCTCCTGGGGTGGAGTCGCTCCTGCCGCATCAGGCGGGAGGGGTCCTTGCACTTCCATCTGCAAACGCCCGGCGATTGCCTGGAACTGGGGTCCTTTGCGGATGTCCGCGAAGCACTGCCAAGACCCTGATTTATCTATCAATTCATTAACAAGTGGGTCTATGCTCAGGGGGTTGAACGTGACAATGTCGGGAGATTATTCTGTGGAGGGAGCGTAATTTTGAATCCTCGCCGAGTATGCTTCGATCTCGGTCGCAGTTTGTGGACCCAGCGTTTCCTCTCTTTACCGCCCTTTGGATCGGGAGCGCCTGATCCGATGACGATCTGCTCGCCCATTCGCTTTATTTCTTGACAAGCACTCCCCGTATGGTTTTGAATAAAAAGTCTTTTGGCCAAAGCTTGTCGAGGGGAGGACGCTTGACCGGGAAAGTCCGGATAGAGGTATCTATCCGGCATTCTTGGAGGTAACCGCTCCGGATGAGGACTCTTTCGTCCTTGACAGCCCCTTGCGGTTAGGTATATAGAGAATACATTCACAAGTAGTCTGCGGATTGGTCGATCAACTGGAGGTTCGAGCCCCTGTTGGTTCGCCGTTTTGCTATTGCGTTGCGGCGGACGCGAATGGAACGGTTGGCCCTCGAAAGCCGGAGCACGGGGGAGGAGAGCGGACCTGGATGGCAAAGGCGACATGAGCTTAGAAAACGTATTGGATCAAAAAAGGGAAGAGTTTCTCATCAAGTGGTTTCAGCTGATGGTGGATGCTTATCCCGCCGAAACCGCGAAGTTCCTCAAAAGAGAAAAAAATCCGTTTGCAAATCCCGTCGGGCGTTCGATACATGAAGGAATCAGCGGCATCCTGGACTTGCTGGTGCGTGGCGTGGAGCATGGAAAGGCTTCGGAATTCCTCGACCGGATCATCCGTGTGAGGGCCGTGCAGGATTTCTCGCCAGCGCAAGCGCTTGCCTTCGTGTTCGACTTGAGGGGGCTGTTGAGGGACGTGCTTGTGAAGGAGATCGACGAGGGCGGCATTACCGCCGATGAACTGGCTCTCTTCGACGCCAAGGTGGATGAGTTGGCCCTGATTTCGTTCAATGTCTATACGGCGTGCCGGGAGAAGCTGTACGAAATCAAGGTGGAGGAAATAAAGAACAGGTCGTTCAGGTTGTTGCAAAAAGCTGGTTTGCTGGAGGAAATCTCAGAAACAAGAGAGGAGTCGGGTGAGAAGGGCGGCGATCAATGATAACCAAAAGTGAAACGAGGTACTAGTAGATGGGCATCAATTTTTCCTTAATGGCGGTTTTGACACTCGTTCTTGTGGCTTTCGCGGGAGTGAAGTTCATGGGGCTGCAGATGTTCTTTGGGGTCGTAGCGCCCTATGCGGCCATGGCGCTGTTCTTCACCGGCGTGATCTGGCGTGTCCTGAAATGGGCCGAGTCTCCGGTCCCGTTTCGCATTCCCACTACGGCCGGGCAACAGAAGTCGCTCCCATGGATCAAGAGCAACGGTTTGGACAACCCCAGCACGAAGGCGGGCGTCATCGGCAGAATGGCGCTGGAGATCTTGCTTTTCCGCTCGCTTTTCAGGAATACCAAGCTGGAGTACCGCGAGGGGCCCCGGATCGCGTATGAATGGGAAAAGTGGCTCTGGCTGGCTAGCCTGCTGTTCCACTACTCCTTCCTGGTGGTGTTTGTGCGCCACCTGAGATTTTTCACCGAGCCCATTCCCTTCTTCGTGCAGGGGCTGGAAACTGTCGACAGCCTCTTCCAGGTCGGACTCCCCACGCTCTATCTGAGCGATCTCGCGTTTATAGCCGCCGTGACCTACCTTTTCATCCGTAGAATCATCATCCCGCAGGTGAAGTACATTTCTCTCCCCGCGGATTATTTCCCGCTGATGCTCATTTTCACGATTGGCGCCACGGGCATCATTATGCGATACGTCACGAAGGTGGACGTCATCTCCATCAAGCAGCTCACGATGGGACTGGTGACCTTCCATCCGGTGATTCCCCAGGGAATCGGCGAGCTGTTCTTTGTTCACGTTTTCCTCGTGAGCATCCTCTTCGCTTACTTCCCCTTCAGCAAGCTGATGCATGCGCCCGGCGTTTTCCTCAGCCCGACGCGAAACATGCCCAACGACAGCCGCATCGTCCGGCACGTCAATCCGTGGAACTACCCTGTCCCAGTCCATACCTACGCAGAGTATGAAGATCATTTCAGAGATAAGATGATAGAAGCTGGCTTACCGGTGGAAAAGGAGTAGAAATGGCTAAAATTCCAAAAGCGAGTGAGATGGCGGCAACGCTTAGCCACATTCCGCCCCAGACCGGGTGGATGGACACCCCGACGGAGTTCAAGCAGGGCAGGTGGTGTTATGGCGCCAAGGCAAAGAATATGGAAGTGCTTGGACTTCCCAACCCGAGAGACTGGTCGCCCACCGATGCCGATTGGAAGCTGCCGTCGAATTGGAAGGAAATAATTCTGGAAGGTCTGCGGGAGCGCATTGGCAGGTTCCGCTCCCTCCGGCTTTTCATGGATATATGCGTCCGCTGCGGCGCCTGCGCCGACAAGTGCCACTTCTTCATCGGATCGGGCGACCCTAAGAACATGCCCGTCCTGAGAGCCGAGCTGCTCCGCTCCGTTTACCGGAAGGAGTTTACAACGGCGGGGAAGATCCTCGGGAAGCTGGCTGGCGGCCGGGAACTCACCGAAGAGGTGTTCAAGGAGTGGTTTTACTACTTCTTCCAGTGCACGGAATGCCGCCGGTGCTCAGTGTTTTGCCCCTACGGCATCGACACCGCGGAGATCACCATTATCGCCCGCGAGCTTCTCAACCTTGTCGGATGCAACATCGACTGGATCGCCGGCCCCGTGGCCAATTGCTACCAGAACGGCAACCATTTGGGAATCCAGCCGCACGCCTTCAAGGACATGATCGAGTTCTTCGTCGATGAAATCGAAGCGCTCAACGGCATTCGCATAGAGCCCACCTTCAACAGGAAGGGCGCCGAAATCCTTTTCATCACGCCATCGGGCGACGTTTTCGCCGACCCCGGCACGTATACGCTCATGGGCTACCTCATGCTCTTCCATGAGATCGGGCTCGACTACACCTGGAGCACATACGCTTCGGAAGGCGGCAACTTCGGCTTTTTCACCTCCCACGAGATGATGAAGCGCCTGAACGCCAAAATGTATGCCGAAGCGAAGCGCCTGGGGGTGAAGTGGATACTCGGCGGCGAGTGCGGCCACATGTGGCGCGTCGTGAACCAGTACATGGACACGATGAACGGCCCCGCCGACTTCCTGGAAGAGCCGGTTTCCCCCATCACGGGCACGAAGTTCGACAGCGCCAAGGGAACCAAGATGCTGCACCTCGTCGAGTTTACCGCCGACCTTATCCGCAACGGCAAGCTGAAACTCGATCCGAGCCGCAACGACCATCTGAACGTCACCTTCCACGATTCCTGCAACCCGGCGCGCGGAATGGGCCTTTTTGAAGAGCCGCGCTACGTCATCCAGAACGTCTGCAACAACTTCCATGAAATGCCGCCAAACACCATCCGCGAGCAGACTTTCTGCTGCGGCAGCGGCTCGGGGTTGAACACGGACGAATTCCTCGACATGCGCATGAGAGGCGGCCTGCCGCGCGCGAATGCCGTCAAGCACGTTCACGATATGTTTGGCGTCAATACGCTGTCCACTATCTGCGCCATCGACCGCGCGGTGCTCCCGCCACTGATGGATTACTGGGTCCCGGGAGTCGGGGTCGCCGGAGTGCACGAGATGGTTGGAAACGCTCTGGTAATGGAGGGGGAGACGGAGAGGACCACCGACATGCGTGGTGAGCCCCTAGCTGGAATGGAGGATAGTGAAGATGAAGATATATAACGGAGATAAGATTATCCCCGGAATCCTTATCGGAGTGATTATACTCACCTTCCCCCTCTGGTTGGCGCGTGGGAAGGCGGCTGCGACGCCGGACATCAAGTTCGACACTCCGGTCATACAGAAGCTCGCCGTAAAGCAGTGCGTCCTGCCGAAGGAGACCATGCGGACTTCCCATATGGTTGTGCTGAACGATTGGCGCGACGCGGCGGTCCGGAACAACACGAGGGTGTTCACCGGCATGGATGGGAAAAAGTACGATATCAACCTGCAGAACACCTGCATGGAATGCCATTCAAACAAAACCCATTTCTGTGACCAGTGTCACAATTATTTGGGCGTGAATCCCTATTGTTGGAAATGCCATATAGAGCCGAAGGAGACGAAGTGATGGAGGACAGGAGCAGAAGAAGCTTCTTGAAGATCGGTGGAGCGTGCGCGCTGGGGCTTTCCGCCCTGCCGGCGATCAAGGTGTCTGCCGCTGATGTGCAGTCCGTGTTTTCCCCCGCTCCGAACGCTCTGACCGGCAAGAAGTGGGCAATGGTCATTGACATGAAAAAGTGCTGGGAGAAAGGCAAGGAAGGCTGCAAGGACTGCTCCCAGGCGTGCAACCATGTCCATAACGTGCCGGATATCGGCAATCCCAAGGACGAAATCAAGTGGATCTGGCCGGAGCATTTCGCCAATGCGTTTCCTGGCCAGGAGAGCGAATACACGCCGGAAGAGATCGCCAGCAAGGAATTCATCATTCTTTGCAACCACTGCACCAATCCGCCCTGCACCAGGGTCTGCCCGACGCAGGCGACCTGGAAGCGCAAGGAGGACGGCGTCGTCATGATGGACCCGCACCGCTGCATCGGTTGCCGGTACTGCATGGCCGCCTGCCCGTTTGGGTCCCGGAGCTTCAACTTCCGCGATCCCAAGCCCTTCGTGAAAGACCCCAATCCGAAGTATCCCGCGAGGATGCGCGGTGTGGTCGAAAAGTGCACCTTCTGCGAAGAGCGCCTCGCCAAGGGGCAGATTCCCGCGTGCGTGGAAGCCTGCAAGGCTAAGGCCCTGGTTTTCGGCGATCTGGACGATCCCAAGTCCGAAGTGCGGAAGCTTCTCCATTCCAACTATACTATTCGGCGTAAACCGGAGCTTGGTACGGAACCGAATGTTTACTACATAATATAAGGGGCGGCCATGCTTGAGAGAGTCTTTACCGGAAGCGAAAAATACTACAAATTGTTGATGTCCTTGCTTGCCGTGGTTGCAGTCGGCTTTGGCTGCTACCTGTACCAGTTGACCCACGGTTTGACGGTGACGGGTATGAGCCGGGACGTGTCGTGGGGACTTTACATCGCGCAGTTCACCTTCCTTGTCGGCGTCGCGGCGTCGGCGGTCATGGTGGTTCTGCCGTATTATCTGCATCACTATAAGACCTTTGGAAGGATCACGATCCTCGGCGAGTTCCTCGCGGTTTCCGCCGTCACGATGTGCCTTCTCTTCATCATCGTCGACCTTGGCCAGCCGCAGCGCGCTCTGAACGTGCTGCTGCACCCGACCCCGAACTCGGTCCTGTTCTGGGACATGATCGTTCTGAACGGCTATCTTTTCATCAACATCATCGTCGGCTGGAACGTGCTGGCCGCCGAGCGCAAGGGCGTGATGGTCCAGTCCTGGGTGAAGCCGCTCATCTACCTCTCCATTCCCTGGGCTGTCAGCATCCATACGGTCACGGCTTTCCTGTACGCCGGTCTGCCGGGGCGCCATTCCTGGCTCACCGCCATCCTGGCCGCCCGGTTCCTCGCGTCGGCTTTCGCCGCGGGCCCGTCGCTGCTGATCCTGCTGTGCCTCTTCCTCAGGAAGCACACCAAGTTCGACGCGGGCAAGGAAGCCATCCAGAAACTTGCCACGATCGTCACTTATGCGATGCTCATCAGCATTTTCTTTGTGCTGCTTGAGGTGTTCACCGCGTTTTACAGCAATATCCCCGGGCACATGCACGGCCTGAAGTATATCTTCTTCGGACTCGAAGGCCACGCCCGCCTGACTCCCTGGATGTGGGCGGCCACGGTGATGGCGTTTGGAGCCGCTTTCATCCTCCTCAATCCCGGCATGAGGGAAAACGAGATGACGCTCAAGATAGCCTGCACCTGCGTTTTCCTGTCGCTCTGGATCGAGAAGGGCATCATATTCGTCATCAGCGGCTTCGTGCCGACTCCGACCGAGCACGTGGTCGAGTACTATCCGTCCATACCCGAGCTCTGCATCGTGGTAGGGGTGTGGGCGTTAGGGTTCTTCATCCTGTCATTGCTCTATAAGATCGCGATCTCCATTAAAGAGGAACTCGCGGCCTAGTTGCGTAAGGCGGGCCGCAGGGCGGTTCGCCGGGTAAGATCGGTTTTTTGAGGCGGTGTAGCGCTCCCGGAGGGGAGTGGCTCGCACCGCCTCTTTTTTTGAAGCCGCCCCCCAAACGGATGCGAGAGGGGCGCAACAGCGCCAAGTGCAACTCTCCACGTTGTAGCGATTGCTACCGACCAGTCCCTTCACAACTACTATCCTGCGATTCAATAACCGCCTTGGAGAGCGTGTGCACGCCTCTGGGCGACCGGGAAGAGCCGTCGGCTTCATGATATGGGCGTTATGGAGCCGAAATAACCTGATGGCAAATAACGCTATCCAATGCAGGGAGGTCGATAATGAGCGCTACGATTTCAAAGGAACTGCAGGAATTCGTGAAAGGCAAGCTGGGATGGGTTGCGACTGCCGACAAGAGCGGAATGCCGAATGTCACGCCAAAAGGAACGGTGCGGGTGCTGGACGAGCACACGATCGTCTTCGCAGATCTCTTCTCGCTCAAGACGAGAGAGAACCTGAAAGTAAATCCGAAGGCCGCTGTGACGGTCGTGGACCTTGAGAAGTTCATGGCCTATCAGTTCAAGGGGACTGTCGATTTGCTCGAGTCGGGGCCCGTCTACGAGCAGGTGAAAGAGGAGCTGAAAAACTCCCCGAAAGCTTTGCCGGAGCCAAAGTACGTTGCCAAAATCACAGTGGAGGAGATCTACGACCAGTCTCCCGGCCCTAACGCGGGAAAGAAAATGGGATAAGGCGATCAGCGCTTCGCAGGCCCTGTCGCCCATGCTAGGCTGCGGGGCGCAGCCGGGCTCGCTTGGCGGGCCCGTCGGCATTCCGGGATGGAGCGGTCCCTCTCCGCCCTCCCGGCATGCCTGGCTCGCGCTGAAGCTCCAGCTTGAGAAGGCCCCCGATGAAGAGCCGCCAGATGCGCGTCTATAGCGCAAGCGAGGTTAAAGGTAATGGGAAAGACAGTCCTTATAGGTTGTGAGATCTTGCGGGAAGAGTTCGAGTTCCTGTTGCGGGAGAAGGGGGCTGCGTCGGAGGTCGAGGTAGTGTGGCTCGACGCCGGTCTGCATTCGGACCCTCTGCGTCTCGAAAGGGAGTTGACGTCCGCGATTGGCAAGGTGAAATCTCGTGGAGAGGACGCCGTCCGATTGCTGTTTGGCGCAGGCTGCCTGCCGGAGATGGACTTTTCCATGGATGGAGAGCGCATCCCGATGGCCGCTGCCAAAAACTGCTTGTCAATCCTCGTGGGAAACGATAAGGCAAAGGAATTGGAGCGAGGCGGCGCGATGCTCATGACGCCGTCCTGGGTGCGCACGTGGCCGGAGAACACGAAGCGGATGTGCGGATGGAGCGAAGTGGACTTTCGGATGAACCTCGGCAGGTACGAAAAGATACTTGTGCTCGACCCGGGAATAAACCCGCTGACAGAGGAAGAAACGCTCGAGTTTTTCGACTTGGTGCAGGTCCCGCTGGAATTCGAGCCCATCAGCATGGACTGCTTTCGCGGCGTACTGGGAGGCCTCCTGAAGTGACCCCGGCGCTGCGGGGGGGGGGGACGGTTCCACCGGCTTTCTGCCGCGCCTTGCATTGCGCTGGATGGAACGCTTAGAGGGAAGTGACGGCTATGGGATGTTTGTGCGAGCAACTTGCTCCGAAGAACGTCGAGTGGTCTGCTGTGTGCATCGGGCAGTTGTGGGTCTTTGAAGGGTTGCAGCCAGATGACATGCGGGAGGTCGTCGAGCGGGCGACGCGGAAGCGCTATGGTTTAGGGGAAGCCGTTTTTATGCAGGGGGATGCGGCGAAACAGATTTCCCTCATCAAGGCTGGGCGCGTCAAGCTGAGCAAGCTGACGGAAGACGGCTCGGAGTTGACGCTCGACATCAGGAAGCCCGGTGATTTCATCGGGGAGTATATATTCAGCGAAGATTTCGATTACCCCGTGAGCGCCTGGTGCATGGAGGAAACCCTAGTCTGCGGCTTCACGAAGGAGCGCTTCGAGGAACTCATCCTTGACCATCCCCAAATCGGCCTGCGCGTCATCAAGAATCTGAGCAACCGCATCGCCCGGCTGACGGACCGCGTGGGGGCTATGTCCCAGTCGAACCTTGAGGAGCGGCTCTACAGCGTGCTGCTGAATGTAGCACGTGAGCATGGGCAGAGGAGAGGGGGCGGTTATGTTATCGAGTTCCCCCTGACGCACGAGGACTTGGGGTTCCTTATTGGGGCCCATCGCGTGAGCATCACGCGCGTGATGAAGCGTCTGAAGCAAGCGGGCAGAATCGCCCAGATGGGGAAGAAACTGGTGCTGCCCGAGGAGGCGATGATTTAGCGGCGAGGGACCGTGCGCCATTCGGGCATGAAAGCCGCCAATGCAAACCAAATGACCTTGTGGTGGAGGAATGAATGCTGGTCTTGGGGATTTCTGGTAGTCCTAGGAAGGAAGAAACTTCGGGAACATACAAAGTGGTGAAGACCGTTCTCGAGGCGTCGGGATGCGACTATGAGTTGCTTTCGCTTCGAGGCAGGAATATCTCCGGCTGCATTGCCTGCCTGGGTTGCGTGAAGGATAACGTCTGCAAGGTGGAGGACGACCTGGCGCAGCTGCGCGAAAAGATCGTGAACGCCGACGCTTACGTCATCGGCGCTCCCAATTATTATTCCGGGATGAATGTTGCGATGCACGCACTGCTGGAAAGGTTTTTCCAGTTTCGCCACCAAGAGGGGAGCCTTCTGTGGGGCAAGCTGGCCGTTGCGGTCGGCATCGGCGGCATGGGTGGATCGTTCCCGGCGGACGATATCGAGAGGCTCCTCAGCTACAATTTCATCGAGACGATTGCGAAAGTCGCCGGGCAGGGAGCGGCGTCCTGTTTTTCGTGCGGCTACGGGGAGACCTGCAAAGTTGGCGTTCCCTATATGGCATACGGAGAAGGCGTGAAAATAACGGAGGACAACACGCCGGACGTGACGAAACAGGCGGACGTCATGCATTCGGCTGTCGATGCGGGGAAGTTGCTCGGCGAACGGTTGCTGGACGGACATGACCGCATGGCCGTCACCCAGAGGATGCAACAGCGCCTGATGGAAAAATTCAAGGGAACGGTGTAGGCGGGACAAATTGAGAACGCGCCGCGACACACCGCGCGGCGCGCACCGCCTCATATCTTTTTCTTCTGCTTCTGCTGACCCACGCGGACTTTCTGCTCTTTGGTCGCGATCTGAGCTTTCTGGTGAGAGGCGGAATGGCACACTCCGAGCCGCCACTTCGCCGCCGGGGCGGCCCATATCTGGCACTTGTCCCCTTCGATGATCTTGTCGCATCCGATGCACTTTTCCACGATCGGCTTTCTTTCCAGAACTTCCATGTGCAACCCCCAATTCCCAATGATGGTGCGGACGGGTATCCGCCCGGTGGTGAAATAACGTCAAGCGCCGCATTGCGGCGCAATGCTCACACAGCCAGATAGCATAACATGAAATTCGCGTCGTGAAAACAATGTTATCGTAATAATTTGGACGGATCATGCCTGGGGGGCTTGCGTCTCCAGGATGCGCACGCCGCCGTTTGCTGCGGGCTTTCCACCCTGCCGCCGCATCATCTGGCAACCCCCGTCAGTGAGACTCCATAATCGCAGGCGTCGAATCGCGGCCAACTGCTGCGCAAGGATAGGAAAAAGGCGGTGTTTGATAGGCGTCCCCGTTGTATTATGCCTGCTTATTGTTTATCCTTCGCAGTGAATAGGGTCCGGTTGCAACGCCGGAGTTCCGAGTCGTCCGGCGTCATGGAGGTGGAATTGCCTGGAGTATTTGAAGTGTATGTAAAGACGAATTTTTCCGCCGCGCATCGCCTTTGCGGCTATGCGGGGGATTGCGCTCGGGTCCATGGGCACAACTGGGAAGTCGAGGTGTACGTACGACGCCGGGAATTGGATGGCGTTGGGATCGCGATCGACTTTCGCGACGTCGAAAACGCCGTTCAGTCGGTTCTGTCCCGCATGGACCATAGGGATCTCAACGATTTACCTGCTTTTTCGGATGCCAATCCCACGTCAGAAAATATAGCCCGGTTCCTTTACCGTGAACTTTCAGACGTCCTGAATTCCAGTGGGGCCCGGGTGTCGAGGGTGAAGGTTAGCGAGACGCCCGGAGCCGGGGCGCTTTACTGGGAGGAATAGCCGGCAATGCTGCGCGTGAGCGAGATATTTTACAGCATCCAGGGGGAGTCGAGCTATGCCGGGTGGCCGTGCGTTTTCGTGCGCCTCACGGGCTGCAACCTCCGATGCTCTTATTGCGACACCCGCTACGCCTATGAAGGAGGGGAAGAGCTTTCCGTTGCGGGCGTCATTGACCGCGTTCGCGATTATGTCTGCCCCCTTGTTGAGATAACCGGGGGCGAGCCCTTGCTGCAGGAGGAGACTCCCGAACTAGCCCTGATGATGCTGGAGCTTGGCTGCACCGTGCTCATGGAGACGAACGGGAGCCGGGATATTTCCGTCGTGGATTCTCGCTGCATAAAAGTAGTGGATTTCAAATGCCCGTCGAGCGGAGAAGCGGAGTCCAACGACCTCGGGAACATCTCCCGGTTAGAGCCGCACGACGAGGTGAAGTTCGTGGTCGCGGACTGGGAGGACTACTGCTTCGCGAGAGAGCTCATCCATTCCATCCATTGGGACGCTCCCTACCGTGAGAATATTGTGAGTCTTTCCCCCGTGTACGGCAGGCTGGCGCCCGAGAAGCTTGTGGAGTGGATGCTGGCCGATAAGCTGCGGGCGCGCTTGAATCTGCAACTGCAAAAGTATATCTGGCCGCCGGACAAGCGGGGAGTATAGAGGCGGCTGCGGGCTCAGACGTTGGATTGCAGCCTGGCGCGCGTGGAGGAATGGAAGGGATGCAGGAGAAGAGAGCGGTGGTCCTCGTTTCCGGGGGACTTGATTCGACCACTTGCCTGGCAATCGCGCGGGCGAAGGGATATGCGCTTTACGCGCTCAGTTTCGATTATCAGCAAAGGCATCGCGTGGAGGTCGAGGCGGCGCGCCGACTTGCCAAGGCCTTCGGGGTCCGGGAGCACCTGGTGCTCCAGTTGCCGCTCGGGAAGATCGGCGGGTCGGCCCTGACGGACGCAATCGATGTTCCCAAGGACGTCCCCCTGGAAGAAATGGGGAGCCGGATTCCAGTGACCTATGTTCCTGCCCGGAACACCATATTTCTTTCCTTGGCGCTCGGGTGGGCTGAGGTCCTGGGGGCGGCGGACATATTCGTCGGCGTGAACGCGCTCGACTATTCGGGCTACCCGGATTGCCGCCCGGAGTATATCGCCGCCTTTGAAACCATGGCCAACCTGGCGACGAAAGAGACCGTGGAAGGGGCGATGCGCATTCATGTACGAACGCCGCTCATCCACATGACGAAAGCCGAGATCATCCGGCGGGGTTTGGAGCTTGGCGTCGATTACGGCCAGACCCATTCCTGCTACGACCCGGACGCCATTGGGCGCGCGTGCGGACGTTGCGACAGCTGTCGCCTGCGCAGGAAGGGGTTTGAGGAAGCCGGAGCGCCCGACCCCACGGTTTATGTGGAGTAGCAGAGGCCTGAACTGGCCTGGAGCGACCTCTAACGCGGGGCGGCGGCAAGGACTCGCCGAGGACGCAGCGGAGAGACCCTCCGCCGGGCGTAATGTGAAATCTTACGGAGAAACGAATGGTTGAATCCCCATATGACGGCTTGACGCAACTGGGCGCCAAGACGCCCCTTCCCGCTAACCCATCGGAAGCGGCGCTAGAAACCTTCCCCAATCCCCATCCCGAAGTGGACTATGTCGTCCGTCTGACGGCGCCGGAGATGACGACCGTATGCCCGCTTACGGGGCAGCCCGACTTCGCGACGATCATAGTGGACTACGTTCCCGGAGAGCGGCTGGTCGAGAGCAAGTCCTACAAGCTTTTTCTCGGGAGTTTCCGCAACTTCGGGACGTTCCATGAAGATTGCACCGTTTACATCCACAACCGGCTCAAAGAGGCGATGGCCCCCAAGTACATCCGCGTAACCGGCCTGTGGCTCGCACGGGGAGGGATAACAATCGACGTCGTCGTGGAAACTGGAAATCTCCCGACGAACTGCCATCCCCTTCCGATTGGCAGAGTGGATTATCGCGGCGGGCGAGATTAGCTGACTGGCGCGGGGCGCCTTGCCGCGATGCTCGCTTCCGGGAATTGAACCCCCTCAAAAGGAGGTCGCTGTATGCCCGCCAGGCTTTCGTTCCGACTCTTGTGCGTGATCTTTGCGATTAGGGATTTCTTTTCGCCGCCTCGTGAAAAACTCCTGGAGGCGGGGTTGTCGCCAGGAATGTGCGTGCTCGACTATGGATGCGGGCCGGGAAGCTTTTCGATTGCCGCGGCGGAGATGATTGGGCCGGAGGGGGTGGTGTGGGCGCTCGACGTGAATCCGCTCGCGGTGGGAAGGACCCTGCGTCTAGCAGGAAGCAAGGGGTTCTCCAATATTCGCGGCGTCTCCTCTGTGCTTGAAACCGGCCTGGATTCCTCGAGCATCGACATGGTCCTGCTCTACGACGTCTTTCACGACATTGGAGAAGGGGAGAGGGACGGAATGTTGCGGACGATTCGCGGAGTCCTGAAGCCCGAGGGGGTCCTTTCTTTCAGCGACCACCACATGGACCACGGCGCCATCGTGCGCGGCGTGACCGAATCGGGCGTTTTTCGGTTGGGAGAGCCAAAAAAGCGGACCTACGACTTCCTGCCGGTTTGGTGACTCATGCCCGTTGCGGGCAACCTGGGGGGGAGTTGCGCGGTCCCCCGGACAGCGCCGGGGGAAAATGGAGAGGGCCGCCGGATGGAGCGAGGGGATTCGTCTATCCTCGCGCCTGCCCGGTTATTTGTTTACAGTTACGACGCTTTCTCAAGCGCGACCGCGCACGCCTTGTATTCCGCAGTCTTGCTGATAGGATCGAACGCCGGATTGGTGAGCCAGTTGGCGTTGCCTTCACGGAAGTGGAAAGACATCCAGACCATGCCGGGGAGGATTTCCTTCGTCACCTTCGCCTTGACCATCACCTGACCGCGCCGCGATTTCACGCGGACCATCTCGCCGTGCTTTATGCCGAGGCGCTCAGCGTCTTCCGGGGATATATCCGCTGTCTCTTCGCCAAGAAGGCCGTTGAGCCCCAGCGCCCGCCCCGTCTGGGTGCGGGTGTGGTAATGGTAGAGCCGCCTTCCGGTGCTGAGGACGAACGGGTAATCCGTGTCGGGAACTTCCGCCGGAGGCGTCCAGTCAACGGGGATGAACTGTCCGAGGCCGCAGGTGAAGCACCCGTCCTTGTGCATCGTGGCCGTCCCGCAGTGCTCCTCGTCTGGAACCGGCCACTGGAGGCCGTCTCCCTGGATGCGGCGGTATTTGATGCCCTTCATCTGCGGGGAGAGCTGCGATATTTCGTTGTCCCAAAGCTCCTGGGCGCTTGACGATTCCCAATTTTGCCCCATGCGCTTGGCGATTTCCTTGAAAATCCACCAGTTGGGCATGGCCACCCCAGGCGCTTCGCTCACCTTGCGCACCAGACTCACGCGGCGCTCGCAATTGGCGTACGTTCCCTCGCTCTCGCTCCACGACGCGCCGGGGAGTATGACATGGGCGAACCGGGTGGTTTCGTTCTGGAAATTGTCCTGGCAAACGAGAAACTCCGCCGAGGCGAGGCATTCCTCCACGTGGCGGATGTCCGGCTCCGTATTGGCGAGGTTTTCGCCGAAGACGTAGAACGACTTGATAGCCCCGGTGTGGAGCCCTTCGATTATGTCGGGGATCGTAAGCCCCACCTGGTCCGGGAGCTTGTCCACGCCCCATGCGGCTTTGAATTTCTCCTGCGCCTTCGGGTCGCCCACCTTGTGGTAGCCTGGGAAGACGTTCGGGAGGGCGCCCATGTCGCATGCGCCCTGAACGTTGTTCTGACCCCGCAGGGCGTTGACGCCGCCGCACTCGAAGCCGACGTTGCCGAGCATCATCTGGAGGTTCGCGGTCGAAATGACGTTGTGGACGCCGCAGGTGTGCTCGGTGATGCCGAGGGTGTAGGCCAGCATGCCGGGGCGGATCGCGGCCATCGTCCGCGCCGTCTCGCGGAGCGTCTCCGCCGGGATGCCGCAAATTTCAGCGACCTTCTCCGGCGGATAGTCGAGGACTTTCTGCTTCATTTCCTCGAAACCGGCGCAGCACGTGTTTACGTAATTCTTGTCGTAGAGTTCCTCGGTGACAAGCACGTTCATCAGACCGTTGAGGAACGCGATGTCGCTTCCAACCTTGATGGGGAGGAACATGTCGGCGAGCTCCGCGAGCTTCGTGCGGCGGGGGTCGGCGACTATGAGCTTCGCGCCCTTCATGACCGCGTTCTTGACGTAGGTCGCGATAACGGGGTGGGCTTCCGTCATGTTGGAGCCTATGACGAAGATGAGCTTCGCCTTGGCGAAATCCTTGATCGAGTTCGTCATGGCGCCCGATCCGAAGGACATGGCGAGGCCCGCGACCGAAGGCGCATGGCAGGTGCGTGCGCAATTGTCGATGTTGTTGGTTCCGATCGCTGTGCGGAAGAGCTTTTGCATCTGATAGGAGTCTTCGTTGATGCTGCGGGCGCAGCTCACTCCGCCAATTGCATCGGGGCCGTGCTTTGCGATGATCTCCTTGAATTTCGACGCTACGAGATCGAGCGCCTCGTCCCAGGACGCTTCCCGGAATTCGCCGTTCTCCTGCCGGATGAGGGGCGTCTTGAGGCGGTCTTCGGCATAGATGAAGTCGTACCCGAAGCGGCCCTTGACGCAAAGGCGCCCGTAGTTCGGCGCTCCGTCCTCGACGCCCGTCGCCTTGACGATGCGCCCGTCTTTCACATGGAGCCATATCTGGCAGCCTACGCCGCAGTAAGGACACGTGGTGCGGACCTTTTCAAGCTCCCACGGTCTGGCAAGGAACCTCGCTTTGCTTTCCACGATGGCCCCAACCGGACACGCCTGAATGCACTCGCCACAGTGGACGCACAGGTCGAAATCGATCTTGGGGAGCCAACCGGCGGGAAACGTCTTTTCTTCTCGCCGTCCGTAAGGGTAGGGAATGGCGTTGTGGCACTGGACGTCATTGCACGCCGCGACGCAACGGCCGCACATTATGCACTTGCTGAAGTCGCGCGCGATCAAGAAGGTGGAGTCATCGGGAGAACGTCTGCTCTTTGAAGGCTTGGGGGATGCCAGCACGACTCCGTGCTCGACCACCAGGTCCTGCAGCCTGCAGTTGCCGGCGACGTTGCACGTCGGGCAATCATGGTCCCCGTCAGCCAGGAGGAGCCCCAGCACCATCTTGCGAGCCTCCACCACCTTCTCGGAGTGCGTGGTCACGACCATGCCGTCTACGGCCGGCGCGTCGCAGGCCGGAAGCAGTCTGTCGGAGCCCTCGACTTCCACCACGCAAACTCGGCATACGCCTTTGTGGTCGGCGGCCTGAAGATGACAAAGAGTCGGAATGTAGACTCCGTGAGCCCGGGCTACATCCAGGATGGTTCCTCCCGGCTCGAATTCGACCAGTTTTCCATTCAAAGTAAGTGTATTCATTTCAAATAAGACTCCAGGGGTAATCAGTTAAACTGCGGCCATGGCGATACGATGGCGGTGATCGGCCTCCTTGACGGCTCTGACTGGGAGCGTTTTGCCTTCCACTATTTCAAAGCTCTCGATCCGAACCTTGGGGCCCAAACGAGCGGATGCAGTCGGCGCCCTTCCATCGATAACGAATTATCCACAGTGCAGCGCAAAAGCGCCGACGGCACCGGGAGCTGTGACGGCGAATCGGCCAATCCTTGCCCCGACGCGAAACCGCGCATAGAGATCCCATGCCAAGCGAGCACGCAAAAAAGCTGCAATGCAGACCTTCATGCGAATTTACGCAACTAATGATGATTTTTCTTTTTGGAAAGCGACACACCTACCGAACCCGGGCAGATTCGATTCTTAGAAACCTCAGGTGAAGCCGCTGCATGTGGGCATGAAGAAAATCCTTATTAGGGGAAAATTTCACAAGTTCTATAGTATAGCAAGATGCATAAGCGGTCAACTTATTTTTAGTTTTTTAAGGATCTTATCACCTCAATTCTGGATGCCTGGAGGGGTTTGAGAAAACAAGAGGTTTTCTCCATAAGTTTTTGAATTTGCATTTCTTATGCTGTGGCTAATGTGTTTGGACCGTGTGATGGCGGAAGGCGTTGAGGGGCGTCCACCGAATTGCCGCAGGCGGCGGTCAGAAGGCTCTGGGATGCTGGCTGCTGTGACGCTTGCGTTGCATTGCGCCAAGATTCATAGTGGAGCAGCCGAGCGCTGTCACGAATGCGTTGGAATGCGGTTGCAGGACGAGAGGAGCGGGGTTGATGCAGCGGTCCCGCCTTCCACGGAGTCTCCTACGGTCCGCTCTTCATCGAATGGGGAAATGCGATGCGCTGAAGTGATGATGCAGAGAATCTGATAAATTTCCTTGACAGTTGGCGAGATGTCTTCATAATATATACTTCGCTTGTTTGGCGGCGAAAGCGCCCTGAAATGGCATTTAAGGTCGCTTTCGGCTTTTCTAGCAACTAGTGTTGACGTTTATTTGATGGGCCCATAGCTCAGTTGGTAGAGCCACCGGCTCATAACCGGTCGGTCCCTGGTTCGAGGCCAGGTGGGCCCACTACTTCAGACCAAGAGTCATCCGGCAGTGGAAGCGATCCCTTTTAGAGAAAGATGGACGTATTCGACAACCAGGGAAAAGGCGGTCTATAAAGGCTCGGCCTTCTCCACGGAAGGCTCGAAAAGTTAGGAATACAGGATGGGGGGCGCCCCGAAAGGGCGCCCCCCAATCTTTTGCCGGAATGAACGCCAATGGTGCAGGTCAAAGATATTCTTGCATGGATCGACGATTTCGCCCCCTTCCGGTGGGCGGCGTCTTGGGACAATAGCGGCCTCCTGGTGGGCGATCCCCATGCGGAAGTGGAGCGCATCGTCGTAGCGCTCGAGCCGAGTTCCACGACTATTGCCGAAGTCGAGCAGGCGGGCCCCCGCCAATGCCTCGTTACACACCACCCCCTCATATTCAGCCCTCTTAAAAGCATCCGCACCGATTCTTTTCCCGGAAACCTCATCGCGAGAGCACTGAAAGGCGGAATACACTTGATCGCCGCCCACACCAACCTGGATGCGGCCCGCGAAGGGACTAACGGGGTGCTCGCGCGACTTCTTGGGCTGGAGGCGCTCGAGCCGCTCGAGACGGACCCGCTCTGGCGCGACGAAGAAGCATATGGTGGGATGGGGTGCGTCGGTCTCCTTCCGGAATCCATGCCTCTTGGCGAGCTTGTTGAAAGATTGCGCAAGGTTTTGGGCGCCGCAGACATGAGGGTTGCTGGCGACCCTGGAAATATGGTGCGCAAGACGGCCCTTTGCACCGGAAGCGGGGCCAGTCTCGCGCGGGCCGCGTTTGCCGCCGGAGCGCAGGCATATATTACCGGAGACGTTAAATACCATGATGCGCAGTGGGCTGTTGAGGTCGGTCTCTCCCTGATCGACGTCGGCCACTTTGCGTCCGAGAGGCTTGTGGTGGAGCCGCTTGCGGCCCGTCTGCGGTCCTGGGCGTCAGGACGAGGGGTGGAGGTCGCGGCGGCGTCGCAGGAGAAAGATCCGTTCTGGCCGGGAGGCAGGTCGTTCTGAGGTCTGGAGCAACCTCTCTTTCCCCTCTTCCCGCTTTCCCGGCTCACGGACGTGGGTCTGGGACGGTTCGCCGCGCATGGGGAATGGAAAATGTCCGCTCCATACGATATATAAAAACCGGGGTTTTCGGACAGGCTATTTGATGAAGGAGGCCTAAATTGCTTGAGCAGCTCAAGTTGCTTATCAGAATCCAGATCCTGGAGGATAAGAAAAGTCATTTAATTCGAAGCAAGGAAGAGACGCCTCGGAAGATCTCCGAGTTGGAAAACGAGCTCGGACGCTTCGAGAGCGACTACCTGCAAAAGAAGACGGAATACGATCAGTTGCTCAAGACGCGCCGCACGCTGGAGCAGGAGATCGCCGACCTGAACGGCAAGATGACGCGCAGCAAACAGCGTATGAACGACGTCAAAAACAACAAGGAATACCAGGCGCTGCTGAAAGAAGCCGACGAGGTGAAGAAGGAGATTTCTCAGCGGGAGGAGAGCATCCTGGAGGCCATGGACAGAATCGAAACCCTCGTGGGCGAAGTCCAGGCGTCCGAGCAGGTGCTGGAAGAATACAGGAAGAAATTTGAAGAGGAAAAGGGCGTGCTGCTGGCCGAAGGCAAAGTGGTGACGGACGAGCTTGCGCGGTTGGATGGCCTGCAGCAGGAGGTGCGCGTCAACCTGGGCCCGGAGATCCTGAAGCGCTGCGATTATCTCCTCGAAAAACGCGGGGGCGTGGCGATCGCCGCGGTTCAGAACGGGACCTGCCAAGTGTGCCACATGAACATTCCTCCTCAGAAGTACATCGAACTGCAACGGGACAACAACATTATGCAGTGCCCTCATTGTTATCGGTATATTTACTGGCCGGGTCACGAAGCGTATCAGGAGGTTTTCAAGGAGTATCGGGACGAGTAAGTGACGAAATCGCGTTGGCTCAACGCATTATGGCGGGGAAACCGTCAGGCTTGGGGGAGCGTCTGGGACGACGGCCTTCCCACAAGGAGCGAGGGTGGCCTTTCCTAGCAGTTAATGGGCGACGACGACGGCGGACGCCCGGCGCACCAGAGGCGCCGGACGCCCTATAGATGCAACAGAATATCGACAGGAGAACGGACAGCCGGCGCATGCGAGGCAGCGCCGCGCACAGGTACAGGAGACAGCTTCATGGCCACGTATGGGATGAAAATCTTTGCGGGAAACAGCAACCCCGAGTTGGCGCTGCAAATTTGCGAATGCCTGGAGATTCCAGCTGGGCGAGCCCTTGTCGGCTCCTTCAGCGACGGGGAGATCCGGGTCGAAATCGCGGAAAACGTTCGAGGCGCCGACGTATTTGTGATCCAGTCCGGGGCGGCGCCCGTCAATGACAGCCTGATGGAGCTTTTGGTGCTCATCGACGCGCTCAAGAGGGCTTCCGCGCGCCGGATCACCGCCGTCATGCCGTACTATTGTTATTCCCGGCAGGACAGGAAAAATAAGCCCAGGGTGCCCATTACGGCCCGTCTGGTCGCCGACCTGATAACCCGCGCGGGGGCGCACCGCATCCTGACCATGGACCTCCACGCCGGACAGATACAGGGATTTTTCGATGTTCCCGTGGATAACCTCTACGCCTCTCCGGTGCTCCTGCCCTACATCCACGAGCGGTTCGACCACGATCTTGTCATAGTGTCTCCGGACGCGGGCGGCGTGCCCCGGGCGCGCGCCTATGCGAGTCGCCTGAAGGCGGGGCTCGCTCTGATCGACAAACGGCGCATCGACGTCAACCAAGCCGAGGCGATGAACATTATCGGAGAGGTGTCGGGGAAAACGGCCATCATCCTCGACGACATGGTGGACACCGCGGGGACCCTTGTGGAAGCGACCAAGACGCTCCTCGACCACGGCGCGCGGGAAGTCAACGCCTGCGTGACGCACCCCATTCTCTCCGGCCCGGCCGTGGAGCGCATCGAGAAGAGCTCCCTCAACAGCCTTGTCGTGACCGACACGCTGCCTCTCAATCCTCGCGCGGCGCTTTGCGATCGGATCGAGGTCGTTCCCTCGTCCCGGCTCTTTTGCCAGGCGATCAGGAGCATCCACAACGAGGACTCCATCAGTAATCTCTTCGAGATCCTGCATTAGAGTGGACGCCCGTCTTCTCCCTTCTCCTTCCCGCATGGGAAGGAAGAATGGGGGCGTTCGCTCCGCTCTTCCCGCAGCCAACTAAACCGCGCCCGGATATCCGAAAAGCCGGGAGGCGGGCCACAGCCCGGGATAGCATCGCTTATGGCCGAATCGCGCTACATCTACGACATCGACGAGAATCCCCCCCTGCGATACGCCGTTGTGTACGGGCTCCAATGGACCGTCATCATGTTTCCTGCGCTCATCATCGTGGTCAACCTGGCCGGTGGAGCGCTCGGACTCGACATCGGCGGCAAGGTGCGGTTCCTCCAGCTTACGCTCCTGGCATCGGGGATTTTCACGTTCGCACAGAGCCTGTGGGGGCACCGCTACCCGCTTATCGACGGACCGGCTACGGCCCTTCTCCTCACGTTCCTCGTTGCCGCGCCCCAGGGGCTGGACGTCATCCAGGGGGGGGAGATCCTGGGAGGTGCGATGCTGGTTGGCGTAGCGCTGACGGGTGCGCTCAACAAAGCTCTCCGGCTTATCACCCCTAATGTCGTTGGCGTGATCCTCATGCTGATCGCTTTCACGCTCCTTCCCTATCTCACGCAGACAATGAGCGGCGCGAATCCGGCGCATCCCGAAGGCGAGGCGCTCGTCCTCTCCGTCAGCCTTTTCCTCGTCGTCGGCATGGCGGCCCTCGCCTACAGGCTCAAGGGATTTCTCAAGACCATCGCTCTTCTCATCGGCATCGTCATAGGGACTGGCCTCTTTTACCTCATGGGGCGCATGGAGGGCCGGGAGGTCCTGACAGCCGCATGGGCCTCGGCTCCCGGCCGGATCGCCGGTCTCGCTCCGTCTTTTTACTGGCCTGCAGCCGCTGCCTTCGCGGCCGCTTACCTCGCGGTGATCGTGAACAGCCTCGGGAGCATCCAGGGCGTTGCCAGCATAACGACCTCCGACCGGATCTCGCCCGCGATACGGCGCGGGGTGCTCCTCAACGGAGTGGCGGGGACGCTTTGCGGACTGCTTGGCATTGTCGGGCTGGTCACCTACAGTCTCGGCCCCGGCGTGATCCTCGCCAATCGCGTGGCCAGCCGATTCGCCGTGACCCATTGCGGCGTCATCCTCGTAGTGGCGGCGTTTGTCCCCAAGCTGGCGGCGCTTTTGGCCGTCATCCCGGCCCCGGTGGTCGGGGCGGCGCTTTGCGTCGCGATGGGAGGCCAGGTGGGAGCGGGGCTTGCCATCATCACCGAAAAGGGGCTCACCAATCGTGACTATTTCGTCGTCGGACTGCCCGTCATCATAGGGACCATCATAGGCTACCTTCCGAAGGATCTCCTGGCGCCGCTGCCGACAGCGGTTCAGGTCTTTTTTGGGAACGGGTTGATTGCGGGAATATTCCTGGTGCTCCTCCTGGAGCACGTCGTTCTGAGAGACGGCGTTCCGGGAGTGAACCCCGAGGCGCCTGAGAAGCCCAATCGCAAGGGAGAATAATCCATGACCGTCAAGGATTCCATCACGTGTCCAAAATGCGGGGCCACCGTCACCGTATACCGCAACCCTCTTCTGACGGTGGACATCATAATAGAAATGGGCGAGCAAGGGGTGGTCCTCATTAAACGCAAAAACCCGCCCCATGGGTGGGCGATTCCGGGCGGCTTCGTAGACTATGGAGAAAGCCTTGAAGCGGCGGCCAGCCGGGAGGCCGGGGAAGAAACGGGCCTGGAGATGGAGGACCTCCGGCAGTTCCGCGCCTATTCAGACCCTGACCGCGACCCCCGCAGCCACACTGTCTCCGTGGTCTTCACCGCAAGAGGGCGGGGAATTCCCAAGGCGGCCGACGACGCGGGAGACATCGGGGTGTTTCGGCCCGACGCCCTGCCTCAGCCACTCGCTTTCGATCACGAACGCATCCTCGCGGATTACTTCGCACAATGCACCCGGAACGATTTATTATAAATGATTAAGCGATGGGCGTCGCGTGGCATTGATGCGTTTCGGCGTGCGGTCCTCGTTGAACGCCATCCACCATCTGGCGGTCGCCTGATACCCTGTCTCCACGGCCTGATCCGATCCCATCTCCGATCCTGTCATAGAGGGCTATTGTCATCTATCCTGTCTCGAGCGGATTGTAGCCGGGGAGGTCTAATTTTCCCTTGAATGGAGAGGAAAAACGCGATATTCTCTCTTGTGGCGGTTCTTTTTTATTGTAGTCTTGGTTACTTGGCCTAGTCAACCTCACTGCATTGGGAACTGCCATTCCGTCAAAAGCGTGAATTT
>CALFXO010000113.1 GCA_937958025.1 uncultured Syntrophobacteraceae bacterium
TCACCTTAATGCTGTTCGGGCGGTTCGAGTGGCAGGCGGATGACCACCTCCGTTCCTTCTCCAGGTTCGCTTTCCACGAATATCTCGCCATGGTGGCTGTCGATGACGCTGCGGACGATAGCCAGCCCAAGGCCCGTTCCCTTCTCGCGCGTGGTGAAAAATGGATTGAATATCTTGCCGCGCAGGTCTTTCGGGATGCCCGGCCCCGTGTCTTGGATGCGCACTTCCACCTGCTGGGGGCCGTTCTTCCCGTCGGGCGCGAGGTTCGTCCGGACGGTGAGTCGTCCGCCCTCCGGCATGGCCTGGACCGCATTGACGAAAAGGTTGACGAACGCCCGGTACAGCAGGTCCTGGTCTGCGTTCAGGGTGTAGGCCGTCGTCATGTACTCGCGCTCTATTTCTATCCCCCCCTGTGCGCACGTGGGAGCGATCACGTTCAGGTTGCGGTCGAGGATGTCCTCGATGCGGCACTCGGATATGCGGGGCACCTTGGGGCGTGCGAAATCCAGAAACTCCGTGAGGATGCCGTTGAGACGGGTCGACTCCTCCACGATGATGGCCGCGAGCTTCTTCTGGCGCTCGTTCTCCACCCGGGTTTGCAGCAGTTCCGAGGTGCTGCGGATGATGCCGAGGGGGTTGCGGATCTCATGGGAGACGCCGGAAATCATTTCGCCGAGCGACGCGAGCCGCTCGGCCTGATGAAGTCGCTCCTCCAGCCGCATCCGCTCCTCCGCCCGCATGGCGATGATGCGCTCCGCCCGGCGGGCGATGAAAAAGAGCGTCGCATAGAGTATCCCCACGAAAACCGAAAATCCCGCGATGACGATCCACTGGAAGTTTTGGATGGCCTCGTAGTCCTTGGTCACGTCCAGCGTGATTTCAAAAACGCCGAGCACTTTGCCGCGTTTCCAGCTCATGGGCATCTCCACCCACATCGGGAGATATGTCTTGAGCTTGAACGAATTGTCGCCCTTGACGAGAATCGACGAGGACTCGCCCGCGAGCGCCTTGTCGAAGAGCGCCCCCAGGTTTCCCTGCGTTCCGATCTTCTCCTGATCCGTGCTGTAGGTGAGGATCTGCTTGGGGTCGTAGATGTTCACCCCTTCGACCGCGAACCCGTGAATCGTGTTTTGCACCACCTTTTCGAGCCGGTTGTGCTGGCTCTCGCGGCTGAGCCGCACTTCGCCCTCCGCGATGAGCGTCGGCAGCGTGAATTGGTAGAATACCTGATGGTTAAGGTTTTCGGCAACCAGTAGGGAATACTGTTCGCTCTTGTTCATGAGGATCACCTTCGCCCGCTTGGAGATGAAGGCCGAGAGGAAAACGGTGCTAACGAGGATCACCACGAGGCTGGATAGCGAAAGGTATTTTACGAGTTTGAAGGGCGGGTTGACTTGTGTTCTGTCGGGTTGGGCGTCGGTCATGGATCGCCGGATCTTTCTTCTGTTTCGATGTCTTGAGATGAATGCCTTGCGAGGTTTGGGCGTCCGGACGTCTTGCGCCGGAAAACGGACCGCCCATCCGCGTCTCGGAAAGGACGGCTGCGCCCGCGCTCCATTAGCTGGCTGTAGCTTGGGGGCAGCTGTGGCGAACCCCCTAACAGGGAGGAGGTTTTTGCTGGGGCTCGCATGCGTTCGCCCTAACCTGCAAAAACAGGCTTGGCAAGTCGCTAGTCGGGTCCGCCAGGGTTCTTCGTCGATCCTGCTCCGCCTTCCTCCCGCGCCTTTCGCGCCGCTTCCGATTGCCGTCGTCTGTATAATACTGTCTCTCGCCACTTGCCTTCCCAGCCCCGGACCGTGGGGTCATAGAAAACCGATCCCGCGAGGGCGTCGGGCAGGTAGATTTCCGGGACCCATCCGCTTGGGTCGTCGTGAGGATAGCGGTATTCGCGGCCGTAGCCAAGCGTTTTCAGAAGCGCCGTGGGAGCGTTGCGTATGTGGAGAGGAGACGGATGCGAGCCCGTTCTTTTCGCCATCTCCCGCGCCTTGCCGAAAGCCGTGTAAACGGAGTTGCTCTTGGCTGAAAGCGATAGATAGACGACCGCTTCGGCGAGGGCGAGTTCGCCCTCCGGGCTTCCGAGGCGCTCGTAGGTTTCTGCGGCGGTCACGGCGATAGTCATGGCGTAGGGGTCCGCGAGGCCGATGTCCTCGACGGCCATGCGTATGATGCGGCGCGCCAGGTAGAGTGGATCTTCGCCCCCCTCCAGCATCCGGGCGAGCCAGTACAGCGAAGCGTCCGGGTCGCTTCCCCGCACGCTCTTGTGCAAGGCCGAAATCAGGTTGTAGTGCTCCTCGCCCCCCTTGTCATAATGGACGGGGAGCCGCTGGAGCGCTTCGTGCATCTCGGCGAGCCCCACGGTCCGGATGCCGTCCGCTCCGGGAGGCGTCGTGAGGACGGCCGCTTCGACTGCGTTCAGGCAGATGCGCGCGTCGCCGCCGGACGCCGCCGAGAGGTAGGACTCGGCCTCCTCCGTGAGTTGCGCGGGAAAGTCCCCGAGCCCTCGCTCCTTGTCCGCGAGCGCTCTCCGCACGAGGACCTTGAGCGCTTCCTCCCCTAGCGGCTCCAGCACCAGCACTTGGGCCCGCGAAAGGAGAGGGCGTATTACTTCAAAAGAGGGGTTTTCCGTCGTGGCTCCGAGCAGGAAAACGGCCCCGTGCTCAACGTGCGGGAGCAGCGTGTCCTGTTGCGCTTTATTCAGTCGATGGATTTCGTCCATGAAAAGCCATGTGCGCCGGTGCTCGCGCGCCCACACGCCTCGCGCTTCCTCCACGGCGGCCCGTATTTCCTTCGATCCTGCCATGACGGCGGAAAGCGCTATGAGATGGGCGTCCGTGTGGGCGGCAATGATCCCCGCGAGCGTCGTCTTGCCGCAGCCGGGCGGCCCCCACATGATGAAGGATTGCATCTGCCCCTGGCTGAGAAGCCGCTCCAGGAACCTCCCTGGCTCCAGCAGGCGTCGTTGCCCGACAACCTCATCGAGAGTCCGGGGGCGCATCCGCTCGGCGAGCGGCGCGCGGGGCCCCCCGCCGGACGCGTTTCCCTGATGCTCTCCACCCTTCTTGTCGAAAAGACTTGTCTGACGCATTGGCCGGAAATGCACTCCTCATAAATCGGTGCGAACGTCGCTTCCCTAGAGGCGCGCACGCCCCAGCTTTTTATGCTCGTTGAGGATTGAAATCTGCGCTTTCGTTAGGAGCGGCGTCCTGTAGCGGGATAAGCCCCCCGGATCAAGACCTTCAGACCTTAACGGGCATGACGTTTTCTGATTTCTAATGGATTTGGCCTCCAAACTCAAGAGGAACATAGGCTGGTCGCCTGGTGAAGGCCCGGCGGGAAGGGGCTGCGCACGGGGAATGGCCGCATCGCCGGGCCTGGCGCTCCGACCGCTGGCGGTTGCGGACGGCCCTTGGTCATTGCCCGATCGTCACGCCGCCGCCGTTCGCTTGCAGGGTCATCGGCTGCCATAACGTGATGCTTCCAGGGTAGCTCCCGCTGGCCGCGATTACGGTCCCCGAAGGCAGGACCGCCTCCACTCCCTCCTTGATGGTGTTGTAGGGGTGGGAGCTGCCGCCGTCTTCCGTTCCGGAGTTGTTGCTCTGGTCAACGTAGCAGGGATTTCGGGCTATCCGCAGGCACGAGCCCGCGACGTGGCTGAGGATGCGGCTGATGTTCGGATCGTCGAATTCCTCGAGGACGTTCGCTCCGCCGCCCGGACAGTTGTCGCAGTAGCTCATAATGGAACTGGGGACTGTGCTACAGTCGACCGTCTGGTTGCAGTTGGGCTCCGAGATCGGAAGAGCACACGTCTGAACTCCAGTCACGAGTGGATATCT
>CALFXO010000114.1 GCA_937958025.1 uncultured Syntrophobacteraceae bacterium
CGCCATAACTATCGTGTTTGCTGCAACGATGTACTGCTCCTTATGTGGCGCTCCAATCTTGATGGCGGCTTCGGCCTCTTGAATGGCGTCGGCATAAGCGCCAACCCGGTATAGGGCCGTAGCGACATTGGCATGGGAACGGGCTTTTCCAGGCGATTTCGCGAGGGCGTCCCGGTAAATTGAGACAGCATCACTCCATGTTTCATTTCGCGTAAATGTAGTCAGTGTAAGGCCGGACATCAGCAGGGCAAAGCAGCACATCATCAGGATCTGCAAGTCACGGGCGCTGGCGTTAGCGCTATGGCCCAAATATCTGGTCGCTGCTGTCAGCGAAGTAACGATAAGCATAGCGATGCCGAACGAAGGCAGATACAGGCGGTGTTCAAAAAGGAGCTCCAGCGGGACGAACGTTGATTCGATGACCAAGTTGAGGAAAAACCACATTCCCGCATATGTTGCAACGGGATATTGTTTTCGGTAACGCACTATCAAGTACAACAGCGAGCCTAGAGTCAGTATGGACAATAGGGTGGTTGGGGGGGACCAAAGCGAGGTCGATACAACCACGTCATGCTCTAGCGACATCCGGGAAGGCGCGGGCCATAGCAAGAAGCTGATGTACCAGATCACTATTCGCGATTCAGTCAGCAGACGCTCTGAAAGAGTGAAATCCCTAATGCCGTACCCTTCCAAAACCGAATGAATGACCTTATAGGCACACACCGACCCAGCGATACAGACAAGAGTGAGAAACGTCCTCGTCAGCCAGCCGCGTCTCCTAAGTGGTTGCCATATACGTTTGATCAAATCCGGCTGGAAAAACCAAAGTTCGGTGAGAAACAGCATACAGGGAAGAGTGGCGGAGTTTTGCTTGGAAACAAAGGCGCATATCGCAGACAACACGCAAAGCGCGTAGAAAGGCGCTGCGCCGCGAACTCCCCCATGTTCAATCTGTCTTCTGCGTCCCAAGACATAGAGCGCGACGCTGAGAATATAAAAAAGCGCCTGAAGTGATGTCATCCGTTGCACGAGATATGTGACAGCATTCGTCTGGACAGGGTGCAACGCCCACAATCCAGCGATAAATGCAGCTTGTAGATGGGGAGAAGCTATTATGGATTCGTTCCCAATGCAGCGCGAAGCCTCCAACACCTGTGAAGAAAGAAAAAAAACGGCAAGCATTGCAAAGCAGTGGATCACTATGTTGGTTAGATGGAAATTTGCAATGTCACCGCTCCCCATCCAGTAATCAAAAGAAAACGTTGCCATGGGGATCCAGCGGCTCCAGCCGAATATTGTCTCAGAGAGCCCCAAGAGCGTGTGGATAGACAAACCATGCTGCCGTATCACCGGCTGAAAGACAAAGCTGTGAAGATCATCCAAAACGGGAGGTGAATGCAGAACATTGCTATAGGATGCAGAAATCAGTAGGAGTATTACCCCGATAAAAGAGGGGATGAGAACGCTTCTATTTCCGTTTGAAGTCCGCATAAGATTTCAACGCGTCTTTCTGCTGGAAGTCATCCATTAACCCTGCGACAAACTTTTCTGGCTCATCATCACAAGAGTCAAAGGGCGCTTGGATTGGAGATGGCCACTGCATTCTCCCTCCCCCGCGCCCTTCACATCCGTCTTCAGCTGCCTTGGATCAAACCGGCTTCAGAGTAATCAAGTAAGCTCGGCTTAATTATTCATTCTCAAGGCCAAGCTCCTGGGCCAACGTGCCGGTCATCTCCCATCTTGTGATCTTCCCATCAGTGGTCTTAGGCGTAACGGTAAGTACATCCGTAAGTAGATCACCCGAAAATTTATTATCCGTCGCTCTCAACTTGAAATTTACCGACCCATCGGTGCTACCAGCCAAGTAAGGAGTAAAGTACGTCGTGTCCGCATCCTTAGCATAGTTGGCGATGGTATCCGAGGAAAGCGGAAAGGCATTTTTCATGCTATAATACGTAGCAATGTTCGTTTCGATGGAATGCACGCCGGGCATGACCAATGCCGCAATTCTCGATTTCTGAATATACTTCTGATAAAAGGGCACGGCAACTGCGGCCAGGATGCCGATGATTGCCACGACGATCATCAATTCCACCAGGGTGAAGCCTTTGTTTTCGCGCATTTTAACTAGCATATCCATTCCTCCATACAGGTTGAATAAGGGTGAGAGATGCTCTCGTTGTTATAATGTTTTATTAGTTGTTCCAACACTATTGCCACCGAAGCCATTTGAAAAGGTTCTAAAGTCCCCCCTCCTTTCTTTACACTCTTGAAGAATACAGACTAGCTGTACCTTGTTTTTCGTTTCGTCTTTCTTGGCATTTAAATACTGCAATAGTGGCGCCCAGCGCATTGGCAACATCCATTTTTTTGTTCCTTCAGTCCCAAACCCTGAAGCATGGCCAAAACACAATCCGCCCCATGCGCACGCAAAGCCATGGCGTCATGAGGCTGCCGCGTCACTCAGGACCGTTGATTTTACGTCTCTCCCGCGTCAATATTCAGGCAGATGCGATTTTTCCTTGACTGTCATAAGAATGCCCCGCTGACAAAATTCGTCACCTCTGCAACGCAAAGCGCCATAATGCCCATTGTTGTCATCTGCACGTCGACTTCACCCTATCCGCTCCAAACTCCACCATTTAGCCGGAGGAATGCGCGACGCCCGGCGCCTCCTTCTACTGTCCCTCTCGAAACGCACAGCGAAGAACGCGGCATTCATAAAAATAGGTGGTCTTTTCCGGCGACCGGCCATATAATGCATTCCGACTGAAGACAAACACTCACCCAACTCACAGAGGAGGATTAGAGTATGCTGTTCATGGCAATATTTAGTTATTCTCCGGAGGACAGGGATCTGGTGATCGGACGGCGCAGCGGCGCTCTCGGCAAAGACGCAGGCGTCGAGATCAAGGGGGAGTGGTTTGACGTGTCCGGGCACCGTGCCTTTCGCCTCTTTGAAGCGGACGACGAAACGCGCCTCGCGGCATCCATCTACGGATGGACGGATATCGGCGTCGCCGAGATCGTCCCGGTGATGGAAACCGAGAAAGCTATCAAGCTACTGAAGAAAACATCCAAGAAAGCATCGGAGTAGCCGGAGCGGGGCTTTGCCCCAAGGCTCCCGACCATCATAATATGAATTTATAATCTTTCGCGGCGCCCACGGGCTTAATAGGGAAGGCGGTGCAAATCCGCCGCGTTTGGCCGGCGCTGTAAGCGGGGATGAAATCCGCAGGACGTCACTGCGCCGCGCGCCTTTGGGCCCGCGGCAAGCGGGAAGACGCGGAGAGTAAAGCGATCCGCAAGTCAGAAGACCTGCCGCGAAAGATGTTGCCTATCGGCGGCGCGCTACGAGCCGAGAGGTTGCAGAAGCCATTACGCAATCCTCCAAGTCTCTTCACGAGATTTGGGGGATTTTTTTGTGCCCCGAAAAGGCGCGGTGTTGCAGGGACGCGCGGAAGGCTCAAACGCAGCTTCCCCGCGCAGCATAGAGCTGGAAGCCAAAAATCGGCATTCGTAAAGCCGTCCAGCATCATTTTATCATTTTCGTCATTGCACAGGAGAATCAAACAATGGAGAAGTTGACGGACCTATTAGCTGCAATCCAACCGGCGTCAAAGGAATGGGAAGACAAGGCGTGGGAGCGCCTGCGCTCGCAAATCCGCCCGCGCGGCTCCCTGGGGCTGCTCGAATCCATGGCCGCGAAGCTTGCCGCCATGCGCGAGACGCTCCAACCCTCTTGCGACAAGAAGCTGATCTTCACCATGGCTGGCGATCATGGCGTGGCGGAGGAAGGCGTTAGCGCCTATCCGCAGGAGGTCACTCCGCAGATGGTTTATAGCTTCACCCAGGGTTGGGGCTCTATCAGCACCCTCGCAAAGCACGCGGGAGCGGAGGCTCGCGTGGTTGACTGCGGCGTTGCGGCGGATCTCCCCCCCGAGTGGCCCGTGATCCACAGAAAAGTCGCTAACGGAACCAGGAACATGACCAAGGGGCCCGCCATGACCCGAGACGAAGCCGAGCGGGCCATATTGCTTGGCGCAAACCTTGTCAGGGATGCCGCCGCCCGGGAGAAATTCGACCTTTTCGGCACGGGCGACATGGGCATCGCCAACACGACTCCATCGACGGCTATTGTCGCCGCTTTCAGCGGGAAACCCGTTGCTCAGTTGACAGGTCGAGGCACTGGAATTGACGATGCTGGCCTGAAGATCAAGACCGCCGCCATTGAAAAGGCTCTCGAAGTCAACCGCCCCGATCCGAACGACCCCATGGATGTGCTGGCCAAGGTCGGTGGACTTGAGATAGCCGCGCTCGGCGGCGCGGTGCTGGGGGCCGCGACCCTTAAGCTTCCGGTCATATGCGACGGATTCATCGCCACGGCGGGAGCGCTGATCGCATGCCGCCTAGCTCCCAGCGCCCGCGACTACCTCTTCGTGTCGCACCGCAGCTATGAGATCGGACATTCCACCATGGTGGATCTCCTCGACCTACGCCCCATCCTCGACCTGGAAATGCGTTTGGGAGAAGGCACAGGCGCCGCGCTCGCCATGCACATCGTGGAAGCGGCAGCGAAAGTCCTTCGGGACGTCAAGACCTTTGCGGAGGCGGGAGTGACGGACACCGGCCATTAGCAAACCGCCACCATCTCAGGGGGGCTCAACGCCCCTCCACAATTCATCCTTGACAGGCCTTTTGCGCTTTCACTAAAATGCTTTCGCAATGCACGTAAATACTTGCATAAATTATTTCGCACAAGGGAGGAGAAAGAGGTGAAAAAAGGCAAAGGATTGTTGTATGCAGCGCTGGCTGCCCTGTTTGTCTGCGTAGGCGCCATGGCCGTCGTAGCCGCGGACGCTCCCGACACAATCACCATCAAGCCCGGCATCTGGAAGGAGCCAACCAAAACCCCCGTCAAATTTGAGCATAAGAAGCACGCCGAAGACTACAAGGTCGCCTGCACGGAATGCCATCACGTCTTTCAGGACGGCAAGAACGTGTGGAAGCAGGGCGATCCCGTGAAGAAGTGCGAAGAATGCCACACCGAAGCGACGATCCAGGGCGAGAAGAAGCTGCCCCCGGATCAGAAGAAACTCAACCTGAAGCTCGCCTTCCACGACAACTGCATCAGCTGCCACAAAAAGCTCAAGAAAGACAAGCCCGATACGACCGCGCCAGTGGTTTGCGCAGGCTGCCATCCCGGAGCCAAAGAGGAATAAGCCCTCCGAGGCATTTGACCCCGCTCCGGATTAGAACGTCAAGACACTCGCTCCTCATTGAGGCAGGCGGGTGTTTTGTTTGGGCTCCCAAACGTCCCGAATCACCCCCCCCAAACAAGAAGGAGCCGCCGTGGCCCTTGGACCAACAGCAACTCCTCAGAATCTTCCGCCGCTTTCAAGTGCTTGTGGATCAGGAATCCGACTCTGCGCGGGTTCTAGATCTCTTCCACCGTGATTGCGTTGGATTCGCAAACTTCGACGCAGCTCTCGCAGCCGAGGCATTCGTCTTCGTTCACGGGCTCAGCCTTGCCATCAACGATTTCATATACGTCCACAGGGCAGACATCGACGCATTCGGCATCGCCGGTGCACTTGTCTTTATCAACGGTAACTTTCCAACCCATCTTGCTCATCCTCCTGATTCACAATACGGGGAGCAGCAGAGTCATCATCCACCCCCTGCAGCAGCCCATTATTATTCGCGCGGCGCTCTGACGCCGCAACCTTCGTATGAAGGCGCGGTCAGCGCATTCCCAGCCCGGAGCGGGTTCTGCCCGCTCCGGGCTGGGGCTTTCCTTCTTCAGTTATTACACGCAGCCGGTAGGCTTCGGCAGACCAGCCATCTTACAGGCGCCCTTGCCGGGTCCCGACGGGAACAGCTCATAGATGTACTTCAGCTTGTAGCCCGTCACCTTGGTAAGGATGCGCACCATGGGGGCGATGCCGTGTTTCTTGTAATAGTCCTGCAGAACGTTGATGACCTTCCAGTGCTCGTCCGTAAGCTCCGCGATGCCTTCCGAAGCCTTTACGTAGTCAACCCATTCCGGGCACCAGGTATCGAAGCTTGCGATGAAGCCGTCTTCATCCACCTCAAACGTTTTTCCCTTGAACTCAACTGCTGCCATAGAGCTAACCTCCTGTTATGTTGCTGTTAAACACATGTGCATTCCCAATGCACTAAGTCTCCGGCCCGTTTCGGGATCTTTCATCCCATTTATTTCAAATGACTTCTCTGGCCGAAAGCGCGAAGCAGCGCTGATAATCGCCTCCGCCCAATGGTCATTCCCGACCGCATGTATATGGGAATAACTTGCTAAAGTATTCTTATAGCACAGTCCGTCCCATCCCGCCACTATTCCGTGCCCCTTTTGGAGGCGAAAAACATATGACTGTGATGTAGACGGATTTTTTTCATTGCAGATAATCCGGGAATAATGAAACTCATGACCCCGGAAAACAAACCCTCGAGGGAAGTAAGGGTTGTCCTTCACGCATTCGAGGACCGTATATCCGTGCCCTTGGGGTTTTTTTTCTAGAATCACATCAAAGGGGAAAATACCGGCCATAGGAAAATTGTTATCTTGAGACCGTATTCCAGTACAGAGAAACATCAGGCCGCCGCATTCCGCGTACACCGGCAACCCATCTTCGATGGCGCGCCGCACGGACTGACGAAACCCCTCGTTGGCGGCAAGGACGTCCAAGTGCGTCTCAGGAAACCCACCGCCGATATAGAGCGCATCCACCCTAGGCAAAATGCGATCCTCAAGGCTTGAAATCTCCTTGATGACAGCTCCCTTCTTTCGAAGGGCCTCCAGGTTCTCCGGATAGTAAAACTGAAAGGCGGCGTCCCGGACCACGCCAACCACAACAGGCTCCGGCCGCTGCTCCTCCGCCTGTTTTCCGGAAATCCCATAAGAAGGAGCCGACAGACCTAACGGTGGAGCATCTTGACCGATCCGCCATATGGCGTCCAAATCGAGACAATTTTCCATCCTGGCGGCCGCGAATTCCACGGCGTCAGGGATTCGACCGTGCTCCTGGGGAGGAATCAGCCCCATATGACGTTCCGGGAAAAAAGAATCCCCCTTCTCCTTGGGAACGACTCCCAGGACGGGGACGTCGCAATAACGTTCAATAGACCCACGCAGGATGCTCTCATGTCGCTTTCCCGCCACCCGGTTCAGAATGACCCCGGCGATATGGACCTCCGGGTCTAGATGGAGGCACCCGAGAACCATCGCGGCGGCGGTGCGGGTCACCTTGGTCGCGTCCAGCACCAGGAGCACCGGAGCCCGCAGAAGCTTTGCAAGCTCCCCCGTGGAACAACTCCCTTCGATGTCCATCCCGTCATACAAGCCGCGGTTGCCTTCGATGACGCACCCATCCCCCTCCAGCGAATGCTGTACGAAGGAGGAGAGCATCTCGTCGTGGCCCATTAGGAACGGGTCCAGATTATAACACGGGTGCCGCGCCGCTACGGCGAGCCAGCCCGCATCAATATAATCCGGCCCTTTCTTGAAAGGAATTATCCGCAGTCCATGAAGTCTTCGCAACGCGGCGACAAGACCGAGCGAAACGACCGTCTTGCCCGAACCCCCTCGCAACGCAGCTATGACCAGGCGCGGCATTTGAAAAGTCATGTGGGTAAACGTCCGGATTCGGACGCCGGCGTTTTGCGCCGACGCCCGAGAGTAGCCCAAGTTGCTAGAACTTGAATTGAGTCGTGGTTCTCCAGGTCGTCATGGCCAACCGATAGTCATCGATGTGCTCATTCTTGAACTCCAACCCGGTCACTTCAAAGAACCGCTCCCAACCGATGCGCTCGATCCACTCGGAAACGCGCTCATAGCGGCGGCCGCCAGCAGCGTAGGCTTCGATGATCGTCTTGATCGTCTTAACCGTGGTCGGCCAGCGAGGCGGCTCATTCGGGATGTAGGGCACGGCCAGCTTCGAGAATTGCGGAGGCTTGCGGACGTTGGAAACCTTGCCGCCAACCCACAGGGCCACGCCGTCGCCTTCGGCGTCGGCGATCGGGAGGGCGGGACACATCGTGTAGCAGTTTCCGCAGAACATGCAGCGCTCGTTGTTGATCTCAATGCTCTTCATCTCGCCGACTTTCTTCGGCTTGATGGCCGCCGTCGGGCAAGCTGCAACCGCCAGCGGAATTTCGCACACGTTCTGGACGCGGTCATGCTCGACGAAAGGCGGCTTGCGGTGCACGCCGAGGATAGCGATGTCGGAGCAATGCACAGCGCCGCACATATTGAGGCAGCACGCCAGAGCGATGCGGACCTGCGCGGGAAGCTTGTGGGAGCCGAAGTAGTCGAACAGTTCGTCCATAACCGCCTTCACGATGCCGGAAGCATCGATAGCCGGCGTATGGCAGTGCACCCAGCCCTGCGTGTGAACGATGTTCGTCACGCTGGCGCCGGTGCCGCCGATCGGGAACCAGTTCCCACGGCTCTTCAGGTCGGCCTTGAGGGGCTCGAGCTTTGACTTGTCGTCCACCATGAATTCGACGTTGTTTCTCGTGGTCCAGCGAACGTAACCGCCGCAGTGCTTGTCGGCGATGTCGCAGATTTCACGGATCAGGTCGATGGACATAAGACGTCCGGCGCCGACGCGAACGGTGAAAACCGAAGCCCCGGTTTCGGAAACGTGAACCAGAACGCCCGGCTCCAGGATTTCATGGTACTTCCATTTCCCATAGTTATCTTTAATGACAGGCGGGAAGAACCTGTCATATTTGGGGGGTCCGATATCGGTGATGCGGTCTTGCATAATATTGTTGGGATCAAAAGGCATGGTGCATCCTCCTAGGCTTGATGCCGTTCACGAAATGCTTTTGGATCATGTTCCCAGCCACCGGGCACATCCGCTGGATCGTAGAAAATGTAAGGATTGAAACGTGGGGTGTTGATCATGCGAGGATCGGGGGTGATTTCGCAAGCCTTGAGGAAGGCTCCCAGGCCCTGACGCTGAATCAGCTCGCCAAGACGCTCACGGTTCTTGCCGTGCTCCATCCAGTAGTTCCACAGCTTATCCACGAAATCCTTGAACTCGTCGTAAGGCGCTTCCATCTTGATAAACGGAATGATGACGCTGGAGAGCTGAGCGCCTTCAAGGATGGGGGCCTTCGCGCCGCAGAGGATGGTGGCGCCGGTGTCAACGCCGGGACGCAGTGCGCGCGGCATGATGGTGATGCAGTGCATGCAGCGGACGCAGTTCTTGTTGTCGATCTTCAGGTTCTTGCCATCCCACTCCATGCAGTGGGTCGGGCACAGATCGATGACTTCCGCCTGGATGTCAAGAGCGCGCTTGGTGCTCTCGTGGCCGCCGGCGTGAGGCAGGAAATCTCCGCCGATGTAGGCGCGGACGGCTTCCTGGTCTATCCGGATATCGTCTCTCCAGGTTCCGATGATCGAGCAGTCGGAGCGTGCGATAGCGGCCACGCAGTCATTCGGGCAGCCGGAGCACTTGAACTTGAACTTATAGGGGAAGGCCGGACGATGGAGCTCGTCCTGAAAGGTCATCGTGAGGTCATAAATAATGTCCTGGGTGTCGATGCAGGACCACTCACAACGCGCCTTGCCGACGCAGCCTTCGGGGGTTCTCAGGTTGGAGCCCGAGCCGCCGAGGTCCATTCCGAGTTCATGCGTCAGTTCGTAGAAGATGGGCTCCAACTGGTCCGTCGTGGTGCCAAGAAGGATGATGTCGCCCGTGGACCCGTGCATATTGGTCAAGCCACTGCCTTTTGCTTCCCAGATGTCGCAGATCTTGCGCAGCACGTCCGTCGTATAGAACTTGCTCGCCGGCTGATTGACGCGCATCGTATGAAAGTGCGCGACGTTGGGGAACAGGTCGGGACGGTCACAGTAACGACCGATGACGCCGCCGCCGTAGCCGAACACGCCGACGATGCCGCCGTGCTTCCAGTGGCCTTCCTTCTCTTTGTAGGAAAGCTCGAGTACGCCCAAAAGATCTTCAGCCATCGGCTTCCTTGCGGCCACCTTTTTGATGTCCGAAACAAAGCTTGGCCAAGGCCCCTTTTCCAACTCATCCAGCATAGGGGTTTGATGCTTTAAAGCCATTCTGTTTACCTCCAGGTTTAAGGCCTTTCCTAGTACTTCCCTCTACATGACAATGGTCCATATCTACTTACGGACGCAGAAGCCGTCTTCTCCCCTCCCCCCTCACCTCCTTCCAAGAAGCGCCGGACGAATCGCGCGCACCGGCCAGCCCCTCGAATCGTCTTAAAACCCTGCGGCTCCCAGCTTAGGCCATGCCCTCTTCTTCTTTGGCTACATCGCCTTCGCTCGGGAGCATATACATTGTCGTGCTGCCGCTCGACCAATACTTCAGCTTTCCTTCGGCAACCAGTTCGTTTATGAACTTCTTCGCCTGCCGCATATTCAACTCGGGAACGGCCTTGCAAACGTCGTTGAAATATTGCTTGCTCTTCTTCTGCTGCTTCATCCATTCAACGATGCGCTCTTTTTCGTCGCTCATGATGGTCTCCTCGGGATATCCTTGGATAGTTGGTCAATAATAGGTGAAACATTAAGTAAAACAACAGGTTAGAATAACCCATTTATCGCCGAAAGTGAATGAATTCACTCAGTTCGCCTCCTCAATTAACTCGACGCACAAGCTTTGTCAATAGAAAAATCCTTGATAAATCACCGCAAAATGGCCTGTGCGGGAAAACACTCACAATGACGCGCCGGATTCGATGCAGCCGCCGAACCGCCACAAGACGCCCTCTTTCAGCGTTCGGCGGGAAGCCTGGGGCGCCAAAACCGCAATCCGCCTTTTATACCACAAAGGGAGCCGCCGCAATGCCAAAAATTTCTTCTCGGGTGACCAAGGATGTGCTACATTACTGAAAAATTGAACAGAAATCAATAGTAACAGAATTATCAACGCCAAGTGACGGAAAATCGACAGCTGAACGCATTTGAAGTCAGACACGAGAGGATAGTGCAATGGCAGAGCTTTCACCCCAGGAGAGGCAGCACAACGAGTACATCAAGTTCCTGAAGGAGCGGCTTTTTTTTGAACCGCTCGACGCAACGCTGCACTATAACCTCGCACTCGCATATGTCCAGAAGGGACTGAGGGAAGAGGCCATCTCAGAGTTCAAGCAGGCCATTGAAAACAACCCCAACCTCGCTCAAGCCTACGTCAACCTCGGCGGCCTCCTGCTCCAGAAGGGGGAGCCCGACCAGTGCATCGAGTTCAACGAAAAGGCGCTTGCAATCGACTCCAACTTGCCGCAGGCCTATTACAATATGGGATTCGCCTATCTCCAGAAGGGCGATCCCGACAAGGCGCATCCCTACTGCAAAGAGGCCGCTGCCCGCATGCCCTCCCACCTCCAGGCCCACAACACCCTGGCCGTTGCATGCTTCCAGTCCGGTCGCACGGAGGAAGGGATCGAAGCCTCCCGCAACGCACTCTCCATCAACGAGAATTTCGCCCCCGCCCATTACAACCTCGCAGTGGCTCACCGCCTGCTCGGACAGAAAGAACTGGCGAAGGAGCATTACGAGAAAGCCAAGGCGTTAGGATATCCGCTCGCCGTGCAGGAAGAATCCGAGTGGAATGAGTTTGAACAGCAGCAATAGACCTCCGGCGTCTCCCCTGGGGCGCCGTGCAATGGAACATTTTGAAAGGTGAACCCCGCTGTGGAAATTGCAAAAGATGCATTTGTAGTCCTCGAATACACGCTCCGCCTCGAAGACGGCTCCTACCTCAAGGGTGAAAACGAGCCCGCGTCGCTCAATTTCGTCGTCGGCTACGACCAGCTGCTCCCAGGACTGGAACGGCGCCTCCTCGGACTCAACCAAGGCCAGCAGGTGGATATCGTCGTTCCGGCCCGGGAAGCGTTTGGCGAATACGACCCCGCTCTCGTGAAGGAAAAATCCTTCGACGAGCATCCCCCGGCCCGTGATTTCGAGGTCGGCAAATGGATCATGGCATCAAACGAGGACTATAAAGTCTCCTACACCTACTTCGTGAAGGCCAAGACGGATGCGGCGGCCATCCTCGATTACAATCACCCGCTCGCGGGCAAGGACCTTTACTATCACATAGACATAGTGCACGTCCGTGAAGCTTCACTCGACGAACTGGAGCAGCTGCGCCCCTGTGAATTCCAGAAGCAACCCGGAGCCGCGGAGGCCTGAGCCGCGAATCTCCGGACTGGCAGCCGCCCGGCGGAACCCCCTTCTCCGGGGAGATGGAGCGCGTCACGGGACCGCTCCGATTCTCCCCCACTCGCACGCCCTCCCCCCGCGGCGACGCGCAGTCGCCGCAGCGCCCGGCCGGATGCCAAACATTCACTACGCAGGCAATGGAAAATAGCGATGCCAGAAGGAGCGTTCATGCGAGAAATCCACGTGAGCAAGATCACAGATGCAGTTAAGGATCTGGCCATCCGAGCCAACACGGAGTTGGGCGAAGATGTGCTGAAAGCCTTTGAGACGGCCCTCGAGCAAGAGGAATCCCCGACCGGGAAGGACATTTTGCAGCGGCTTATCGAAAACGCTAGGATATCCAGGGAAGAAGGCGTCCCCATGTGCCAGGACACCGGCTTCGCTGTCATATTCGCAGAAGTCGGGCAGGACCTGCGCATTACGGGCGGCTCCATCCGTGAAGCCATTGAAGAAGGCGTGCGCCAGGGGTACGCGGAGGGTTGCCTTCGCAAGAGCATCTGCCACCCGTTCACTCGTCAGAACACCGGCGACAACACCCCGGCGGTCATCCACTTCGACATAGTCCCCGGCGACAAACTGAAGCTCATCTTCGCCCCCAAAGGCGGCGGCAGCGAGAATATGAGCCGAGTAATGATGCTCACGCCGGCTGTAGGGATGCAGGGAGTCCGGGAATACGTCGTGCAGCGGGTTAAGGAGTCCGGCTCCAACCCCTGTCCGCCGACAATCGTCGGGGTCGGAATCGGCGGCACGTTTGAACAGGCGGCCATCCTCGCCAAGAAGTCGCTTCTCCGGCCCCTCGGCGAGGAGAACTCCGACCCCGAGTTGGCCCAGATGGAAAAGGAATGGCTGGAGGAAATCAACAACCTCGGCATCGGACCACAGGGACTTGGCGGACGCACCACCTCGCTCGGCCTCCACATTCTGATGATGCCTTGTCATATCGCAAGCCTGCCCGTTGCAGTGAACATCCAATGCCATGCGGCCCGACACAAAGAAGTCGAACTGTAGGAAAGGAAGCGAGACATGGGAGAAGCCATTCGTTTAACGACCCCGCTCAAGAATGAAGACGTCGAAAAGCTCCGCATTGGAGACAGAGTGCTCCTAAGCGGCGTGATATACACCGCGCGCGACGCCGCCCACAAACGCCTCGTGCAACTGCTCCATTCCGGCGAACCGCTTCCTTTCGACTTGCAGGGACAGGTGATCTACTACGTCGGACCGTCCCCCGCAAAGCCCGGCAAGCCCATCGGCGCGGCCGGGCCGACGACCAGCTACCGCATGGATGCCTACGCTCCGGAACTCATTGCCAATGGTCTAAAAGGCATGGTCGGAAAAGGCGCAAGGAACCAGGCCGTACGGGACGCCATGCAGGAGCATAAGGCGGTTTACTTCGCGGCCATCGGAGGCGCGGGCGCCCTCATCGCCCGGAGCATCCTGAGCGCAGAAGTCATCGCCTATCCCGAGTTGGGCCCCGAAGCCATCCGTCGCCTCGAGGTCAAGGACTTCCCCGTCATCGTCGCCAACGACGTAGTGGGCGGAGACCTCTACACCGAAGGCGTCAAGGCATACGCACGCTAAAACTGGCGTACTTGCCCGACTTCAGGGGGGCGCCCGCTCCGGACGCCCCCCTCGCCCAAATACTCTTCTTCTCTCTCTAGTTGCGAAATAAAACCTGTTTCTGACGCTCAAGCACTTCCTTAAGCCGGTCGGCCGCCCATTGAACCCTGCCGGCGGTGCGACTCTATCTCAAGCGCGCAGTTGATAGCCGCTGATAGCAACATCCACGCTGCTCAGGCTCCATCATAGAATATCGCAAGTAAGGCGCTGCCATGTGGAAGCATCGAGACAACATCAGCAGCTTCCGCTGGCGGAGGAGTGCAATGCGGGAGGGGCCGCCGTCCCGGAGTCAACCACGGGCGCGGCGGTATTGCATAGGGGAAAGTATTATTCAGAGCGAAGCAAAAGGAGAGGAAATGAAAAGTGCAAAGATTTGGATTGCGGCGTTATCCATCGTTATCACCATCGCCTTTGCGGCTTGGGCGTCCACGGAGCACGCGTCTTCCGGTCCATCCCCCGATCAGGCGATGAAGATGCTCCAGGACGGAAACGCGCGCTACGTGAAAAACGCGCCCAAGCATCCGGACGCGGACGCTAAACGCAGGAAGCTGACAGAATCCAAGGGGCAGCACCCGTTCGCGACAGTGCTCGCCTGCTCGGATTCGAGGGTCCCGGTGGAAATCCTTTTCGACTGCGGAATCGGTGATATCTTTGTGGTGCGCGTGGCAGGCAACGTATCGGACACCGATGAAATCGGCTCCATCGAGTACGGAGCGGACCACCTAGGAACGCCCATAATGGTTGTCCTCGGACACACGAAGTGCGGCGCCGTGACTGCTGTCGTCCAGCAGGCGGCGGTCCACGGCAGCATTCCCAAGCTGGTGGACAACATCACTCCCGCAGTTGAAAAGGTCAAGGCCAGCGAGCCCAACCTAAGCGGCGACGCCCTCATCGCCGCGGCCATCAAGGCCAACGTATGGGAATCGATTCAGGACCTCCTCAAGAACAGCGAAGCGGTGAGAAACAGGGTGAAAGCCGGATCGCTGAAGGTCGTCGGAGCGATTTACGACCTCGGCAGCGGCAAGGTGGAATGGCTGGGGCAGCACCCGGAACAGGAAAAACTGCTTTCCGAGGCGGCCCCGGAGACAGAGCATAAGTAGGAAGGGCGCTGGATGCGGTGAGCGGCTCTGGGGAGAGGCGATTGGCTGAGGCCGAGTTCCCTTTCCCCAACCGCCGCCCGTTCTTTTTGAAGTCCGTGACATTCCGCATTGAAATGCACGCGGCAAGGAGCGTCATATTTCCCGTTTGCGCCGCTCTCCTCGTGCATCTTTTTTCCAGGTTCCCGCCTTCCTGCTCCGCCTCCTCTTCTCCTTAGCCGCCGCCTCGGGGTCCGGAGGCGAACCCAGCCCCATCCGTCCCAGGTCGGGGAAAAACGAACCGGGGGCGATAGGAGCTTCGGCATGCGAAGGTTTCTTTTCCTTTTTTTTCGCCGCGAACTTAACCGCATCCTCTTCCCGGATAGGCGGCAACACCAGACAATCAGCGGGCAGACGCTCCACGAGATAGAGCCCCGAATCCACAGCGCGGAAAATCACTCCTTCTGTATGCGCTTTCGTCGCCCGCACCTCGGCGACAAGCGGGTCGGGGTCGCGGCGCTTTGCGAAGCGCAGAGCCGCCTCCTTATCGGAGCTAAGCGCCAGATAGGCGCGATTGCCGGGCGCGACGAGTCCATGCTCCAGCGCAACCCGATGACGCCTTTTCGAGAAGGCGTAATATAGCCGCTCCGGAGGCTCGACAATCGAATAATCCGGACGGATCACGTCGCCGCCAAGACGCAGTAGCCCTCCATCCAGGAAAAACGGCACTGGAATCCCGAGAAAACCCAACTCCCTCAAGTGCGTTTCCCGCACAAAACGCAGCGACGGATCTTCCTGTAGCGCCCAGTAGAGTTCTTTCCATGGCATGGAGCCGTCTGGGTCCCAGAATAGACCGTATTCCCCCGGCGCGCGGCAGGCGATGTAATCAAGGGTCTTCGCCAATGTCTTAGGCATGTAATTCGCCGCCATGGGAGAAGCTCTCCTTCACAGGATCTCTCAAAGATCCAAGAGGTTGTTGAAGTCTGTTGACATCCCTGTGGAGCGTCCTCGGCGCACGACCATGCGTCTTTGGGCGTTCCCGTGGCATTATCACGCCCTTGTCAGCCGTCTATGTTTCAGCCGGTGGGGCTGATCCGCGGCCGGCCCAAGCCTCTCTTTCCTGTCCGCCTCGTATTCCGAATAGTTTCCGTCGAACCAGGCGACCTTTCCATCGCCCTCGAAAGCCATCATATGGGTGGCAATGCGGTCGAGGAACCATCGGTCGTGGCTTATCACCATGGCGCAGCCCGCGAAATTCTCGAGGGCGTCTTCCAGGGCGCGCATCGTGTTCACGTCCAGATCGTTGGTGGGCTCGTCCAGCAGAATCACATTGCCCCCCGATTTCAGCATCCGGGCGAGGTGGGCGCGGTTGCGCTCCCCTCCCGACAGGGAGCCCACTTTCTTCTGCTGGTCCGCCCCCGAGAAATTAAACTGCGCCACATACGCTCGGGAATTCACCTGCCGGCTCCCTAGCTGCACCACTTCCTCTCCGTCGGAAACGGCCTCCCAGAGCGTCTTGCTCGGGTCGAGCGCGTCGCGTGTTTGCTCCACGTAGGCCAGCTTTACCGTCTCTCCGACGCGGAACGTCCCGCTGTCGCAGGTTTCCTGACCGGTTATCATCCGAAAGAGCGTGCTCTTGCCAGCTCCGTTGGGACCGATCACGCCAACGATCGCCCCCGGAGGCACGGTGAACGACAGATCGTCGATAAGCACTCTGTCCCCAAAGGTCTTGCTGATGTTTTTCGCCTCGATCACCACGTTGCCTAGGCGCGGTCCCGGCGGAATGTAGATTTCGAGGTCCTTAGCCCGTTTCTCGCTCTCCTGCTGCAACATGAGCTCGTAGGAATTGATGCGGGCCTTCGACTTCGCATGACGGCCCTTGGGCGACATCCGTATCCACTCCAATTCGCGTTCGAGGGTCTTCTGCCGCTCCGTCTCCTTCTTCTCTTCCTGCTTCAGGCGGTTCTGCTTCTGCTCGAGCCACGACGAATAATTGCCCTGCCAGGGAATCCCCTGCCCTCTATCAAGTTCCAGAATCCATCCGGCAACGTTGTCGAGGAAGTAGCGATCATGGGTGACCGCAATGACCGTGCCTTCATAGCGCTGCAAGTGCTGTTCAAGCCATCCGACAGTCTCTGCGTCCAGGTGGTTGGTGGGCTCGTCAAGGAGCAGGATGTCGGGCTTCTGCAGGAGAAGGCGGCAAAGCGCCACGCGGCGTTTCTCACCTCCCGAAAGCAGCTTGATGGCAACATCTCCTTCGGGGCAGCGGAGCGCGTCCATCGCCATCTCCAACCGGGAGTCGAGGTCCCAGGCGTCCATCGCGTCGAGCTTTTCCTGCACGACGCCTTGGCGCGCAATGAGCTTGTCCATCTCTTCGTCGGACATGGGATTGGCGAACTGCTCGTTGATCCGGTTGAACTCATTCAGGAGGTCCACCACTTCCTGGACGCCCTCTTCCACGACGGCGCGCACGGTCTTGGAGTCATCCAGCTTCGGCTCCTGCTCGAGCAGCCCGACGGTGTAGCCGGGAGAGATCACCGTCTTGCCGTTGAATTCCTTGTCTACGCCCGCAAGTATCCTGAGAAGCGAGGTTTTCCCCGACCCGTTGAGTCCCAGGACGCCAATCTTCGCCCCGTAAAAATATGAAAGATATATGTCTTTCAAGATCGGACGCTTGTCGTAATACTTGCTCACGCCGACCATCGAATAAATGACCTTGTTCGGTTCATTCGCCATATGCCGCAACCCCTCCTTTGATCTTCTGTTGCTCTTGAAATTTTTACAGCATAGCAGCCCTGTCAGTTACGGCGACCCATGCATGGAAACCTATATATACTCGGCGGCATCCGGACTTTCCAGCACCAGTCGGTGCAACTCTTCCGTTGACGTCTCCTCGAGCCTGCGCAACACGCCTTCCCAACGCTGTCTAATCGTTCCCGGCTCATTGGACCGGTCCGCAAAAAGCGACCACAGCCGCGACGGCGACGCCTGGAGCAATTCTTTCATCCGCTCCAGTTCTTCTACAAGCCCGTTGGCAAAACCGGAAACCGACAACGCCAGTTCTTCCCGCAAAATTCCCTTGCCCCGCGCCTTCTCCAGATGCCTCGTCAAATGCTGGACGCAGTGGGGCAGCATTTCGGCCATCGGCGTACTCCAATCAGTAAAGGAGCCTGTCGTCTCCACAACAATCAGTCTTACCGGCAACCCTTCATCATTGAACTGGATCACCTCGTCGCCATCATCAAAAAAAACATGCCGGGTCCTGAAGTCAACCCTTCCGAGGGTCAGGCTGACGGCGGCGGCAGCCCCCAGCAGATAGGAAAGCCACATTATAAACCCCTTCCGCGCAAACCATGCCGAAGGGATCTTGTCAGACACCAGTCCGGTCACATATTCCCGGTCGAAAAAAAACACGGGGATCCATCCCATCCCCGGAATTTCCTCGTCAAACCGAATTTCCGCAAAGGATAAAATAGGAACCCCCAACTCAGCCGCCGCCTGCAACCGATCGGAGATGTACTCCCGATACTGGAACGTCTCGCTGATTGCCTGCACCTGCGGGACGCCCATATTGAGGCGATGCATGACGTCCCATTTAATCATACGCACAAGGCGGATATCTTCACGGCCGTCCACCCGACCTAGCACGATTACGTAGACTTCACGTTGCTCGCCGGTCCGCTCCCGATTGGTCTGCGACGATTCAACCCTTCCGACGTTAATGGAAACGACGCCTTTCCACGTTCTCCAGAAGTGCGTAATGAGGCTCCGGACGCGCGATTCCACGGTGCGCTCGAAAACAAGCTCGCCGAAAACAATCCGGGCGCCGGGAAGCCAGCGCACATTCAGGAAAAATTCCGGGCTGAGCCCGAGCGTCCACTCTTCGAGCATTTTCTCGTTGATGTCGTAGAGACGGCAAAACATGGTGGTCCGCCAAATAGGGCCTGACCAGTCATCGATGGCGAGGTCAGGGCCCGCCAGTTCAGAAAACGAGGCCGCGAAACAGTCGAAAAGGCGCTCCACCGCCCTTACCTCGCACGGGTGTTCGACATCGTCGAGCGCGGCGACCAAGCTTTCCAGATCCTTTAATGGAAGATTCCTGTCGGCGGGCAGAAAAAAACTCAATTCGCGAACGCCCATATTGTTGGTGAGCCGGGACAGATCCAGGATCTCCCGCAGACGCGCAAGCGCCTCCGCCCTATTTTCCCTCAACATCGGCCGGATGCGGTTAAACTCTTCGCACGTTACAAAACGCCCGCCGGTGGGCGCGTTTTGATAGTAGACGGCCCCGGAGCCTACATGGACCCTGCTGCACCGTATGCAACACTCTATCTCCTCAAGCGAATGCGGCGGCGGAGAAACGCGCCAACTCTCGCCTCTCCATCGCAGGCGCCGCCGAACCTCCTCCAGATGGACCCCGGTGAACTGGATGCGTTCCTTGGGTGCAATTTTCTGGAGAGCTTCGTCCGCCGCGAAAGTGAGATCCATCTTCTCGGGATTGGAGCGGATAAGCACCACTGTCCCGCGCACCAAAAGGGACACTGCGTTTTCGTAGATATCCGCCTCTTCCTCCGGACCCAGATCAGCCCCCTCCTCCTGGCGCTTGGCCTTCCACAAGTCCACCATCGTGGCGACATGCATGGCGTGGATGCCGCGCCCGGCGATTAGCGTGTTGTACGCGGGAAATATCGATGCTATGGGGCTCAGGGGCTCGCCCTCATCGTCAATAGAAAACAAGTCCGGACCGACAATCATCAGACCGCCCGTCTTATAAGGCTCGGGATACTCTCCCAGGAACATGCTGTTCCAGCTCTCCATCCCCCCTCCAGAAGGCTGTCTTCTCTTCGAGAAATCCAGCCAAATAACTCTATCTCGCACCGCAAGCGCCTGCAACCTTGAAATAGAACAGCGCGCCGTGCATTGCTTCACCAGACTCATCAAGCCAGACTGGTTTGGCGTCTCACGGCCCGCAACCTTAAGAGCGCATCTCCGCAGACGGCCACTCCGTTTTCAGCCCGATTCCAGCCTGCACAAGCGATAATAATAGCTGCTTATGGTATTTTAAACAGTTTATCTCCATCAGTGGAGAAGAAAATGCACCGTCCCCTGCTTCACTGGCGCTGCATCACTTCCATGGGATATGGCGCCGCGCTGGCCCCTCACCGTCTCTGTCCTGCCTTGATCACGTGAATGTGAGACAGATGGGCTCTCTGATCCTGGTTACTGGTTAGGAAAGTGCTGACCGCCTTTGAAAAGCACCCCGCACGCCTTGCACTGATGGTTAGCAACTCATCATGGTTTCCAAAGGTTTACAGAGTGTGGCAGTTCAGTTCCCCGCACCTGCGATGGAGACAGGCGATTGCAAACAGTCCCATGAGGTGGGCCTCTTTGTGTTTATGCATCTGTGATCAAAGGAGGTTCCATGGAATATTTTATACATCTTTTCAATAAATTAAGTCACGCTCCAGAAGGGCGAACCAATGCATAACTTCAATGATTATTGCTGGAACCGATGATCCGTCCCGAATAACACTCGACCAATTGTCTTATGGTGCAAGGTTGGCAGGCATATTGCTAATAGATGGGGTCTTGTCCCTAACATGCATCTCCGTATTGAGGAGGCCGGTTTCATGAGCAATGCTCATTTTATCCATTCAATGTCTATCCGGAAGAAACTGCTCCTATTGCTTGCGGCGGTCTTCCTCCCGGCGGTTGCAGTGATCGTGGCTTCCGGCTGGGAGCAGCATCAGCGGGAGCTCCAGGAGGCGAGTAAGAAGGTCGCCCTTATGGCTGAAAATTTAGCGGCGCAACAGGAAAAGATAACCCTGGGAGCCAGATTCATATTGGAGACTCTGGCGCACTCTTCAGAACTGCAGAGCCTCGACGCAGATGCATGCACTCGGTTGTTTCAAGAAATCAGCGGCATACATCCCTCCATAGCTATTGTTGGGGCTGCAACCCCAGACGGACGTCTGTTCGCTGCTTCTATGCCGTTTATCCCTGGACGCGTGAATCTCTCGGACCGGAAACACTTCAAGGATGCAATGAACACCCGCTGCTTTGCAGTTGGTGAGTATATAGTCGGACGGGTCAGCAATACGTCGTCCATCAACTATGCTTATCCCGTCATAGACGCAAAGGATAATGTCATAGCTGTGGTCATAGCCGCATTCAGACTCGACGGCTATTCGCGATTCATAGAATCGGGGGGGCTGCCATCAGGCTCCGTCATGGTGATTACTGACTATCGGGGGGTGCGTCTTTACCGTTTTCCCTCGGGTCCGAAGGATCTTGTAGGCCTGCCTATACCCGAGAGTTCTTTTGCAGAGATATCGGGCAAATCCGTTAACGGCGTTTATGAAATTAAAGGCCAAGACGACATTGTCCGCGTTTATGGGTTCAAGCAGCTGCGCCTGGGTGAGGGAGAGCCTCCATACATGTACATTCTGGTTGGCCTGCCGGTCGAGGCCATCGCCAAGACAGTGACGATGAAGACGCTGATCTACTTGACGGCGTTGGGCGTTCCGGTGATTCTCCTGAGCTGCCTCGGATGGTTTTTGGGAGCGTCACTTTTTATCAGGCCCGTCAATCGGTTGATGGAAGCCGCCCAACGCCTTGCAAAGGGAGAGCTGGAGTCCCCAGAGGAACTGCCTCCCACTGATGACGAACTGGGACAGCTGACCATGGCGTTCAACGATATGGCGTCCCAACTCGCGATGAGGGAAGCCGAACAAAGACGGGCCTACGAAGAACTAAGGGCAAACGAGGAGAAATACCGTCGCTTATTTGAAAACGAACTCATTGCGATTTCCATTATCGACCTGGAAACATTGCGGTTCCTGGACGTGAACGAGGCGCACGTTAGGTTGTACGGATACGATCGCCAAGAATGCCTGGAGGGGCTCACTATTGAGGACCTCAGTGCGGAAAGAGAAAAATCTCGACGCGATGTCGAGTCTGCTGCTGATGGAGGCGCTTTTCACATCCCCTTGAAGTGGCACAGGAAGAAGGACGGTTCGCTTTTCCCGGTGGAGGTTGTCGGGGGGGTGTATATGATTCGAGAGCGAAGCGTCATTATCTGGATGGCGTTTGATCTCACGGAGCGAAAGCGTGCGGAGCAACTACTAAGGGAAAGCGAGGAGCAGTTGCGTCTTGTGCTGGAGGGCGCCGACTTGGGGATGTGGGACCGGAATGTTGAAATGGGCCAAGTCGTCTACGATAATCGATATGCTGAGATGTTGGGATACTCATTGGAAGAGTTAGGTTCCAGACCGTGGGAAAAACTGGTCCATCCTGAGGACAGGCAACGCGCGATGGACCTTTGGATAGAACACCTGAAAGGAGAATCCTCCTGCTATGAGTCAGAGCACAGGTTGCAGTCGAAGTCGGGGGAGTGGATCTGGGTGCTGAGCAAGGGCAAGGTCATGCAACGCGACGAGCACGGCCGTCCAATCCGGGTGGTCGGAACGCAGGCCAACATCACTGAACGCAAAAAGGCCGAGGAGCAGTATAGACAGTGGGAGCAGCAGCGGCGCCAACTCATGAAAACTGAGAGTCTGAAGCGCATGGCAGGGGCAGTCGCCCACCATTTCAACAATAAGCTTATGGCGGTGATGGGAAATCTGGAGCTTGCCCAACTTTGCCTGGAACCCGAGCACGAGACGGCGCCCATGCTGGAAGCCGCGAGGCAGGCATCCAGGGATGCAGCGGAGGTGAGCAGCCTGATGCTCGCCTATCTCGGGCAGACGCCGATCAGGCTCGTCCCTGTAAACCTTGCCGATGCCTGTTTGGAAGCAACCGAAGCCCAAAAACTTATTATTCCAGGGAAAATATCGCTGGAGACTGAAATAGAGCAAGAGGGGCTCACTATACGGGGAAACCATGCCAAAATCGTCCAAATCTTGTCAAGTCTGCTCAATAATGCTAGGGAAGCCATCGGTGATGACGAGGGGAGTATACGAATCGTCATTAGGGAAGTCGGGGCGCAGGATGTTGTTTATCATCATGTGGTTCCTGCGGGGTGGAAACCGGAGTCAGGCGTGTATGTCTGTTTGGAGGTTTCCGACACCGGCTGCGGTATTAAAGAGGAGGAAATGGACTTGCTCTTCGATCCCTTTTTCAGCACCAAGTTCACGGGGCGAGGACTGGGGCTTGCCGCTCTTTTGGGGGCTGTAAGACTGCACAGGGGGGCGGTGGCGGTGACTAGCGACCCCGGATCGGGGTCAGTCTTCCGGGTTTTCTTCCCGATCGAGGAGCAATGGATCAGGACGGCCGCCGAATCCATGCAAAAAAGAGCGGAAGAGCTGGAAACATTGGGATTGGCGCTTTGCGTCGACGATGACCCCCAAGTGCTCGCAACGGCCAAGAGGTTGCTGAGGCTGCTGGGATTCACCGTTCTTCTGGCGAGAAACGGGTTTGAAGCGGTGGAGATTTTCCGCAAACGCAGAGAAGACCTTCAATTCATTCTGCTCGATCTCACCATGCCGGGCATGGACGGTTGGGAGACGCTGGCGGAGTTGAGGGCTCTACGGGGCGATGATATCCCTGTAATCCTGACGAGCGGGAACGATGAGTCGCAAGTTATGAACAGCGAGCATTCAGAATTCCCTAGAGCATTCCTGCATAAACCCTATTCGCTGCGAGAGTTGCAGGCAGCGGTGCGGGCGACGTTGAAGGGGCGCGGCGCTTGGGTGGAAAAGGGAGACAGCGCATAGCACCACAAATCACCCAAAAATCAGGACCTTCACGGTCGATAAAAACCCCTTGCGGTTCGCCGGCGGCCCGTCCGTCAAAACAACGAGAATCGAAGAGCGACAAGAAATTCCTGATTGAAAGACCTCATATTCGTTTGGTTTTCTAAATCATATGCTTATACGCCCCAATGGGTGACAGCCGCGGTCAATCCCTGGCCTTGTTGACGCAGGAAACCGCGAATACGAAGGTGACGCACCCAAGAACGGCGAGGATGGCGAAGTCGGTGGAACTAGCGCTTTCGCCGAAGGACGCCGCGCGGATGGTCCTTGCCGCGTGGGTGAGGGGGGCGATGGCGAGGACCTTCTGCACCCAGGAGGGGAGGCTCTCGAGGGGAAAAAACGTCCCGCCGAGGAACCCCATGGGAGTAATGATGAAGCTCGTGAGGAGCGTCTGGTCCGCATGGGACTTGACGAGCATCGCGAGGGCCACGGCGAGCGAGGCGAAGATGAAGGCGTTCAGCAGGTAGCCGAGCAGGAACGCGATATTGAAGTTCATGAACACCCCGAAGAAGAGGCCGAGAACAATGATGACCGTCCCGGCGAGGAGCGCCCGAGTTATGGCCGCGAGCACTTCGCCGAGCACGTAGCCCGTGTTGCTTATCGGGGCGGCCTGGAATTCCTCGAAAATGTGGTGGTAGAAGCGGGCGACGTTAATTTCGCTCGCGATGGCAAATGCTTGCGTCATGCTGGTCATTGCAAGGAGGCCGGGCAAGAGGAACTCCAGGTAGGTGTGGCCGTGCACGACCGAATTCCGGCCGACGGCGAATCCGAAGGCCACGAGGTAAAGCAGGGGCGACACCGACCACGCCGGGATCAGCCGGGTGAGACGCCGCCGCAAGATGATTGTTTCTCTCAGATAAACCGCCAGCCATCCGTCGATCATCAGATTTTCTTTCCCGTCATTGCGATGAATGCGTCCTCTAGGTTCACGCGCCGTATGGTGCAACCGTCCGCCTGGTCGAGCGTATAGGCGACGGCCTTTTCACGCGCTTCAAAAAATTCCGTTGTGAGCCGATCGTCCTCGAGGCGGTCCACGGCCCACCCCCCCAGCCGCGACGTCAGGTTGGCGGGGGAGTCGATTGTAACGATTTTTCCTTCGTCGATAAAGGCCACCCGGCGGGCGAGGAACTCCGCCTCCTCGATGTAATGCGTCGTAAGGAAGATGGTGGCCCCGTCTGCCTGGATCTTTTTGATGAGCGCCCAGATGCGGCGGCGGATGTTGGGATCGAGGCCGACGGTCGGCTCGTCGAGGAAAAGTATGGCAGGCGAGTGCACCATGGCGCGCGCAATCACCACCCGCCGCTTGAGGCCGCCCGAAAGCGTCTTCGCGAGCGAACCGCCCCGGTCGGTCAGGTCCATGTATTCGAGCAGTTCGTCGATCCTCCGGTTTATTTCGCTTCGGGGCATATTGTAGAGAAGGCCGTGGATGAAGAGGTTCTCCCGCACGGTCAAGTCGGCGTCGAGGTTTAGTTGCTGCGGCACGAGGCCGAATTGTTTCTTCGCCTCGCGAGGCTCCTTAGCAATATCCATGCCATTAAGCTTGGCCGCCCCCCCGTCGTGGCGGGTCAGCCCGGTCAGTATGCGGATGGTGGTCGTCTTGCCCGCCCCGTTGGGACCGAGGTAAGCAAAAAGCTCGCCCTTTTCGACGTCGAGGCTCACGCCGCCTAGCGCCTGCACCTTGCCATACTGCTTCGATAAGTCGCGGATTTCGATCATGGGTTTTGTCGATTCGAGTATAATGCCATTATTATAATAGCCTAGGAGGTTGTCAGTCTTTATTTTACATGTTGGCGGCAGGTTGGGGTGAACGCACTGAACCCCAACAAGGGTTCGGATTCTTGTTGGGGTTCGCATTTGCTAACCCAACCAATACAGCTGCTACGCGAACAAGCCTGACAAAATACCAGGGCGGAGCAATCCTGGCCCCAAAAATCAAGCCGAAGCCTGGAGGCGCCGCACCTTTTCCACGCTTTCAGCAACGTCCATGAGGGGCTGCCTCCGAACGCGGTGCGGCAGGGCGAGTTCCGCCGCTTCGTCCACGTCGGTCCGCTCCGCCTTCGTCCGGCCATGGTAAGCGGCGAGGGCCTTGGCGGCCTTCATCATGATGATGTCTCCCCGGTGGCCGTCTACGCCGACGTCCAGGCAATAGTCGGCGATAGCATACAACTGCTCCCGGTCGATGTCCACCGCATCATAGAGCTTGCGCGCGGCCTCGATCCTGGCGACAAGTTCCCGGGAGGCGTCCTCCCACCCCTGTGCAAACCTTCCGGGGTCTTCATCGAAGGCCACCCGCCGCTCCATGACCTGCACGCGGGCGTCGCGGTCGGCGATTCCCTCCACCCGGACGCAGAGCCCAAAGCGATCGAGGAGCTGCGGCCTCAACTCCCCCTCCTCCGGGTTCATGGTGCCGACCAGCACGAAGCGCGCCGGGTGCGAGAAGGAAACGCCCTCGCGCTCTATCGTGTTGACTCCCATGGCCGCTGAATCGAGGAGCACATCGACCACGTGGTCATCCAAAAGGTTGACCTCGTCCACGTAAAGTATGCCCCGGTGGACGGCGGCGAGGAGACCCGGCTCCACGCGCTTCTCCCCCTTCTGGAGAGCGTATTCGAGGTCGAGCGTCCCGACGACGCGGTCCTCGGTCGCCCCGACGGGAAGTTCCACGACGCGGATCGGCCGGTCTACGGATTCGACGGGCTCGTGGTTGAGGCGCCTCTCACGGCACTCCACGCGGAAGCACTCCCGGCACACACCGGCGTCGTCCTCCGGGGCGAGCTGGAAAGGGCAGTCCTTCACCACACGGATTTCGGGGAGGATTTCGGCGAGCGCCCGCACGGCGGTCGATTTCGCGGTGCCCTTCTCGCCCCGGATCAGCACGCCGGAGAGGGTCGGGTTCACGAGGTTGAGGACAAGGGCCAGCTTCATGTGCTCCTGGCCGACAATGGCGGTGAACGGGTAAATCGAATGCTCTTTCATTAAAACGATCCTCCCTTGACGATATCGAGCAGGGCGTTCGCCTGCAAATCATTGGTCCTGAAATAACGGGCGTTCAGGGCTTCGGCGATGCGGGCCGCGAGCCCGAAGCGCACGAGCCCCTGGTCTTCGGTGTCCACCACGATGAACTGGATTCTTTCGTCGAGCGCGAGCTTCCGGGCAAGGGCCAGCGTCTCTTCGATGGGCTTGCCGCCGCCGATCGCAACATTCGACCGGCCGTCGGTCATGAGGAGCACGATGGGTCGCGACGTGGGGTCGCGGAGCAGATGCCCCCGGAGCGCTTCGCCGCTCTTGACGAGCGCCGATGAGAGCGGCGTCCTGCCGCCGACCGGCATTTCAGCGAGAAGCCGCGCCGCGAGCTCTATGGACGAGGTGGGCGGCAGGTTCATCCGCGCCTCGTCCTTGCAAAACGAGATCATCGCCACCTTGTCCCGCTTCTGGTAAGCATCGAGGAGAAGCGACATGATGGCCCCCTTGGTGGCCGCCATCCGCCCACGCGCCCCCATGGAGCCGCTCGCGTCCACCACGAAGAGGAGGAAATTCCCGATGCGCCTCTCCCGGATCTTCTCCCGGATGTCCTCCGGGCGGAGGACTACCATCGTCGGCCCCGCGCCCCCTTCCTTCCGCCGGAGCTGGTGGGGGGCGGCGGCGCGGAGGGTGGCGTCTAGCGCCACGTCCTTCGACCCGCGCGCTTCGGTGCTCCGCACGTAGCGCCCCTGCCGCCCGCTCACGCGGGTGCGGGAGCGTCGTCCCGATCCCCTGCGGAACGCACGGTCTTTCGGCGTCGCAAGCCGCTTCACCTTGAAGGTGGCGCCGATCTCGAAGACCTTCTCCAGCACGTCCTTCTCAGGCGCGTCCTCCGGGGCTTCGGGGTCTTGCGGCGGCTCGGGGGGAGGCGGCGTCTCCTCCGTTTCCTCTTCCGCTTCGGGAGGCGGAGGGGATTCTTCCTCATGCGACCGCGCATCGTCCTGGTCCTGTTCTTCCGGCGGCTGCACCGCCATTCGATCATGCACATGATCATCATCA
>CALFXO010000115.1 GCA_937958025.1 uncultured Syntrophobacteraceae bacterium
AAAAGATCTTCCCCCGTCCCGTATCTCTCCAGCCGGATTCCACGAGCAGCCGCGCGACGCCAAGCGCCATGGTGACATGCGCGTCATGCCCGCAGGCGTGCATGAGTCCAGGATGCTTCGACTTATAGGGAACGTCGTTTTTCTCCTCGACCGGCAGGGCGTCCATGTCCGCCCGCATCGCCACCACGGGGCCCGGCTTCTCGGCATCGAGCCACGCCACCACCCCCGTTCGGCCGACGCCGGTCCGGCAGGGAACGCCCATACGTCCAAGCGTTTCCGCTATCTTGGCGGAAGTTTTAAGCTCCTTGTAAGCCAGCTCGGGAATTTCGTGGAATGCGCGGCGCAATCCGACAAGCCAGTCGTGGAACGGGGCGGAGACGTCCAGCAGGGTCATTGCAGCTCCATAGGGGTCAGTCGCGTCCGAAAGCAGCTCCCGCTCTCAGACAGGAATCAACCCGTGTTTCTTCGGGGGCAGGGCCTCCCGTTTGCAGGCCAGCAGCTCAAAAGCCTCTATCAGCCGGGAGCGGGTCTCGGCCGGGGAAATCACCGCGTCGATATATCCCCTGGAAGCGGCGATATACGGATTGCAGAGCAACGAACGGTATTCCTCGATCTTCTCCCTGCGCTTCGCCGCCGGGTCCTCCGCTTCCTTAATTTCCTTGCGGAAGATGATATTCGCGGCCCCCTCCGCCCCCATGACGGCGATTTCCGCCGTAGGCCATGCAAAGGCGAGGTCCGCGCCGAGGTCTTTCGAGCACATCGCGAGATAGGAGCCCCCATAATCCTTGCGCACGATGAGCGTCACCTTCGGGACGGTCGCCTCGGAATAACACCAGAGGAGCTTGGCGCCATGGCGGATGATCCCTCCCCACTCCTGCTGCTTCCCCGGCAGGTAGCCCGGAACGTCCGCGATGGTGAGGATCGGGATATTGAAAGCGTCGCAAAACCGTATGAACCGGGATGCCTTGTCGGACGAATCTATGTCGAGGCATCCCGCGAGCACATTCGGCTGATTCGCTATAATGCCGACGGGCGCCCCGTTTAACCGGGCGAGCCCGACCACCATGTTCCTGGCATAGTTTTCATGCACTTCCAGGAATCTTCCATGGTCTACGACGGCCCGAATGACGTCCTTCATGTCGTAGGGGGCCGCCGTGCTGTCCGGTATGATGGCGTCCAGTTCGGGGGCGAGGCGGTCGCGGTCGTCGCTCTCGGGCGCCATCGGAGGCGATTCCATGTTGTTGTCGGGGAGATACCCCAGCAGCCGCTTGATGTGGTCGATGGCTTCCTTTTCGCCGTCGCAGGCGAAGTGCGCGACGCCGCTTGTCGTGCTGTGCGTCATGGCGCCGCCCAGTTCTTCCTGCGTGATGACCTCGCCCAACACCGAGCGGACCACGTCCGGGCCCGTAATAAACATATAACTTGTATTTTTCACCATATACACGAAATCGGTCATCGCGGGCGAATACACGGCCCCTCCCGCGCAGGGTCCCATAATGACCGCTATCTGCGGGATGACGCCTGAACTGATGGCGTTTCGGTAGAAAATCTGCCCATACCCGGAAAGGGCGTCCACACCCTCCTGGATGCGGGCCCCTCCCGAATCGTTGAAACCGATGCAGGGCTTTCCCGTCTTGAGGGCCAGGTCCATCACCTTGCAGATTTTCTTCGCATGCATTTCGCCGAGCGTCCCGGCGCGGGCCGTGAAGTCCTGCGAATAGGCGTAGACTTCCCTGCCGTTCACGCAGCCATAGCCCGTGACGACCCCGTCCGCCGGGATATCCATCGCATCGAGGCCGAACAGCGTCCCCCGGTGCTTCACGAACATGTCCATCTCACGGAACGTCCCGGCGTCGAAGAAATATTCCAGCCGTTCCCGCGCCGTCATCTTTCCCTGTTCGTGTTGTTTCGCTACAGCCTTGGGGCCGCCCATCTCCTTGGCTTTATCCTCCCGCTCCCGAAGCTCCTTGATATTATCGGCCACACTCGGCATGTATGCGTCTCCTTTACTGGACTTCTGCTAGGCGCAAGGAAATGATATTTTTCACACGCGCGTTCAGGCAATCTCAATTCCGAGGCATTCTATCGGTTCACAGGAGCTTGTCAAGCCGGTTCTTCCTTACTCCATGAGGCGCGGCGGCCTCTGGCCCCCGGAGCGTCCGGATGCGGGAGAGGCGAAAAACAGCGGGAATGGGCGGCGAGGCGGCGCGTTTTTACTCCATGACGTAAAGAATTCGCCCTATTCCAATATGTGGGACCCATTGTTGTAGTGCTCGGCGAAAACGACGCCCTTCCCCTTGAACATATTCACGTGGGAGAAAACATACTCCGCGACCGCCGCGCGGTCCTTCTCCGAAAGCGCATTGTATCTCGAAAACATATCCTGATCGCTTGCAAGCTGCTCCAGCTCTTTCCAGATCGCGTCTGGAGCGACGGCCTTCCCTCCGCCTTTCCCGAGCTTCTCCAGCTCCGCCGAAGCCCTCGCCACGAGCCCGTCGAGTTCCTCCTTCACGAGAGCAATCTCCTTCGCAAGCTCCTCCGGAGAACCGCACTTCACCGGCGCATAAACCGTCTTCCCGCTCTCGGGATCGCTCAGGCCAAATCTTATGACCATGGACGACGAAGCGCCATCCTCCTCCACGGAAAGCACCCAACTCCATTTGCCTTCACTCATGATGTCTTTTCCCCTCCAGTCCGTGCAAATACAACGCTATCAACACACCAGGGATATTCAATCCCCGGCCGTTCACCTCCCGCTGGCAACCGGCGCCCCCTCCCCGCGCTCCGATCCGGCGCCATCCGCGCCATGGATCGGAAGCCGCACCCTGAACGTCGATCCGGCGCCCGGCTCGCTCTCAACGGAAATATCCCCGTCGTGCTTCTTTACGAGGCCATAACAAATGGAGAGTCCAAGCCCCGTCCCCCTCCCGACCGGCTTGGTCGTGAAGAACGGGTCGAAAATCCTCCCGATATTTGCTTTCGGAATGCCGCAGCCATTGTCCGCCACCTCGATCACGACAAAATCCCCGTCCGTCTTTGTTCGGATTTCGATTAAGCCGTCCTCCCCGCCGACGGCGTCAACGGCGTTCCCGATCAGGTTTAGAAGCACCTGCTGCATCTCCATCGAAGAAACGGAAACAATGGGCAGTTCCGATTCATAGCGCGTCTCTATGCGCACGCCAGGGGGCAGGCTCTTTCTCGCCGACGCAGCGACGGATTCTATGAGGTCGTTCATCTGCACGTCGCGCCGCTTGGGATCGGTCCGGCGCCCGAACGTGAGCAGCTTGTGCGTTATCTGCTTGCACCGCTCTCCCTGCGCCCGTATTTGCTTAAGCGCCCGTTTCAATTCGTGGAGACTCTCGTTCTCGGGCAGGTTCACCTCTTCCAGAAGATCGTCGATCCAGCCCGCCTCCTCAACCATTATCCCGACGGGGTTGTTGATTTCATGGGCAATTCCAACGGCCAGGTCGCCAACAGGCCCCATGATCTCATCGATTCCCGCATTCCGGATGCGGTCTTCCTGCTCCGTCTTTCTCCTGTGCGCCCTGTTGATCCTCTCGACCAGCACCGCTATTTCCGTTGGCTTGATAAGAAAGTCGTAGGCGCCGAGCTTCATCCCCTCGACGGCGGTTTCGATGTTCGCGTTGCCGGTCAGCATGATGACGCCGGTCAGCGGCAGCCGTTGCTTAATTTCCTTCAAGGTCGAGAGCCCGTCCCTTCCGGGCAGCATGACGTCGAGGACCACCACATCAGGATTCGCCTCCTCGAGCTTCTCAAGAGCTTCGTCTCCCGAATACGCGGTCAAGACCTCAAAACCGCGAGCCTCCAGACGATCATGCAAAAGATCCGCAAACTCGACTTCGTCGTCGACCACCAACACCCTGACGCCCATGCCTCCCCCCGCCGCCATCATTGCACCCACAGCATTGACTCCGTCCGGAATCCATCCCCCAGCGCACCGCCCCAATGCATCTTATAGCGCGTTATCACCCCGATGCAACTCCAACCTTTCGCTCCGATGTGATTCCGGATTATTGACCGCCGCATCAAGCCATCCTCGATGAATCCCGCCGCATCACGCGCCGCCGTCCATATGACCCCCGCCACTGCCATCCCGCGTCCCGCTTTCCCCGCCGCCATCGGCTGTCGCCTATCACGCTATTGCTCCCGCAACGCTAAATTGGTATGATGTAAAAAATTAGCAGGATTTATACGATATCCACGTCTTAAGTGGAACTCGGCCCGCATCGCGCAACCGATTTACAAGAGGAAGCTGTGAATCTTCAGATCGAAGACAAATTGCCCCTGGGCGGCATTGAACCCAGAGAATCGTACGATTTCAGCTTGGAGCATTTCCGCTCCCGGCTTTCACAATACATAGATGCGGCAAAACCGGAAAATCGGATCTTTTTCGATGCGCTGGAGTTCGCATACAACCTGCACGCCGGTCAGGTGCGAAAGTCGGGGATGCCATATATCAGCCATCCCTGCGCGGTGGCTGAAATCCTGGCCCACGAGTTGAAGCTCAAAGACCCGGTGACCCTCACTGCCACCCTGCTCCATGACGTCGTCGAAGACGTTCCCTCCATCACCCTCGAAGACGTCGAAAACCGCTTCGGACTTCAGGTGGCGGAACTAGTCGACGGTTGCACAAAACTCGCGCGCTACTATTTGGACCGTTCTACGCTGAAAGACCTCACTCACAGCAAGATTTTCCTCAGCGCGAGCCGCCGCTTGGGAGTCCTTATCATCAAGCTCGCGGATCGCCTGCACAACCTGCGAACACTCCACTATCTTGCCAGCGCGAAGCGCCAGCGCATCGCCCTCGAGACGATAGAGGTCTACGCTCCGATCGCCGCGAAGCTCAGCATATTCCAATTAAAAAGAGAATTATACCATCTCGCCTTGTCCCATCTCTATCCCAGAAAAAGCAAAAAAATTCAGCACTACACACAAGGACTGCTGACTGCCCCCGAAACGCTGGAATTCTCCGAGAAGTTGAAAAGGGCTCTAGCCGACGCCCCTTTCACGTCCCACCTTAGGCCGCGCGTGAAGGGTCTCGGAAGCTATTATAACCCCCTCAAGCGAACGCTGGACGTCTCGAACGCTGAAAACCACGTGGATCTCACCATCGTCCTTGATTCCGAAAATCCGCTCCAGTGCTATTATACGCTGGGCATCGTCAATACCACCTTCTCTCCCGTCCCGCGCACTATGAGGGACTTCATCGCAACCCCTAAGAACACTACCTATAAAAGCCTGCACGTTCGCGTTCATCAGGGTGGACGAAACTATCTCGTCAAGATCCGCACCCCCGAAATGGATGCGAACGCAACTTACGGCGTTTTGAACCACTGGGATTCCAGAGAGCCCCTTAGCGACGAGCATTGGCAGGATCTGAGCGAGCTTTTCCGGAACATCGGCGAGTACGGCGGCGCGGGCGCTCAGCGCAAGGCGCTCATCCGCCTTTCCGAAACCGAGGAAATCTTCATTCATACTCCCCGCGGCGATCTATACTACTTCCCCAAAGGCAGCATCGTGCTCGACTTTGCCTACAAGATCCACTCGGACCTCGGCCACAACTGCCATGGGGCAATGGTCAACAACCAGTGGAAGCCGCTCACGTATGAACTGAGAGATGGAGACACCGTCGAAATTCTTGCATCCGATGAGCCCTTCGACGTCGATCCCGACCTGGAGCAACTCTGCAAAACCCCCAAAGCGCGAACCTCCATCAACAGAAGACTCCAGCAGAAGCGACTCCGGTTCGCGGAGGAGATAGGACGCCAGATCCTGTTGCAGGAATTCAAGAGGCACGGAATCGACAGTGGCGTCCTGGCGGATGAAAGCACCCGATTGATGCTGGAGATTATCGGCGTCGGAAGCCTGCAGGACCTATTCATCAAAATCGGGCAGGATCTCCTTTCGCCGCATCTGGTGCTCTACTACCTCTCAAGCCCTGATTCTCCGACGCCGAGGAAGGAGCACGCCCCCAAGCCAGGGATCGAGCCATGTTTCCTTCCGCACGACAGGAATGTCCTTTTCACTCCCGACTTGGACAAAGCAATCCACAAGTTCGCCCGTTGCTGCAACCCGTTTCCCGGCCAGGAGGGGGTCCTTGCCACGCTGAGCGAACGCGGCGTCACCTTCCATCACGAGAGTTGCACGGAAATTCCCTCCCGCCACGATCTTTCCCCCGCCCGCCTCCTGCATGTGAAATGGGACATGCCGGGGCAATGGCGCTTCCAGCTGGCGTTCCCGCGGGATGTTCTTCAGGAGTCCCCTTCGTCGCTTTTCCCCAGCCTG
>CALFXO010000116.1 GCA_937958025.1 uncultured Syntrophobacteraceae bacterium
GGTAGTGTGCGGAAGGTTCTGCAAAATTGAGTGACGAAAAGGAATGGTCATGGCATATGGGTTGTTGAGCACCAAGAAACCCGGACCCACAATGGGAGATACGCCATGACCAAAAGAAAGTGTAAACGGAGCCTGTCGGATGTGAAAGCCCTTTTTCTTGAAGAAACGGATGGATTGAAGGGAATAATCCGGGAGGCGCTCCAGGAGATGCTGGAGCAGGAGATGACCGATGCCTTGGGAGCGGCCAAGGGAGAGCGCACGGAAGAGAGGAAGGGTTATCGATCGGGATACTACGAAAGGACGCTTATAACGCGGGTGGGAAAGCTCGAGCTGCGGGTTCCACAGGACCGGGCGGGGCGTTTTCCCACGGAGCTTTTCGAGCGCTACCAAAGATCGGAGAAAGCGCTGGTTTCGGCGTTGGCCGAGATGTACGTGCAGGGGGTTTCCACACGGAAAGTCAAAGCGATCACGGAGGAGCTTTGCGGGCATGCGTTTTCCGCCTCCTCGATAAGCGCCATCAACAAGAGCCTGGATGCAAGCCTTGAGAAATTTGCCAAAAGACGCCTTGAGGAGGCCTATCCGTACGTGATCGTAGACGCCCGCTACGAGAAGGTGAGAGAAGACGAGGTGATCCGCAGCCGTGCGGTGCAGATTGCGATCGGGATTAATGTGGAGGGTCGTCGGCAGGTTCTGGGGGTGGAGCTTGCCAACCGGGAGTCGGAGTCTAGCTGGAAGGAGTTTCTCTTAGGGCTCAAGGAGAGGGGGCTAAATGGAGTGGAGTTTGTGGTCTCCGACGATCACCCCGGGCTTAAGAAAGCGATATGGGAGGTGTTGCCCGAGGCGGTGTGGCAGGGCTGCTACGTCCATTTCCTAAGAAACGCGCTGGATCACCTTCCCCGCAAGGCGAGCGACGACTGCCTTCAGGAGCTTCTCTGGATCTACGACCGAAGGGACCTGGGCGAGGCGAAAAAGGACCTCTCCCTTTGGCTGGAGCGATGGGAAGGCAAATACCCGAAGCTTTGCGCGTGGGTGGAGGAAAACATAGCCGAGACGCTCAACTACTATCGCCTTCCCGCGCAGCATCACAAGCACATGAAATCGACCAACATGCTGGAGCGGTTCAATGAGGAGATCAAGCGCAGAACGCGTGTGGTTAGGATATTCCCCAACAGCGCAAGCTGCCTAAGGCTCGTCCGGGCGCTTGCGGTGGAAACACATGAGAGTTGGCTGGAGGGGAGCCGCTATCTCAACATGGACCTTCTCAAGGAGCACAAAAAGCTTGCCTTTGCAGTGAAGCCGGCGGCCTGAGCCGCTTGGTTGATAATAGGAAAAAGAAGCCCCATGTGCCCCTGACCGAATTGCAGATGGCGCCAGTCAGATCATCGAATCTCTTCCCGCAGTCTTTGCACTCATAGCGCTGCCTGGCAGGCTCCTTCTCATCGGAGCCTCTTCTGATGACTCGCCTGGAATCACAAAACGGGCACTCTCTGCCTTCTGGCCAGCGAAGTTCGCGTACGGTGTCGTAGCATTGGGCATCATCCATCAAATTCTTTATGTTTACCTGCATCCGTTGGACTCCTCTCGTGATGTGGAGAAAGCGGGTTCCCCTTCTACCACATCACGACCCCGGAATCCAACATGAGCCTACAAGTTTTCGGCAGCCAAGATCGTTTAGCATTCTGAACTCCTGCAACCGGAGCAGTTTTTCGAGAGCAACATCAAGTCCTTCAACATCGGTCGCAGCACCCGCATTTTCACGGGATTCATCCAGCTCTTGAACAAACGGAGCTTCCTTCCCCAAATTATCGGCTTGAACGGGGGGGCTAATGAGCGCTATAACTAGCGTAACCTCGAATGTAATAGCGTACGAACCCTACAGGCTTACAGGTAGGTAGATAAGAGCCAGAGCAGAACCCTAGAGGAAAGAGAAGAACCTCAGAATGATCCCCCCCTGGACCAACTACACCCCCGAAGAAGCCATCGCTCTGCAAAGGGAGCTGGCCGCGCGGGTCAAACTCCAACCCCTCCCGGAGCGCTTCGACGTCCTCGGCTGCGCGGATATATCGTACATTACGGACACGAACGAATCGGTCGCCATGATCCTGACCTTTGAATGGCCGGGGCTGAAGCTGCTCGAAACGGCCCACGCGGTCGAGCCCACGCGCTTCCCCTACATCTCGGGGCTCCTCTCCTTCCGGGAAATCCCGCCCCTCCTCACCGCGTACGAAAAGCTTGCCAGCAAACCCGACGTTTTCCTCTGCGACGGACAGGGCATTGCGCACCCGCGCGGGATCGGGCTCGCCTCCCACATGGGGCTGCTCCTCGGCATTCCGTCGGTCGGCTGCGCCAAGACCCGCCTCGCGGGAAAGCACGACGCCCTCGAGTTCAGGCGTGGCAACTACACGCCGCTCCTGCTGCGCGGCGATGTGGTCGGGTGCGTCTACTGCACGCGCGACAACGTGAAGCCCGTCTACATCTCGCCGGGGCATCTCGCCGACCTCGAAAGCTCCCGGTTGCTGGTGGAGCGCTGCCTTGGACGCTACCGGGCCCCGGAGCCCCTCCGCCTCGCCCACAACTACGCCACGCGCCTGCGGGTGGAGCTGGCGGCAAGCCGCGCCAAGGAACAGCCCCCCGGCGATCCCTCAGAAGCCCCGGCGGCGCAGCCAGGCACGCGTCGCGTCCACCGCTGACCGCCGATGCCGGGCGTCGGAGAAGACGTGGTCGGCGTCTTCAAGTAGCAGCAACTGTTTCGGCTCGCCCACCGTCCGGTAGATTTCCTCCGAATCCCCCCAGGGAATGACCTCGTCTTTCAGGCCGTGCACGATGAGCGCCCCCTCGAGCGGCGGCAGCCCCGCGAGGTTGACCGGCCCCCCCAGCTTGAAATTATCGGGGTAAATCCGCTTGATCTCCTCCAGATCTTCAATGGGGAGGTTCGCCCGCTCCAGGTCGAACGGCGTGGACCAGCACGCCAGCGCGCGGACAGGAGCTTTTGTCGCGGCGGCGGCGACCAGCGAAATATACCCCCCGAAGCTCGACCCCATGAGCCCCAGCGGTTCGCCCGCCCATGCCTGCGACCGAGCGAAGTCAATCACCACGAGAAGGTCCCGCAGCCGGGTGGCGATGAGGTCTTCGGCGGGCGGCGCTTCCGTTGCGCCGCATCCCGTGAAGTCGAAGCGCACCACGGCAATTCCGGCCTCGCTCAACACCTCGCCCAGAAGCTGGTATTTGGCGCTCGCCTTGGAGCTGAGAAGCCCATGGGAGCAAACGACGACCGGCGCGGGGAGCTTCTCCGGCAGGTGGGCGACCGCCGCAACCCCGCCCCCGTCGCAGGGGACCGTCAAGGATTCTATCCTGGTCAGTGTACGCTCTCCTTGGCCCGGATTCCGTAAATGACTATCTCCTGGGCCTCGTCGTCCAGCGTGATCGTCCGGACGGTTTGCTTGAACTTGAAATATTTCGTCAGCTCCGGCAAAAACGTCGGGGTGGGCAAAAGGGTGTTCTTCGAGAGGAAAACCGTCCCGTTCGGCGAAAGCGCCTTGCGGAGGAACTCCACCAGGACGGGGTAGATGGTCTTTTCGTAGATGACTTCGGAGCCCAGGATGATATCGTAGGTGTGGGTCAGCTTCGGGTCCCGCCAGTCCATCTTGACGACCGGAACGTTCGGAATGCCGTTTAACAGCACGTTCGCGCGGGCGAAGAGAAGCGCGTCGTCGTCCACGTCCGTGATAGTGACGTCGTGCCCGCAAAGCGCCGCGTATATGCCGACGACCCCGACCCCTGCCCCGATCTCGAGCAGCCGCTGTCCCGGAACGATGGGCTGGCTTCCGATAAACAGAGAAAGCAGGAAGCAGGCGTCCCAAACCTTCGCCCAATACGGCAGTTCCTTGACCCCAACGCCCTTGTTTTCTATCAGGTCCTCCACGTAGGACTCAAAATCCGCGAGCTGGAGGATTTTTAGCTCCTTGCCGCCTATATTCAGCGGTGCGGTTTCCACTTCAAATTTTTCTTTAATGCGACCCAGTATCTGGTCGAGTTCCAATTGCGACATGCGGCAGATCTCCTTGCGCGGTGTTGGTAGAATGCATCGTCAGAAAAAACTTCTGATAGCATAGAGAAGCTCAATAGACAAGAGTCGGGTCGTTCTCTCGTCTCGCCGCCTTCAAGGCCCGTCAGGGAACTGAAAAGGCGCCGTCCGGCCATTGCGGAGAGCGCCCGTGCGAAACAAAATAACCGGCAAACGTCAAAGCGCCTGTAGCGCCTTTTCAAAGACCTGCATGTCCTCATGGGACCACAGGCAGAATAGGACCTCATTCGGCGCTGCGGCTTCGGACTCGAGAAACTGGCGCGCGGTTTCAAGCATGATGCGAGCGCACCGCTCTTTCGGAAACCCGAATATCCCGGTGCTCACGGCGGGGAAGGCTACGGAGCGAAGACCGTTTTCGGCGGCCCGCAACAGACTGTTCCGCGTCGCGCTCCGGAGCTTCTCGTCCTCGTTTCCCTCGCCCATCCGAGGCCCCACGGCATGGATGACGTGGCGCGCCTTCAGGTTTCCCGCGCCGGTGATGACCGCCCCGCCCACCGTCGTCCCGCCGATGCGGTTGCACTCCTCCTGGATGCTGGGGCCGCCCTTGACGCGGATCGCCCCGGCCACGCCCCCACCCAATAGGAGCTGCGCGTTGGCGGCGTTCACGATGGCGTCCACGTCGAGTTCCGTCAAATCCCCCTGCACGAGCCGGATTTTCCTATCGTTGACTATTTTTTCCATGACGTCTGCGCCTCCGATGCATTCAGTCGCACCCCCCCGCCCCCCTGACCGCACAAAACTCACCTTGCGCCATTCAGCATCGCCGACGCATTTGCCAACACGTTCGACGGCAGCAGACAAGATTTCCTTGCCGCCGTGTCGATATACACCCCCTTGAGCGTCGTTCGCGCGACGACCGCGCCGGTTTCATCGAGGCTCATTTCGTGAGCGAACCGAATGCTCTTCTCCTTGCACTCCAGCAATTCCGTTCGCACCGAGACGACGTCCCCCGCGCGAACCTCCTGCAAATAGGAAATATGCTGGTCCACCGCCGCCATGCCCCGCTGCGACGATCTGAGGAAGCTCGGCGTAAGTCCAAGCGCATTGAAAAACTGCCAGGTCGCCTCATCGAACTTCCCAACATACCACATGACGTTCATATGACCGACGTGATCGCAGTGCCACGGATAGACTGTTCCGCGATAGGTGAGAATCGGCTCGGACATGCAATTTCTCCCGGCTGGAGCCAACGGTTATTCAACAAACGTCATCCTCGGACCGCTAAGGACGCCCCAGCCTTGTATGCCCGTTAATGCTTGAATGTTCTGATCTGGCGGGCTCTTTTCTTGTAGGAGCGGCATCCCGCCGCGACGTTGTTTCAGTCGCGGCAGGATGCCGCTCTACGAAGGCGTGGTTTTCAATCCTCGACGAGCATAACGCCCGCGCCAATCACGCCTCCGGCTCCGTCATGGACCACGGGTCGAGCGCCTTGTCGAGCTGCTCCTGCGGCAGGATGTTCTTCTCCACGCACACCTCCCGGACCGTCAGCCCCCGCTCGTGCGCCTCCTTGGCGATCTTGGCCGCCCGGTCGTAGCCGATGATGGGGCTCAGCGACGTGCACATGGCGAGGCTCTTCTCGATCGAATCCCGGCATCTCTCGGCGTCGGCCTGAAGCGGCGCTATGCACTCCTCCGCGAAAATCCGCACCCCGCTCGCCATGATGGCTATCGACTGGAGCAGGTTATGGGCAATGACGGGCATCATGACGTTCAGCTCGAAGTTCCCCGAAAGCCCGCCGACGGTGACCGCCGCGTCGTTTCCTATCACCTGGACGCACACCTGCAACAGCGACTCGGCGATGACGGGGTTAACCTTCCCCGGCATGATGGACGACCCCGGCTGCACGGCGGGGACGAGCAGCTCCCCGATGCCGCAGCGCGGCCCGGACCCCAGCCAGCGCACGTCGTTGCATATCTTCATGAGGCTCACGGCGACGGTCTTGAGCGCCCCGCTCATCTCGACCGCCGCGTCCTTCGCCCCCTGCGCCTCGAAGTGGTTTTCCGCCTCCCGGAAGGAAAGCCCCGTCGCGCGGTTGACGCCCTCGATCACCAGCCCGGCGAAATGCGGGTGCGTGTTGATCCCCGTGCCGACCGCCGTTCCCCCGATGGCAAGCTCCCGCAGGTTGTGCAGAGCGTTCTCGATCCGTCCCGCCCCGTGCGCGACCATCGACGCATAGCCGCTGAATTCCTGCCCCAGCCGGATGGGGGTGGCGTCTTGCAGGTGCGTCCTCCCGATCTTGATGATACGGTCAAACGCCTTCGCCTTCCCCTCCAACTCCGCCCGTAGCCCCCGGAGCGCCGGCAGCAGCTCTTTCTCCGCGCTTTCGACCGCGGCGATGTGGATGCAGGTCGGAATCACGTCGTTCGACGACTGCCCCATGTTCACGTGGTCGTTTGGGTGGACCGGCGAGCGGTCCCCGATGTGACCTCCCAGGATAACGTTCGCCCGGCTCGACGCGACCTCGTTCGCGTTCATGTTGGTGGAGGTCCCCGATCCCGTCTGAAAGACGTCGAGCACGAACTGGTCGTCCAGCTTGCCGTCTATAATCTCCCGAGCAGCCTCCTCGATGGCTGCCCCGAGCCGCCCCTCCAGGAGCCTCAGCTCCACGTTGGCCCGAGCCGCCGCGCTCTTCACGAGCCCCAGCGCCCGGATGAACACGCGCGGAAACCGTATCCCGCTCACCGGAAAATTCAGCAGCGCCCGCTGCGTCTGCGCCCCCCAGTGCACGTCCGCCGGAGCGCGCATCTCGCCCATGGAATCTTTTTCTATCCGAAACGATGCTTCCGTCATCTTGTCGCCGCGCGCCTCCCCAACCTCTTGCGCCCCTTTACGGCGCCTGGATCATGATCGTTTTCACGTTGGTGAATTCCTTCAGCCCGTAGTGGGAAAGCTCCCTCCCCACCCCGGATTTCTTCACGCCCCCAAAAGGCAGGCGCGGGTCCGACTTCACCATGTCGTTGACGGCGACGCACCCCGCAACTATCCGCCGCGCCATCGCCTCCGCCCGCCCGAGGTCGCGGCTCCATACAGACGCCCCAAGCCCGTATTCGGTCGCATTGGCGATGCGGACGATTTCATCCTCGTCCCCCGCGACGACGATCGGCAGGATCGGCCCAAAGACTTCTTCGCCGAGCAACTTCATATCGGGCGTCACATTCGTCACTACAGCCGGACGGAAGAAATATCCCTTGCCCCTCGGCGGTTCCTGCCCCAAATGCACAGTCGCCCCCTTTGCGCGCGCATCCGTAAGCTGCTCCTCGAGCGCTTCCGCGAATTCCCTTTTCGCCACGGGCCCCATGAAAACGCTTTCGTCCATGGGATCTCCCACCTTGAGTTTTTGGAAGCCCTCCAGCAGCTTTGCCTGGAATTCCTTTGCCACGTCCTCCTGCACGATGATCCGCTTGGCGGCAACGCAGCTCTGGCCGGTGTTCAAAAACCGGGCGTTCAGCGCCATCTCGGCCGCCTTGTCGATGTCAGCGTCATCGAGCACGATGAATGGGTCGGACCCTCCAAGCTCTAGCACCAGCTTCTTGATGCGCTTCCCGGCCGCCGCCCCCACCTGAGACCCCGCTCCCCCGCTGCCCGTCAGGGAGACCCCGTCCACGAGGTCGTCTTCGATCAGCCGCATGGCGGAGGCTGCATCCGTCAGGAGGGTCTGAAACACATCCTTTGGAAACCCGGCGGCATGCATGATGCGCTCGATCTCGAGCGCCGTTCGCGGAACATTCGACGCATGCTTCAGCAAACAGACATTCCCCGCCGCCATCGCGGGGATGGCGCACCGGATCACCTGCCAGAACGGGAAATTCCACGGCATAACGCCGAGGATTACCCCGAGCGGCTCGAAGGTCACCAAGCTCCGGCGCCCTTCCGTCGGCACGATTTCATCCCGCAGGATTTCCTCCGCCGCCCCTGCGTAGTAGCTGCAGAGCCACGCGCATTTTTCGACTTCCGCGACGGACTGCCGAACGGGCTTCCCCATCTCCTCGGTGGCTATCCGCGCGCAATGGTTGATGTTCTCCCGGAGCAGTTCCCCCGCCTTGCGGACGCGCTGGCGCCTCTCGCCAATGGGGACAGCCCGCCATGCCGCGAAAGCCTCCCTTGCCCTCCCCGCCGCCGCGGCGCATTCCTCGAACGGCAGCACGTCAAACTCCGCCGCGACTTCTTCCGTAAAAGGATTGATGGACCGCATCTTCATACCGACGTCCTCCTCGCTCGCGCGCAAAAACGCGCTTCAGGCTCTCAGTAGACTCTCGGTTTGGGTTGAAAGCGTGTGACGTTGACCGGCTTGTAGAATATCTCCGGCTCTCCTTCGGTTTTCCGTATCAGCGTATGCTTCAGCCAATTGACGTCGTCCCGCTCCGGGTAATCCTCCCGGTAGTGGGCGCCCCGGCTCTCCTTCCTCGCGAGCGCCGACCGCACGATGCACTCCGCGAGCCCGAGGAGTCCCTCCAGCTCGATCGCGTTCGTCAGATCCGTATTGAACCGCTCGCCGTGGTCGTCAATCGAAATCCCCTCGTAGCGCGCCTTCAGCTCCATGATTTCCGCGAGCGCCTTTACGAGGTCCGATTCATGCCGGAAAACCGAGCACAAGTCGGTCATGTGCTTTTGCATGTCGATCCGAAGCAGCGCGGCCTTCTCGCCCTTCTTCGCCTCCTTGAGCTTCCGGATCTTGCCTTCCACGCGCTCCTGCGGATTCGACGGCAGCGCGCTCCACTCGAGCCCCGGCAGGTCCTCGAGTATCTTTTTCCCCGCCCGCCGCCCGAAAACCACTAGGTCGAGCAGCGAATTGCACCCTAGCCGGTTCGCCCCGTGCACGGACACGCACGCGCACTCGCCCGCCGCGTAGAGCCCCGGCAGCGCTTCCGACCTCGCGTCCAGCGCCTGCGCGTCCACATTGGTGGGAATCCCCCCCATCATATAGTGGCAGGTCGGCTGCACCGGCACGGGGTCCGAAGCCATGTCGAGCCCGAGGTAAATCTTGACGAATGACGCGATTTCCCATAGCCGATCCTTGATCCGGTCCGCCCCTAGGTGCGTCAGGTCGAGGTGGACGTAGTCCTTGCCGTCGATGCCCCGCCCCGCCCGGATTTCGCTCCGGATGGCCCGGCTCACCACGTCGCGCGCCGCGAGGTCCTTGATCGTCGGGGCGTACCGCTCCATGAAGCGCTCCCCCGCGTCGTTCCGCAGGATGCCGCCCTCACCGCGCGCCGCCTCGCTAAGAAGCACCCCGAGGCCATAGATCCCCGTCGGGTGGAACTGCACGAATTCCATGTCCTCGAGTGGCACGCCCGCCTCGAAGGCCATGTAGACGCCATCGCCGGTGTTCGCGAAAGCGTTGGAAGTCGTCTTGAAGACCTTGCCAAACCCACCCGTAGCGAGCATCAGCGCCTTGCACTGGAGCGTGTGCAGCTCCCCGGTCGCAAGGTCGTACGCGACGACGCCCGCGACTCGCCCGCCGCTCAGGACCACCTCGAGCATCTGTAGCTCGGGATACACCTTGATGCCCCGCTGCACCGATTCCCCGTACAGCGTGTCCAACACCACGCGCCCCGTCCGGTCCGCCGCGTAGCAGGCCCGTTTCACCGCGCTCTTCCCGAACTCCCGCGTGTGCCCGCCGAAAGCCCGCTGCGCGATTTTCCCCTCCGCCGTCCGGCTGAAGGGAACGCCCACGTGCTCCAGTTCATAGATAGCGCGTATGGCGTCTTTCGCGAGGATTTCCGCGACGTCCTGGTCAGTGAGGTAGTCCCCGCCCTTGATGGTGTCGTACATGTGCCATTCCCAGGAGTCCTCTTCCTCGTTTCCAAGGGCCGCCGCGATTCCTCCCTGCGCCGCCCCCGAATGGGACCGCGTCGGGTAGACCTTGCTGAGAAGCGCCACGTCCGCCTTGCCGGACAGCTCCACCGCCGCCCGAAGCCCCGCGAGCCCCGAGCCCACTACGATGACATCGTGTTTGAACAGCATCCCCTCGCTCTCCCTTCTGGTCCCAAGGAATCCGGTCCGCACCTGCGCCGGTTATTCCACCTCGATCTTGATCGGCTTTTTCTTGTGCGCCTCCCGGTCCTTCTCCAAGGCCGAGATGCGATTGTCCACGACGGACCTGACGGCGCGAAGCGCCTCTATCCGGGCATTGCGAAGGTGCGTGAAAAACTCGCTCTGGCCGAATTGCACCCTGCCGAGCGCTCCCCTCAGGGCGCAAAGGGGGCAAAAAGCATCCCCCCGCTCGCATCCCCGATGTTCACTGCGGGTTTCGGTTTCGTTCATCGCTTCCTCCAAAGCATATGATGAGGTGGTCCCCGCTAAGCTGGGCTTTCCCAGGCTCTAGCGGGACGAAGGTTCGGGGAAGGATTATGCTTCTTTGAAAATTCCCGATCCTGATAATCAACTCCTCGCCGACCTTCGACAGCTCGACCTCGCTCTTCTTCACGAACGGAAGGTGGAGCTTCACGAAGGGACGGCCGTTTTCCCGGCTGAACTCGTAAGACCTGTGCACATAGAAAATATCCGCCGGATTCCTGTCCCCGTAGAGGTTCTCGCCAAGCTGCCGGAGGCTCTCGAGTCCCAGCACCTCCGACGGGTAATACGGCGACTGAAGTATCGGCGTTGGATGGAAAAAGGACTTGGCAAGATCGAGATAGCTCTGTTGCGCCTTGTGCCACCCTTCCAGGAACCCGCCTTCGCTCGCCTCCGAGAAAACCCGGTTGAGCACCACGGCGTCCACCGACAACTGGTGCAGCGAAAAAAACATGAACGCCCGCTGCGTTTCCCGCAGCACCATCTTCTCGAGGTTCGAGACCAGCCGCACCGACGTGATTTCGGGGTCAGTGAGAAGCTGGTCCACCCCCTGAAGCTTGGTGAAAAGTCTCTCGATCGAATCGAAATATTTTTCCTCGGGAAGCGGCACATCGGAAAACCTCTTCGTGAAGGGCCGCGCGTAGCGGATAATGCTCCGCTCCATCCGGAAGACCTTCTTCATGTACCATTCGAGGCTCTTCGGGAGGCTCACGAACCGAATGGACTCCGCCGTGGGGGCGCAGTCGAGTATGACGACGTCGTACGCGTTCTCGCGTGCGTACTTGTTCACGTACAGAAGCGCGCTCAGCTCCTCCATGCCGGGCAGCACCGCCAGTTCGTCCGCCAGGATATCGTCGATGCCCGACGTGTTCAGCAGCACGGCCAGGTAATCGTGCACCTCCCCCCAGTAATTTGAAATTTCCTCGTGTACGTCGAGTTCTTGTATCCAGAGGTTGTCCTGGATCGGAATGGGCGCTCCCTTGTTCTTGTCCATGAGGGAGCGGTCGAGGTCGAAGGCGTCGCTGAGGCTATGGGCGGGATCGAGCGACATGACGAGCGTTTTCACTCCCAGGCGTCCGAGGGTCACCCCTGTCGCCGCCGCCACGCTCGTTTTCCCGACGCCGCCCTTGCCGGCGTAAAGCAGTATTCTCATCGCATCCACCAATGCTCCCGCCCGGAAAGCGCTGAGGACGGGAAGGAAGCCGGTCTAGGGCAGGCCCGTCAACATGCGGTCGACGTCCTCCATGACCAGGCGTTGGATCGTTTCACGGGTCTCTCTGTACTCCTCGATAGGACCGCCGTAGGGGTCGTTTACGAACCGGGACCCCACGCGCCCCATGAACTGCGAGGGAATGAGCTCCTTGAGCGAGAACTGCGTGAGGTTCACGATAAGGGAAACCCGCTCCAGGTCAATATCGCGAATCGGCTTGGAGTAGAGCCCTTCCGTGGAAACGCCCACCTCCTCCAGCACCGTCCGGGTCATTGCGGGGATGCTCCCCAGGGGATGCATGCCCGCCGACTCCGCCTCGAAGACGTCGCTCCGGTGATGCCTCGCGAGCGCCTCGGCCATGATGCTCCGGCAGGCGTTTCCTATGCAAACGAATAATAACCTCTTTTTTGCCAACGGAAATCCTGTCACACAATTATCATGCTGCGGATGGCGTCTCTTGCGGGGTCGCGGCGGGAATTGGACGCTGGAGAGAAGAGAAACGTGCGACGCCAGTCTATTGTTCCGCCCTGAGCGCCCGCGGGAGGACATGACGGCCGCATTCATCGAGGAGTTATCGTAGGTTGGAGTGAACTAATGCGAACCCGAACAAAAACGTTAGCCTCCATTGAGGCCCGTCGCGGCCCTTCCCCCAGACTATCGCCAACCTGAAAAATGAACGCCTACAGCGCGCTGTGAAGCTGTCCGGCAACGCCGCTTTTCCAGGTTCTTGGCGAAGTGGTCGCGTTCACGTTGCCCAGGTTGCCGAAAACCGGACTTTCGGACACCCACTATTGCCTCGCTGTGAACGCACGCCGGAGTATATGACGGTCGTCTTCATCAAGAAGCCCGAGAGGTGCGCCCGGCTCCACCACCATCTCCTCCACGCTGTCGAGCAGGCGCGTCAGGGTCTCCATTACGAACGCGCCCCTCGGCGATGCGCCCGATTGCGCCCCGGCGGAGCCAAACGTCGGCAAGTCGCCATATCCCGCAAGCCCCTCGAGGGAGCATGAGCATACTTCTCCAGCGAAGTCCTCGCCTTCCAGCGCCTCCGAGGAGCAGCGCCGCATGTTCTTGTGGATGTCCTGGAAACGGCGGGCTAGCACCTCGTTGCCGCCGTCCACCGCGAGCTTCGCGAGGCATCCGTAGAGGTCTGCGTTTTTCTCCAGCATGCACCGGGCGCCTTCCAGCTCACGCCGCCCCTTCTCGACCTCCCCAAGCTCCACGAGCGCTATCCCGTAGAGCACCCGCGCCCGCAGGTGATGCGGATGGTAGGTCAACCCCCGGCGGCAGATATCGGCCAGCTTCTCCCACTTCTGGTCCCTGTAGAGGTTCTCGGCCAGCTCCACGAACGCTTCCGAGCGCGGATCGTCCCTCAGCACCTCCATGCACCAGTCTTCTACATCTATGACGTATTCCATATCTGCTTTCACCACTGCATTGCGCCGAGCGCCATTCGGTCATTTGCGAATTCAGGGGCCCCAATGCGCCCTCTGTCACCCATAAATTACCACCAGGGAAAACGCGGCGGCAACAGTTTTATTCCGGCAATTCTCATTTTGGTTTTTTGAGGAAAGAGACGCTGCCCAATGGTGTTGACTTGCCGTCGCCCCAGAGAAAACCTCGGCACAGAAAGCCGCATAAATCCTGGATTCCGGCTTTCACCGGAATGAGTGCGCCTGGGAGCAGGTGCGATCAGAGAGGTGCAAGTCCTCTCGCGGGAGATGCCCTCTCCCGGAAGCTGAAGGTAACTGCGTCGCCGTGAGGCGGGGTGGAGAGCAACC
>CALFXO010000117.1 GCA_937958025.1 uncultured Syntrophobacteraceae bacterium
TCCGCCCTCTGACTTCCCCTTGCCCCCCTCCGACTTCTGACCCCCGCCTTCCGGCCTTGTCCAACTTCCTTCCGATTTCCGACCTCCGGCTTCCGCCCTCCGCACCTTGAATCTCTCGCTCAAGTGCTCCATGCTCATCGGAAATCCCATCTCGGCGAGCGTCTTGTAGATGCGCGCGAGCCTCTCGAGGTCCTCCGGCGCCTCGTTCAGGAACCGCAGCCTCGGGACCGGCGCGTCCCACCCGAAGTTGAACCCCACCATCGGCCGCACCAGCTGCCTCGTGATCGTCCTCGCGAGCGCCTTGCTGTCCGCCGCGACCAGGTCCCGCCGCACCTCGTTGTGCACTTCCCCCAGGGCCCGCGACCCGCTCCCGTCCGTCCCGCTCGCCTCGCTCGTGAGCGTCTGTCCGAGTATCGCCTTGCTCATCTGGGCGTCGCAAAACCCGACGAGGCTCCCGTAAACATTGAGCGATCCCGTCCGCTGCGCCTCGATGAACTCTATCTCCGTGTTCTTGCTGATGATCCCCGCCGCGTCGGTCCCGAGCGACCGCACGGCGTCAAGCAGCGCCATCCGGTCGTCCGCGCTCGCCCCCTGATCGAATTTCCCGAGCCGCAGGGGCATTCCGTACACCTCCGCGAACGACGCCCAGTCCTTCACAGCGTAATTCTTGAATAAATACATCCACGCGCACACGCGCATGATCCCGCCCCGCGCGTCGCACCCCGACCGCGCCCTGCACCTATGGTAAATCACTTTGAAGGGCGGCGGCTCCACTCCCCGGATGGGCTCCTCCTCCGTCAGCACGCGCGGCGTCATCGAATTCCAGAAGGTGATCCGCTTCGCCGGTATATGCCGGAGCCCCCGCGCTCGAGTCTCCCTCCCCGAGGTTTCCCACAAAATCTCGGTCATGCTGTAGCCCTTGGGGATCGCGTCCAGCATGTCCAGCAGGATGTCGTCCCATTCGTCAAGCCGCGCCAGCCGCTCCCGGCAAAAATCCGCGATCTCCCGCGCCCGTTCGTCCTCTCCCCCCGGCAGGACCTCGTACTCCAGCCCCTGCACGGCGAGCTTCCGAATCTGGAACTGGCTCGCGAGATGCGCGTCTTTTTCCTCCATCTCCTCGAAAAGCTCCGCCTGCCGCAGCGCGTCCCCGTTGTCCGCCTCCCGGAAGATGGCCGCGAGCCTCCCCGGCGTCAGCCCGCTCGACGGATATCCGCTCCACCGGTCCCTCACCTGCGCGACGTACACGTCCCGCATCGGCGGACGCCGTCCCGCCCTGGCGCCGCCTCCTGCTCCTCCACCATTTCCCGCCATCAGTACGCTCCCCTCCTTTCCGTCAGCCGCCGCTTGCAAAGCCCCTCGTACTCCGCCGGCTTCCCGGCCCCGCCCTGGAGCATCCCGACCGCCCCCTCCAGCGCGTCCGGCCCGTCGTCGTGCACGTTGGCGTTCAGAATGTAGAGGAGCTGCTCGACAAGCACCGCCTGATCGCTTTGCCCCTTCGCGAAGAGGAGCTTCCCGTGCTCCACCAGGTAAGAGAGCCCCCCGATGATCCGCGCCTCCTTGTTCGTCGAATGGTGCACGGCCTCCCACGGCAGGTATTTCCCCCGCTCCCTCGCGTAGGCGTGTATCGCCTCGTGCAGGAAGTCCTTCAGCATGTTTTCCTCGATCCCGATCCGCCCCCCGTAGCGCTCGAACTGGTTGTACGCCGCCGCGAACATCTCTCCCGGCGACGCCCGCCGTATCCACGCGTGCAGCACCCGGAAGAGCATCTTTTCGCGCTCGAGCCCGACCGTGACGATGGCCTTGAAGTCGCTCGCCTCCCCCGACCGCGCGCTCGGGTCCACGAAGGTCGCGACCCGCATCTGAGGCAGACCCGTCTCCTCGCGGTCGTAATACCGCAGCCACTCTTCCCGGAAGGGGCTGTCCTCCGCCACGGTCCGGTTCATCATCTCGGCGTTGAAGGCGACGCTCCCCATGCTCCGCCGCTTCCCGAGCAGCCGCTCCATCGGCCACGCCGCCGGCCAGAGCGGCCGCTCCCCCTCTCCGCCCTCCTCCACGATGGCCCGGTGCACCCGCGACGTGTAGAGCGGCTTCCCCTCCTCGTCCTCCTCCGCCATGAACTGCGCGAGGATGGACCTCGGGTGGAAGATGTTTCCCACCATCACGAAGCAGAACCCCGCTCCGAGCGACCCGATGACCGCCCGCGTCAGCCAGTCCTTCCCCGCCTTCACGAGCCTCGGGTTCTGGACGTTCATGTCGTTCTCGAAGTCGTCCACTATCGCCTTGTCCGGGCGGTGCTGCCGGTGCTTGAGCCCTCGGACCTTCTCGCCGCGCCCCCTCCCCAATACTCGGACGGAGATCGGATTTTGGATTTCGGAAGTTAGAGGGGTGGCGGTGTAATCCGCATCCCCATGGATTGCTTCGCCCCCCGTAGCCCCCGCCGTCGTGAAATCGCTCCGCGTCCACAACGGCCCGCGCAGGTCCCCGAAATCGTGCCGTATGCGCGGGTTCTCCTCGAGCTCCGCCCGTATCGGCAGCACGAAGCCCGTCGCCTGGTCGTTCGCGTCCGATATGATGAGGATGAAACGCCGCAGCCCGTAGCAGATGTCGTGCAGCGGGTCCCCGAAGGTAAAGAAGGTCGATTTCGCGTGCTCGCGCGGCGCGGCCACGAATACGCACTCGTCCCGCGCGTCGCCTAGCGCCGCCCACTCCGCGTGGAACTCCGCGAAATCCGCGTGGAAATAGTGCGGCAGATAGGTCTTCATAAAGAAAATCTTGTCGCCCCTTCCTCTCGCGATGCGCTCCGCCCTCCTTTGCGGCGAATCGTTCGCGAAGGGCGACACCGATTCCCGCACCCAGCCCCCAAGACGCTCCGCCCACTCGTCGAACCCGCGCTCCGTCAAATCGGGACGCCTTTTCATGCCGTCTCCTCGCGCCGCCCTCACGCTCTTTCTTCATGCCCACTCGTCATGCCGCCCAAATGTCGTTGGCTCAAAATGTAATGTTGACTTAAGCTTCCATAATCGTTGCGGATTGAAAATCAGACTCTTGTAGGAGCGGCTTCCAGCCGCGACATAAAACGTTGCTCCCTCCCGAGGTTCCTCCATTCCGATCCGTCAGGCGGCGTCTCCGCTCCGCCCTTCGTTCTGCTCCTTGAACCTCGCGATGATGGCGTCGTAGTTACTCGCGATCGCCTTCAGCGCTTCGGGGTCCCGCTCCTTGAGCGTCTCGGCGACAAACTGCAAGTGCTCGAGGAATAGCGCCGGACGGTCGATCTCTCGCGCCTTCGCCCCGTCGCCGCCCCCGCTTCTCCCCGACGCCCGCCGCTCCTCGACGATCCACTTGTAGGCGGCGTTGGCCGCCTTGGGGTCGAGCGTGTCGAGCGCCTTCTGGATCAGCTCCTTTTGTAGTAACAATTTTTTGTTGTTTATCTCGCAGAGAATTTCCTGGCGGCGCTTCCGCTTCTCCACCCACGCGCCCTTGCAGGACCAGCGCTGAACCGTCCGAAGAGGCGTCTTCGTCGCCTCGTGCACCTGCCGAATGGATAGCCCCTCCGTGACATACAGTTCCTCGGCCTTCTTCTCGTCCACATCCTCCCGCCCCTCCGCCATTTTCCGCCCCTCCTCTCCCTGTGCGCTTGTCGGGTGTTGCGCGTCCTTCACCGACGCCCCTGGGCTGTCAGTCACGTCTCAATGCTCCACTGCAGATTGGGGTGAGCGAACGCGAACCCCAATAAAATCGCGGCCCACGACCTACGCCCCACGACCTACGCCCGCTCGGCCAGCCGCACCACCCCGACCGCCTCCTTCTGCAACCGGACCATCGGGCAGAACTGGTTTTTCTCGACGCTCTCCTTGAGGCTGGTGAGCGCCTGGGTGTTGAGCACGATCACGTCCTTGAGCGTCCGCGAAGTCTCCAGGCATTCCTTCACCAACTCCACATTGTTCTCGTACATCCGCCGTTGCTCGATCATCTCCTCGTGGTATTGGGCGAGCGTCCGCTGCATGTCGTCCCGGTACGCCCGCAGCGCCCTCTCGTGGGACTTCTCGCTGAAGTGCCAGAGGATGAGCACGATCCCCGGAATCCCGAAACTCGACGCCATATCCACGATTTGTTTCAACTCCAGTCCCCCCATCGCAACCCCCTTCTGGTCATTCGGGTCCTTGCCGCGCCCCTCGCTCCCTCGCCCTTGCTCCTTACAAATAAAAAATTGTCTTACATCCCCAGCCCCGCCGACTCTCTCCCGTGCGGCTCGATCACGAAATCCTCCTCCTGCGAGATGCTGACTCCCTGAATGCACTGCACCGCGTCCGCCTCGTTCAGAATGGCGTCCTTGTTGATCTCCTCCTTCACCCGGATGAATCGCTCCAGCCCCAGGCTCTTCAATGCCCGCATGACCTCATCCGCTCCCCGGATGGAAACTTTTGGCGGACGCATCCGCCACCGCACGTCCCCCGAACCCATCCGCACCCGCTTGATCCTCCCGCCCTCCGTCAACTCTTCCCGATGCGCCTCGCACTATTCCCGCACATCTTTCGTAAGCGTCCGAACGGCTTCCGCATGAGGGGCCGCCTCCCGCTCATGCCGCCCCTTGACCTCGGCAATCCCCTCGCTCATGCTCGCCTGCAACAAGTCAAGCTCGCGTTGCCTCTTCCCGATCTCCATAATCGCCTCGACAACCTGCCCCCGCTCACTAATCGTTGCTGATGTTGTCTTGTTAGCTTTATGTTGTGGCTTCTGTCTTGGAGTGCTCATGTTTTCCCCTTTTGTCGCCCCAGGCTTGTTATGATCTCTTGCGTCATTTTTTAGTTGTTTTTGTAATATATTAAAAATGGATTATTGTCAACTAAAAATTACTGCTCGTACGGTTTGGGTTTCTTTGTTTCTGGGGGGCCTTAAGGGAAATGAATGGAAATTACAGGGGAAAATATGTGGTTTTTTGGAGAATGCCCGCTGATGCCGCGCTTGTGGTGGGATGTTCAAAGGATTTGTAGTGTGTGACAACTAATAGTTTGTTTTGCTTCCCTTCCTTGTGAAACTGAAAAAACCTCCCGTTCCATGGCAATTTCCCGGAAATTTCTGTAGTATCTTGGCGTATGACCCTTGGCGCGGAAGAGAAGGGGTCTTATCTGTTGATTCACTGGCGGCTGTAGTCGAAAGGTGGACAAAATGATCGCCGTGTCCGCTTTCCTTTTCAATGCTTGAAGGTGCGCTGTTCGGGTGAACCGGGAACATACCGGGCAAAGGCTGGGAAGAGTTTCCGAACGGAGTGATGCGATTGGCCAATCAGCGGCTAGGACCGGAGACAGTTGATGGCAAAGATAGAGGGCTTTCGAGTGAAGAACTTTCGGGTTCTTAGAGATGTGACTCTTGGTAAGTTATGGAATTTGCCAAAGGATGCGCCCTTGACCCCCATGACGGCCGTTATCGGAAAGAACGGCGTCGGAAAGAGCACTCTGTTCGATGCCTTCGGGTTTCTTGCGGATTGCTTGAAAAACGGCGTTGAAGAGGCTTGTGACGCACGTGGGCGGGGCGGATTTAAAAGGATTCGCTCCCAGGGGCAAAGCGGCCCTCTGGAATTTGAAGTGTATTATAGAGAGGAAGGGAGTGCTCGGCCTATTACTTACGAACTGGCCATAGAACTCGACGATGCGGGGCGGCCTTATGTCCAAAGAGAGCGGCTCAGGCAACGACGTTATAAGCAAAAGCACGGGCGGCCTTTCACCTTCCTGCTCTTGAACGACGGCAAGGGCGTGGCATGGAAAGGAGAAAAGGAAGGGCGCAAGGTAAGCGAAGAGGAGGAATCTTCAGACTTTGACAGGCTAATTAAGTCTATCCTTGTAGAAGAAAGCAAGGAAACGGAGGCTGTTGAGCTCGAGGATGGGAGAAAACTGGGCATCGCCACGCTCGGGGCGCTTAAGCAGCACCCCAGGATTTCAGCATTCCGGCGATTCATAGAAGGATGGTATCTGAGCTATTTTACTCCCGACGCCGCTCGAAGCTTGCCTCTGGCCGGTCCCCAAAAGCACCTGAATATCCACGGAGACAACCTGGGGAATGTTGTGCAGTTTATTGAACGTGAGCATCCGAAGCGTTTCAAGTCCATTCTCGGTCGCATCGCGGAGAAAATCCCCGGAATAGATACAATAGACACGGAAAAGACCCCTGACGGAAGGCTTCTGCTCCGATTCAATGACAAAGGCTTCCATGACCCGTTCTATGCGCAGCAAATGTCTGACGGCACATTGAAGGTCTTCGCCTATCTGCTCCTGCTGGAAGACCCTTCGCCCCCTCCTTTCCTTTGCATTGAAGAGCCGGAAAATGGCCTCTATCACAAGCTGCTTGAGGCGCTGGCGAAAGAATTCCGGGAGCATGCCAGCGGGCGCAAGGGAGGCTCTCAGGTGTTTATCACGACGCACCAGCCTTATTTCGTCGACGCTCTCCAGCCGGATGAGGTTTGGATTCTGGAAAAGGGAGAGGACGGCTTTGCCACGATCCGGCGGGCCGACGCCGATCCGATAGTGAAGAACCTGGTGGAGCAGGGGCTTCCTCTTGGAGGACTGTGGTACAGCGATTATTTGGATGCGAGGTAAGACGATGCATTTTGAGATACTCGTCGAAGACCAGTCCGGCAAGAAAGCCCTCGACATCCTGGTCCCGAAAATCCTTGGGAGCAACCCTGCCCACACCTTTAAGGTCCATTCCTATAAAGGCATTGGGCGCATTCCAAAAGACCTTCGCGGTCAAGCCGATCCGAGCAGGCGCATTCTTCTGGATCAACTTCCCAAACTGCTTCGAGGCTATGGCAAAACCTTTGCCGCTCATCCGGCAGATTATCGCGCTGCCGTAATCCTGGTTTGCGATCTGGACGATAAGTGCCTTCGCGCCTTTAGGGAGGAGCTTTTTGATATCCTGCATGCCTGCGACCCGCAGCCTGCGACCCGTTTCTGTATCGCCATCGAAGAAGGAGAGGCATGGTGCCTGGGTGATATCCCTGCAATCAAAACGGCTTATCCCAAGGCGAAAGACAACATCTTGGCTTCCTACGCAAACGATTCCATATGTGGAACTTGGGAGCTGTTGGCGGATGCTTTATATCCCGGTGGCCGCAAAAAGTTGTCTGCCCAGGGCTGGCAGGCCGTTGGCGCGGAAAAAGCGATTTGGGCCGAGAAGATTGCCAGGAATATGGATGTGGAAAACAACAAATCTCCAAGCTTTTGCTATCTCCGCGGAAAACTTCGCGAGCTGGCGGGACGGTCCTGAGAGAATTGGTAGATCATCCCCATAGCCATTCCCCTAAAATTGTTGTACTATCCCCAAAAAGCGCATCCGGATGCACTTTGATCGTGCTTCGGTCGCAAGAAGACGGCTCGCCCCCATCGAACGTCCGGCCATTGTCATATCAATGCTATATCAACCTTTTAGGGGCCTCGTGCTTCGGGAAGGACTGCTGCAACACATGGATAAGGAGCCGAGACTCCTCTGCTGGAGCTACTCGCGGGAAGAAAAAAGCAGGCTGGACGCCCTCCTGAAGGAAATAGGCGCTCCCCCTGCCCACGATATCGAAAAGACGCAGGGCTGCCTCACCCTCCGCTCCATCATCGACGGCGTGGGTGAAGCCGGAAAAGCCGCTGACCCCGACGGTTCCCTCGCCCCCTTGGATTCGGACGAGAAGGTCCTTCTATTCTACAACATCCCCCAGAAGGGCGTGTTCATCCTCTTGAATCTCTTTAAAAAAGAAGCGGGATTGCCCCGGCCCATCTATGCTATGGTGACGGAGCACTCGATCGACTGGCCGTTCCACCAACTCCTCGAACACCTCGTGGAGGAGCGCACCCGCATGGAAAGCGCCGCCGGCGCGCCGGGGGAAGGGCAGGGGAGTTAGTCATGCACGATAGTCCAAGAAAGCCCCCGGCCTTGTGGGGTCCCGACGCTGAAATCGACCTTAACCCGCGCGCCCCGGATTCGGACTTGCCCCGGACGAGCAAAACGCGGGTGAAGAAGGAAATGCTCGCCCTTCAGGAGCTGGGCGCCCGGCTCGTGGAGCTTCCCGCCACGCAGCTTGCCAAAATCGAAATGTCCGACGAGCTCCGGCAGGCGATTGCCTTCGCCAAGACCATCCATAGCCGCGAAGCCCTGCGCCGGCAGATCCAGCACATTGGCGCCGTCATGCGCGAAGCGGACCCCGAACCCATCCAGCGCGCCCTGGACGAAATCGACGGCGGCCAGAAAGGCGAGGCCCGCCATTTCAAAAAGCTCGAAGCCCTGCGCGACGCCCTCATCTCCGGAGACGACGCACTCCTCGAATCCCTCGTCGCGGAACACCCCGCGCTCGATCGCCAGCGCCTCCGCCAGTTGACGGCCAACGCCCGCAAGGAGCGCGACGCCGAAAAGCCCCCCAAATCCTCGCGTTCGCTCTTCCGCTACCTCCGCGAATGCATCCCCTCCGGCCAGCTCTCCTGAATCGGAGCCAGGACTGCCCCGCAACTCCCGGCGGCGCCACGGGAAGGCGCGCTATTCGATCGTGTTCTCGAAAGCGGCCGCGACCCGCTCCCCGACGGCCCCGCCCTGGACCCGCGTCAGCCGGCCCCACATTATGAAGGCATCGACAAAGACAAAGGTCATGAGGACCATGAGCGCCACGGATAGAGTGGCCAGAAGGTAAAGTCCCTTGGGAAGGAAATTGTCCACCACGTTGAAGTAGCCCGCCGCCATGGTCACCGGGGCCATGAAGAGCCCCGGGACCGCCGTCGCCCAAACATACTTGGCTTTCCCCATGCGCAGGAGCATGGTCGTCCCGACGATGAGCGCGCACGTGGCGAGAAGCTGGTTGCTCATGCCGAAAAGGGGCCATATGGTGGCGATGTCCCCCGTGTAGACGAGCCATCCCCAGGCGAAGGTGAAGAGAAGCCCCGTGATGACGATGCCCGGCATCCACTTCTTCTCGCTGAACTTCGGCACGACCTTCCCGATCATCTCCTGGACCATGTACCTTCCCACCCTGGTTCCCGTGTCCACGGCGGTCAGGATGAAGACGGCTTCGAACATAATGATGAAGTGGTACCAGTACGCCATGAGTTCCTTCATCAACGGGATGGAGGAAAAGATATACGCCATGCCCACCGCGAGGGACACGCCCCCGCCGGGCCTCCCCTGGAGGCTCTCCCCAATGGCCGCCGACAGCTCCGGCAGGCGCGCGGGCGTCATGCCGAGGGCCTGGTAGGCTGTGGGGGAGGCGTTGATCGCGAAATAATCGGCGGGAACGAGCACGCAGGCGGCAATGAGGGCCATAATCGCCACGAAGCCCTCGACGAGCATCGCGCCATACCCCACGAAGAGAATGTCTCTCTCGTTGGCGATCATCTTGGGGGTGGTTCCGGAGCCGATGATCGCGTGAAAGCCCGAGAGCGCCCCGCAGGCGATGGTTATAAAGAGGAAGGGAAAGAGGCTGCCGGGAATGATCGGACCGCCGCCCCCGGTGAATTTCGTCACCGCGTCCATGTTCAGTTGGGGATGCACGACGAGGATTCCAACTGCAAGGGCGGCGATCGTTCCGAGCTTCAGGTACGTCGAGAGGTAGTCCCTCGGGCAGAGCAGCAGCCATACGGGAAGCGTCGAAGCCACGAAGCCGTACAGCGGAATGAAGATCGAAAGCTGAGGCTTGGTGAGGGTGAATATAGCGGCAAGCGTGGGGTTCGCGGCCACGTAGGGGCCCGTGACGATGACCAGGAAAAGAAGAGCGACGCCGATCGCGCTCCCGCCCTTCACGTCCCCCGGCCTGACGATATGCGTGTAGACGCCCATGATGAGGGCTATCGGAATGGTGCAAATGACGGTGTAGCTGCCCCACGGACTGTTGCACATGGCGTTTACGACAGCGATGGAAAGCCCCGCGAGGGTCAGGATAAGGATAAAGAGGATGGCGAGCGAAGCAATAGCCCCCGCCCGCTTTCCTATCTCCAGTTCGGCGATGAGCGAGAGACTCTTTCCCTTGTGCCTCACGGAGGCGAAGAGGATCACCATGTCGTGGACCGCCCCCGCGACCACCGCGCCGATGATGATCCAGAGGGCGCCGGGGAGGTAGCCGAATTGAGCGGCCAGCACCGGCCCGAGAAGCGGACCTGCTGCGGCAATCGCGGCGAAGTGGTGCCCGAAGAGCACGTACTTGTTCGTCTCGTGGTAGTCGTGCCCGTCTTCCATGGCGACAGCCGGCGTGGGCCTCGTGGAATCGAGCGCGAGCACCCTGTCGGCGATGAAATAGCCGTAAAACCGATAGGCCAGGGCAAAGACGCATAACGCGGCGAAGACCAGGGTCAAGGCATTCATAAAAGCTTCCTCCCTCGTTGTTCCGATTCTGACCCGTTTGTGCAATAAGAGATGCGGACGTATAGCTTGACAAGCAAGTTGTGCGCCATTTTCTCCTTAATGCCGACGCCCCAATGGCTTGGAATCGGAATCGATCCGGAAGCTCACCGATCCAGCGCCTGGACCATGCCCCGTGGGCCATGCGGTATGGACAATCCCCCACGGCCACTCCCCTGTGGACCGTGCCCCGTGGATGATCCCTCCACGGACAACACTCCCCCATGGACCATGCCCCGTGGACGATCCCCCATGGACACCCCCCCGTAGGAGCGGCTTCCAGCCGCGACATGATGCCGCTCCTGTAACGGGATAAGCTCCCCGAATCAAAACATTCAAACCTTAACGGGTAT
>CALFXO010000118.1 GCA_937958025.1 uncultured Syntrophobacteraceae bacterium
ACGCCCACAACGCCGCGCAGGCCAACACAGGCATGGCCGAAACAGCCAAAACCGTGGAGGAGGCGCAAAGGACCATGGAGGAACTCGGTCGCGCCATGGCGGAAATAGCGCGCACCAGCGAGCAAACGCAAAAGGTCGTCAAGTCTATCGATGAAATCGCCTTCCAGACGAATCTCCTCGCGCTGAACGCCGCCATCGAAGCCGCGAGAGCCGGAGAGGCGGGGGCCGGGTTCTCAGTGGTGGCGGGAGAGGTGCGCAACCTGTCCCTGCGAGCTGCCCAAGCCGCGCGAGACACCGCGGCCCTCATCGACGAATCTGCGGGTACGGTTCAGAAGGGGGCGCAGATGGCGACCAGAGCGGCTGGAGCCTTTCAGAAAGCAGTCAAGGGCATGAAAGAGCTCGGGGGACTGGTTTCCGAGATCGCAGCCGCATCGGGCGAACAGGCGCAGGGAATTGAGCAGCTAAACAGAGCCATGTCCAACATCGATCAGGTCACACAGCAAAACGCGGCCAATGCCGAGCAATCCGCTGCTGCATCTTATGAATTAAACGCCCTCGCGGAGCAACTCGGAGGCTTCCTCGGACGCCTGCAAACCCTTGTCCGCGGCCGCCAGCAATCGGAGCCGCTGCTTCTCGGGGCGCCGGCTGGCTCCAACCGGCAGGCCTCTCCGCAGATCGAGAGCGGCGAAGAAAGGAGAGCCCTCCCAGAATCTTACGGCGGGAGCCCGAAGGCCGCGACTGGTCCCGCGAAGTCTTCCAGCAGGGAGAGAGCCGGCAATGAAGCCGACCCGGAGCAAAGCATCTCTTTCCACAAGGACGATGACTTTTAGCCGGTTGTTTACGCTAATCACCCCGACGCTAGGAGAGACGGACGCATGGCCGCAACGATAGACGTGAACTGTGATATGGGGGAATCCTTCGGCGCATGCCGCATGGGGGCGGACGGGGAAATTATGCCTTATATCACGTCCGCCAACATCGCGTGCGGCTTCCATGCAGGCGACCCCATGACGCTGCGCCGCACGGTGATGCTCGCCGCGCGCCATGGCGCGGCGATCGGAGCCCATCCAGGATTCCCCGATCTCATGGGCTTCGGGCGGCGCGTCATGGAGTGCTCCGCCGAGGAGATCAGGAGTTACGTGATCTACCAGATCGGGGCCATCCAGGCATTCTGCGCAGCCTGCGGAGTGAGGCTGCGACACGTGAAGCCGCACGGCGCTCTTTATAACATGAGCGCCGCCAACCCGGAGCTTTTCCGGGCCATCGCCGAGGCAACGGCATCCGTAGACTCGAGTCTCATTCTGGTGACGCTCGCCGGGAAGCACGCGGAACTCCTGGCGAAGGCGAGCGGGGAAACAGGAGTTCGCATCGCTTTTGAAGCGTTTCCGGACCGCGCCTACACTCCTGACGGCGCATTGGCGCCCCGTGGGGAGGCCGGGGCCGTCATCCGCGATCCCGAGCGTGTGGCGGAACGGGCCGTGCAAATGGCCGTCGAAGGTCAAACCGCAACGCTTGACGGGGCCTTCATCCCCATTAAGGCGCACACGCTATGCATCCATGGCGACTCCCCCATAGCCCTCGAAAGCGCCAGGGCCATCCGCGCCGCCCTGGATTCCGCGGGCGTGCTCCTGCGCCCCATGGAGGATGTCATCGAAAGTTCTCTGCGCTGATTTCGCCCGGCAATCGGGATTGCCGGGCCCACATCAGGCAGGTGGCGCGCAAGAAGCGACTATGGCAGGAAAACTCTTCAGCAGGCCCAAATTCCGCATAAGCGGAGATAAAATGCTGCTCGTCGAATATGGCGAAGGCGTCAATCTGGAGGTGAACCGCAAGGTCCACGCCACCGCCGCGCGTCTGCGAAAGCGCCCTCCAGCGGGGGTGGAAGACGCTCTCCCCTCTTACTGCTCGGTGGCCGTAATCTACAATCCGCTGCTCACCACGCTTTCCGAACTGGAATCCGCAATATTGCGCCTCGAGGAAATCTCCTCGGCGCCCGGCTGGATTCCCAGTCCTCGCACCGTGGAGGTTCCCGTTTGCTACAGCGGACGTTATGGACCCGATATCGGCTTTGTCGCCGAGACGAGCGGGCTAACCATACAAGAGATTATAGCCCTCCACGCCACCCCTTCTTACCATATCTACGCTATCGGCTTTGCACCAGGATTTTGCTACCTCGGGGGGCTGGATTCGAGGCTTTTCGCGCCACGCCTGGAATCTCCCCGCGCCATGGTCCCAGCGGGGTCCGTCGGCATCGCCGAGTCGCAAACGGGGGTCTATCCCCTGAACAGCCCTGGAGGCTGGCGCATCATCGGTCGCACGCCGCTTCGGCTCTTTGCTCCGGAGCGCCCCGAGCCCTTCCTGTACGATGCAGGGGATAGCATCCGATTCACTTCCATATCAGCGGAGGACTTCGAGGAAATCTACCGGAGGGAAAAGGCGTGAGCGACCTCTTTCGAGTCATCGATCCAGGCCCCTGCACGACCGTGCAGGATAGGGGGCGATTCGCGCACCTGCGCATGGGGGTCCCGGCATCCGGCGCGATGGACCCTTACGCCTTCCGAGCCGCCAATCTGCTGGCGGGAAACGATCCAGGCGCGGCGGCGCTTGAAATCACCTTCATGGGACCAACCCTGGAAACGCTTTGCGATGCCGACATAGCTCTCACGGGAGCGGACATGGACCGAACCCTGGACGGAGCGGTTTTCCCCATGTGGCGATCCGTGCGCGTGCATGCAGGAAGCATCATTCGCATAGGACAGGCGGCGACCGGGTGCCGGGCGTATCTTAGCGCAACGGGCGGCATTGACGCCCCCATTGTGATGGGAAGCAGGTCCACCTACGTAAGCGGAGGAATCGGAGGAATGGCTGGACGCGCACTGCGCCGGGGAGACGTCCTATCGCGTGGCGACGGAAAGTTGCTTCGAAGGCCCCGGCGACTTCCCTGGATTCCCCTCTTCTCCGACGATATCCTCCTTCGAGCCGTTCCGGGACCACAGGACGACTATTTTCGAGAAAACGCCGGTATGTTTTTCTCCTCCGCCTACACCGTCGCCACGCAGGCAGATCGCATGGGATGCCGTCTGAGCGGCCCGGTCATTGCCAGGGACTCCGGAGCCCCGCAAAGCATCATTTCGGAAGCCAGCATGCCTGGAAATATTCAGATTCCGCCCAACGGCCAGCCTATCATCCTCATGATGGAGCAGACCATCGGAGGCTACACAAAAATTGCGACCGTCATCACTCCCGACCTCTTCAAAGTCGCCCAAGCGCGTCCAGGCGCAACCGTTCGTTTCGTTTCTCTATCCATCGACGAAGCCCACCACCTCTTCAAAGAATGGTCGAAATTCATCGAGGACATGGGAACGGCAATCGCATCTGCGTCGCGCTAGAGGCGGAAAAGTCCATGCACCCGGGCCCGCTGCCTGACGGGGACGCCCACTTGAAATGCAAAGGCTCAGCCTTCCCTTTAGCGGCGCACAGCCGTCTTATCGCCAGCCCATGGGCTCGTAGCCTTTTTCAGCCAGGCACCTGTCCACGTAATTCTTATACACCTCGGAAGGCTGAGACGACCCCAGCAATCCTCCGAGCAGGCCTGCCGTGGCTCCCGTTGCAGCTCCAATGGCAGCGCCCTTGCCCGCGGAGCCCGAAATGGCCCCGCCCACCGCTCCGATGGCCGCTCCGGCCCCACCACCAATAAGCGTGCTCTGAGCCACATCGGCAGCCGGATTTTCGCGGATGTACTGATCGGCCATCCACATGCAATCGGCTATATCCCTCTGCGCCTGAGCATCGCCAACCCGGATGTAGTACTGGTTGGGATAGACCATCGGTCGCGGCGCAGCGCAACCGACGAGCAGCAAAACGACAGTCGCGACAAAAAAAATTCTGCTCATTTGAATCCCTTTCTTTCGCTAAAATTCCAGGAAAAGGCGGTTGCACGAATCGACTTCGCAAGGTGAACCACGTCGCCTTGCAGACCGGCTCCCCCTTCCCCGAAGCGCTCCATCCAAATGGTCCAGACTTTCTATTATATTATTATATCCACTTTATTCGTCATTAGGAAGCGCTCCGGGAAAAGCCGATCTTTCTTCATCCCTGTCCAGGGATTTAGGCGAAAACGCTATAGTTTGAATCAAAAGCGTTCGCGGAAGATTTTGCCTCATCTGAAAGGCGGAAAAATCCAAAAAATACTGTCAATAGGGGCAAAAGCGTGCTAAAATTTATAGTTCAATCAAAAAACAAGATCTCTGATATCATCGTCGTTTTCGCTATCTGGAAAACCGCGATTAAGCGGATTCCACCCAGTCTATTCCTTCGCCCGGATGAACGGATTTCTTTGTGCTCTCGAATTCCGGTTGGCTTGCAGCGTCTCCAGACAGGGACAACCGACGTCATAATCTTTCGAAGTTTCAAACTCCTGCACAGAGTCCCGGCGCGGCCCCGGGAAGGAGCCACGGATGCCTTTGACAGATTTTTTCTCAAGCCTTCGGATTCGCTACAAGCTTTTCCTAGCCTACACGGCTGTCCTTTTGATGACGACCATGCTGGGGACCATGACCCTTGGGTCGTTGCTCCGCAACTCCCTGGAGAACGGGGCGGAAAGAGAACTCGCCCGCTCCACCCGCCTCATTGTAAACATGGTGCGGACGACGACCGCTGCCTCGATCAAGAGCCATCTGCGGGCCATAGCATACAGCAACCGGCAAATTGTAGAACGCTGCTACAGCAAGCAACTCTCCGGCGAACTTTCGGAGCTGGAAGCGAAAAGAATGGCCGCCGCCGACTTGCTCTCCCAGAGGATCGGGAAAACCGGATATATATTTGCATGGGACATTCGGGACGCACCCCGCTCCATACTCTTGGCCGCGCATCCCAAGATGGAAGGCGCGGACGTCTCGGGGTTTGATTTTGTCCAGAAGGGAGCGCTCCTTAAGGAAGGATACATGGAATACACTTGGAAGAACCCCGACGACGCCGGTCCAAGGGAAAAATCCATGTACCTCACCTTCTTCGAGCCATGGCAATGGGTAATCGCCGCGTCATCCTACAAGGATGAATTCCTCCAGTTGATCGACATGGAGTGCTTCAGAGAAGCCGTCCAGTCGAACACCTTTGGCGAGAGCGGATATTGCTACATCCTCGACAGCAAGGGCAACGTCCTCGTTCACCCCTACCTCGAGGGCAACCTGCTCCATATAACCGACGAAGAAGGCCGTACATTTGTCCGTGAACTTTGCGAGATGAAACGCGGCAAGCTGGTGTACAACTGGAAGAATCCTGGGGAAACGAGCTTTCGCAAGAAACTGGTCATTTTCGATTATATTCCTGAATACGACTGGATTGTAGGATCATCCTCCTACGTGGATGAATTCATTTCTCCCGTTTTGAAGATGCGCAATATCATGCTGCTCGCAATTGCGACGAGCATCCTCCTCATACTCGCAATATCGCTCCTTGTCAGCTCCAGAATAACCAGACCGTTGCGCCGCCTCGTGGAGGCGTTTGAAACCCGTGCAGCGAAAGACCGCTCTTTCCGCCTGCCGGTGACCTCCCTGGATGAGATCGGGCAACTGACGGCGCATTTCAATAACTTCCTGGAAAGAATCCAAAGGGAGGCTAGTGAGCGCTCCACCGCGGAACGGGCGCTCGAAGCGAGCGAAGCAAGGCATCGGGCCATCATCGAGAATCAGACCGACCTCATTGTCAGGTTCCGTCCCGATGGGGCCATCACTTTCGTAAACCAAGCGTGTTGCCGCTATTTCAATAAGAAAGAGGAGGAACTGTTAGGCGCCGACTTCTGGAGTCAGATATTGGGGGTCAGCCGCGAAACCGCGGCGAAGCGCCTCGAGCTTTTCCGGTCGGATGCGCCAGCCGCCGCCCATGAGGACGGAATCCCTCTGGCCCATGAAGAAAACGGAGCAGAGGGGCGCCGATGGGTCCACTGGACGGACCTTGCAATATTCGACGAGAGAGGAAAAGTTATCGAAGTCCAGTCCGTCGGAAGAGACGTGACGGAAATACGCAACGCCAGGGAGGCAGTCAACGCCTCGAAGGATTTCTTGGAGAAAATCATCGATTCCATAAGCGATCCAATTTTCGTCAAGGACGAAGACCGCAGGATAGTAATGATGAATGAAGCCGGATGCCGGCTCGCGGGAGTGCAGCGATCAAGCGTCACCGGCAAGACTTCCCGCGATTTGTTTTCCATGGAAGAAGCCAGCATATTCTCCAGCCATGATGAGAACGTACTCCAAACCGGCGAGGCGAGCGTAAGAGAGGTTGAGATCACCGAGGGAAAGGAAAGAACGAGAACCGTCGTGATCAAAAAGAGCCTCTACACCGACAACTCGGGCGCAAGATTTATCGTGGGCGTCATGCAAGACATAACGGACAGGAAAGAAGCCGAAGCCGCCCTGCTCGAATCCGAAAAACGATTTCGGGAGATTCTCGAAACCGTCCATCTCCTTGCGGTCACGGTGGACCCCGAGGGGCGCATGACTTTCTGCAACGACTATCTGCTGGAGGTGACGGGCTTTGCCAGGGAAGAGGTGATTGGAAATATTTGGTTCGACTTTTTTCTTCCAGCCGAGACGGGGGACAAGCTCAGGAAAGTTTTCCGCGAAAAGATGCTCGCTGGAGCAATAAGAGCGCACACCCAAAATGTTATCCTCACGAAACACGGCAAGAAGCGTCTTATTTCCTGGAACAATACGCTCTTTCGGGACACCGCGGGAACAGTGATTGGCGGAACCAGCATCGGCGAAGATATTACGGACCGGGCGCTCGCAGAGCAGGCATTGCGGGAAAGCGAGGAGCGCTACCGCTCCCTTGTGGAATCCTCCCCTGAAGCAGTGGCCGTCCACCGGGATGGCATTTGCATCTACATCAACCCCGCTGGAGCGAGCCTGCTTGGAGCGTCCACTCCAACCGAAATTATCGGCAAGTCAATGATCCATTTCATAGCCCCTGAATATAGGAACGCTGCGATGGAGCAAGAGCGCATCCAGAAGGAAGGCGGAAGCGCGGCTCCTCTCACCGAGCGAAAAATGGTTCAACTGGACGGCAGCCGAATAGACGTCGAAGCAGTCGAAATGCGCATCCACTTTCTGGGAAGCCCCGCGGTTCAAGTGCTCATGCGTGACATCACAGGCCGCAAACGCATGGCGGAGGAGAAGCGGGCGATCGAGGCTCAACTCCACCAGGCCCAGAAAATGGAGGCGATCGGCACCTTGGCTGGAGGAATAGCACACGATTTCAATAACATCCTTGCGGCTATTATCGGGAACTCGGAGCTCATTCTACGCAGCATGGATTCGGGAAACGGCAATAACCCACGGCGCGGTTGCCAGCAGATCCTCAACGCGGCGCTCCGGGCCAAAGACTTGGTGAAGCAGATTCTTATATTCAGCCGGTTCCGAGGAGAGGAGGAAAGAACGCCCGTCGACATCTGCACTGCCGTTGAGGAAGCGCTTAACTTCATGCGCGCCACCCTTCCCGCGACGATAGAGATCCGGCGGGACATCCGTTTGGAACGCGCCTTAACCCTCGCCGATCCGACGCAGATCCACCAGATCCTCATTAATTTGTGCACCAACGCCGCTCATGCCATGGAGGAAAACGGAGGGTCCCTGGAAATCCGGATAGACGATATTGAACTTCCTTCGCCGGCATGGAGCGGATTCGGAGACGTCAGGCCAGGTCCCTACATCCAGATAACCATAAACGACACAGGCCGGGGAATGGACGCCGACATCGTTGCGAAAATCTTCGACCCCTATTTCACCACCAAGCCCGTGGGAAAGGGAAGCGGCCTGGGACTGGCGGTCGTGCACGGAATCGTGAAGCGCCACGCCGGAGCGATAAGCGTTCGAAGCCAACCGGGCGAGGGCTCTTCTTTCCGGATTATTTTGCCTAAAGCCCAGGAAAGTTTAGAATCCACTTGCGAAACGGAAGCGGCGCTCCCTCGAGGCGACGAACGCGTTCTCTTCCTCGACGACGAGAAGATCCTGGCTGAACTCGGCAAAAACATCCTGGAGCATCTCGGATACGACGTGACGGCTCTCACCGACAGCACCGAAGGCATCAAGTTGTTCAGAGCCAACCCCTTTGCCTTCGACCTCGTCATTACGGATTACACCATGCCTCACATAACGGGGGAAGAACTGGCCGCGGAGGTGCTCCGGGTGCGTCCCAGCATCCCGGTTATCTTGCTCACCGGATTTAGCGAGAAGATAACCGAGGAAAAAGCAAAGGCCATCGGCATCACGCGGTTTCTCATGAAGCCAGCCACCGTCCGCGATCTCGCCGAGGCGGTGCGCGGGGCGCTGAGCCACCACTAGCGGCAGGGAGCATGCATGAAGGACAGGCTACGCGGTGGGAGTTCCTGGTTCATAGCGCTTCTCGCGATTTCCGCCCTTTACGGATGCGGGGGCGGAGCCAGGACGCTCCGAGGCGAAGGAGCGGCTCCACCACAAGCAAAAGACATCGTGCGCATTGCCCGCTCCCAACTCGGGGCGCCTTACAGACCTGGAGGAGTTTCTCCTTCCACGGGCTTTGACTGCTCGGGCTTCACCAGTTGGGTGTACGGTCAGGAGGGAATCGTCATTCCCAGGCGCTCCTTTGACCAATTCGGCGCTGGCCGCGAGGCCCCAAGGGATGAGCTGCGGGCGGGCGACCTTGTGTTCTTTGAGATTTATCAAAGGGGCCCCTCCCACGTGGGAATATATACGGGAAACGGGGAATTCATACACTGCCCGAGTTCGGGAGGCGTGGTGCGCGAAGAGAGCATATTCATGGATTACTGGGTGCGATGTTACTTGGGGGCTCGCAGAGTGATCCCTTAAAGAACCGGGAAAATACGTGTAAGGAGCAACGCCGTTGCGAGAAGGATGCAAGGCGTCAAGCGCTAGATTTTCAAGTTGATCGCCACCTCGCAGCCGCCCTCCTCGCGATTCCGCACGCTTATCCTGCCGCCAAACCCTGTGACGATCTTCCTGCACAGGGAAAGCCCCAAGCCCATTCCATCCTTCTTCGTGGTGAAATATGGAGTCATCACTTCATTTATCACCTCTTCAGGTATGCCGCAACCCGTGTCCGAAAAGACGACGTCCACCATGCTGGGCTCCTGGCTGTCGGCAATGCTTATGTAAAGCACGCCATCGGCCGCCATGGCGTCGAAAGCGTTCTTAACGATATTGATAAACACATTGTAGAGATCGGTTGGCACATTTGCATTCGAGTTGGACGTCTTTATCTCTTTCCGTACATGGATGTTCTTGTCCGCCAGGCCAGGCGACATTATGAACAGCACCTCGTCGAGCAACTGCGCCAAGGGCGCCGAAGTCGTCTTCACCATGGCATCCCTGGTGCACTCCAGAAAATGCCTAATGGTGTTCCCCATTCTTCGTATGCCGGAATAGATCATCTCGAAAAAGTCGCTTTCGACTTCGTCTCCCACCTTGCTTTGCAGGATTTTCAGCAAACGGTTCAAGCCATCCAGGGGGTTGTTGAGATCATGCGCCATGCTCCCCAGAAACTTCACCATTACCGACAGGTTCTCCAGCGTGAGGAGTCGCCTCTTGATGTTTTCGTATTCTGTTATGTCTTCGAGCAAGATGAGGTATGAGCCGCGATCATCCTCTCCGTCCCCTCCCGGCAGGGGCACAGCCATAATCTTAAAAAGGCGCGGCTTCTCGAAGACCTCAATATCCAGCAACTCATCGCCGATAAACATCTCATTCTTCCGTACAGCTTCTTTCAGCTCCGAGTGCAAGCCCCCGAGGAGCTTTGACCACAGGGGGTGGCCGCACAGGACCTCCGGCAACGATGAGCAATGCGCGCAGAACAGCTCCTTGAATTTCTCCGACGCCTTCAGGATCTTAAAATTCCGGTCGACAAGAATGGTCAGGACCGTGAAAGACTTTTCGAGCGACGCTTTCTGCAACTGGAGCCGATTGTACTCCTTCTTGAGCTTTTCGGAGTCTTTCGCGAAGAAGGACCGTTGATCCAGGAATTCGATTTCCTCAAGCTTTTCAGAAATCTTCTTCACCAGCAGGGACACGTTGATAAAGTCCTCATCGCTGTATCCTTCGCCAGACGTCTTCCCTTCAAGATACAAAACCCCCCTGAGGGTTTGGGAAGCCTCTATCGGCATCGTAAGCGAATTTTGGAAGCATGTCAGGTTGTACTGCATCAACTCATCGATGTTCATGGGCCATCTGTCGTGCACCCCGCCCCGGACCGTTGTAGAACTCCACCTTGGGGAAACCGGCAGAAAGGAGCCCATAGATTCCTTCCTCGACGCCCCAAACTCCTCTCCAGGCCATGAATCCACCAACTCCAGGCTAAGCGAGTTTTCCCATGTGGTGTAGAGAAATACGGAGCCTTTATTGCTCCCGGTAAGCTCGACGGATGCGCGCAACAACTTTTTGAGCAGTTCCCTGGGAGAATCGTCGTTCGTAAGGTTCGTCGCGAAATCGCTCAGGGACCGGATTTTGGCCGAGCGCATCAGAATGTCATGCAACTGAGCATACTCCCCCTGAAGGCTGCTCAGATTGCTCCTCAACGCCTCGTTTTCCGCCACTGTCTTGTGATACTCCATGGCGGCGTTGAAAACCTGTTTGATTCGCTGGGCGTTAAATGGCTTCTCAACATAATCGAACACCCCTTTCTTGACGGCGTTCGCCGCATCCGGGATGCTGCCATATCCAGTTATAAATATGAATGTGGCATCAGAGCCCAACCTCTTGGCTTCCTCAAAAAGCTCCCAGCCGCTCAATTTCGGCATGTTCAGGTCGGAGATGACTATATCGGGCCGTTCCTCGAGAATGATCTCGATCGCCCTGATGCCGTCATACGCGCCATACACCCTGAGATAATCGGACTCTAAAACATCCGTCAAGGTGGCGACAATCTGAGGCTCGTCGTCTACAATCAGTAATTTGTGCAGCATTGCATGATCCTGGCGACCATTGCGGGCGCGGTCCTAAGGTGCATTTACATATTTGCTTCATCCCTGTTATTTATCTAAATAGACAAACGTATTACCAGATTATTTCAACACAATGCAGCCTAGAACTTCTAAATGTTTAGCACAAGTCACACGTACTCAATGATATCATATGAAGCTCATACCTTCTAACACAGAGACGCCTCTATGCGCTAACACAATTCCCCATATGTCAATGTGCAACAAGGCTATCGGCCCACATTCAGTCTGAATGCCCGCCCTCACTGCGAGGAGGCGGTGCTGTATTCCGTTCCCACCGTCCCTATATAACTGACAATGACGCTGTCCTTCCCATACCTGATATTCACGGGACTATTATAAGGGATCGCGATCTCGACCCTGATGTAATCCCCCATTTTGAGATTATAGGTGGTTTCCAGGAGACTGTTCTTCTTTCCGGTTTTCGGCTGCACCAGAACCAGTTCGCTTTCCCACGGAGCCATTCCGATCAGCAAAGCGTCATCCATGACCGTCGTAGTCAGCCGAGGAACCAGGTAAGCCTCCATATGGAAAGGGCTGGTGAAACCCGGAGTTGCATAGGGGCCGGGATATGCCGTCACGGTAATGGATGGATTGGCGTTCAGGAAAAAAACCGGCGCTCCCGTAGTAGAAATAGCGCGCCCTGTCTCGGCGGGGGTCGACCATAGACTGTCTTCGTCATAATCCATCACGCAGTGAGCGATGGAGAGATGCAGGTCGCTTTCCGGTTGCATCTGCAAGACGATCTGCCACGTATAGGTCGCCTCGGTCCAGCACGCGACCATGGAGGAAATGTAGCCGGGGAAGCATGGGTCCGGGTAAAGCATCCCAGCGGTGTTGGCAAAAAGCTCATCCGAGAAGTCACTGTAATTGTTAATCTTCCGCAAATACCCATCGAGACCGTTCTCGACTATCAATTCCGATCTCTCATCGTTGAAGTAGTTCTCCTGGTCGGCCCCTACGGCGTCATACTCCGGACGCCCCTTCGCAGCAGCAAGAGACGCACTCATCAACGCTACAACACAAATCAGGACCGTCATTAGAACCTTCATCGCACGCTTCCCGCCTTTCCCCATTGGGTCTATTTGGCCATGCTGCTGAATTCGGTGTCCAATACTTCAATCTTGGCATTGGACTTCAATTTTCCGGTGAAATCATCAAACGCCTTGGCGCGCTTCTGCCGCAGGATAGTGGCGCGGACCTCTTCCCTCACTTCATCCAGGGGCCGCAACTCAGGGGCGATGATCTTGTCCACTGTGAGTATGTGATATCCAAATTTCGTCTGGACAATTCCGCTGATTTCTCCCACGGCCAGGATGAACAGAGCATCATCCAACTCCGGCAGGGTCTTCCCCTTCTCGATGGTCCCCATGGTCCCGCCTTCCAGCGCCATGGGCAGATCCACCGAACGCTCCTTGGCGAGCTTTCCAAAATCTTCGCCCTGTTTTAGCTTCGCGAGCGCATCCTCCGCGTCTTCGCGGCTCCGAAGTAAAATATGGCGCGCTTCGACCTTGGCGGGAGTGGTTAGCTTATCGCGATTCTTTTCATAAAATTCCTTGATCTCCTCATCACTCACCCCGACCGTGGATCCGACCTGATCTTCAAGGTAGCGGGTTATGATAAGCTGGTCCTCATAATTTTCGACTTGCCGAACTATATCGCCGTCTTTTTTCAACGCTTGAACATCGCTCAGTTGCAAAATCAACTCGCGCCGAATCAGATTCTGCATCAGCAGCTTCTTATCCTCCAGCGTCAACGCCGCCTTTCCCGACTTGGAAAGGTATTCCGCGGCAAGTTTGTCCATCTGCGACTTATTGATGGCAACGCCATTCACCCGCGCGATAGCGATGTCACCCGTCGAGGCGTCGGCCGCTTGGGCTGCGCCGCCATCTCCCGTCATGGCCCAGCGGCTCGCCAATGGAAAGACCTCCGACGCATGCGGCGAGAAAACGCCAACCACGACCATGGCCCCAAACAAACACGCTCCCTGCCAACGATTCATGCAAGCCTCCCTAGTTCAACCGGCTCAGCAGCTGCTCCGCATGCTGACGAACGAATTCGTCATCGGATCGCGCCGCCCTCTCCAAGACCGCCCTATCGTCACTGCTGATAAACCTCTCGGCGGCCAACATCGCCACTCGCCTTGTCTTCAGGTCGTCACTCCAGAGAAAATCCAATATCATTTTATAGTTGCTGGGCGACGCATGCGGCACGATGCTCGCAAAGGCCTCCTGACGAACCTTGGCATCCGAAGATTCCAGAAAAGGGGTCAGCGCGTCCGCAATATTGGGGTCCCCTATTTTCCCTATGGTCCTGATCGCTTGAATCTGCAAATCGCTGCTCGTGCTATTCAGGGCGGAAGCCATGGCGTCCGCCACGCCCTTGCGAACGTCGGCACTTGCATAGGGCGTGCTATTGGCAATCGAGCGGAGAAGGGAAAGTTTGAGTTCCGGGTCAACCGCATCGCTGCTTACAAGCGATCCTATCACATTGGGCGCGGCAGGGGTCGCGGCGATCTGCTCTATGGCGTCCTTCCCCAAGGTCTTATTTTCAATGGCTTCCGATAATATCTTGTTGCATTCCGGTTTGTTCAGGCGGGCCATCATCGAAGCGGCTATTGCCTGATCCGTTCCCGTGGAGGCGTTCATATGCTCCGCCAGTGCGGCTAACGACTCCGTGCTGCCGATGACGGCCATTGTGCTATAGGCGTTTTGGCGGATCAACGGGTCCTCGGACATGGTGAGGAGTTTCTCCAAATAAGGCAGGCATGCGGGTGTGCTGATTAACGAAAGGGCGCGGGAAGCCGCATCCCTCGCACCTGGTTCGTCCTCATCCAGGTAGCCGGAGATCTCCGGCAGAATGCTCTCTTTTCCGACTATGGCCGCCAGAACCAGCGCGCGCCCACGTTGCGGGAAGTCCTTATCGCCAGCCTGCTTTTCCAGGAGTTGGTAGATCTGCTTCTTAAGCGCCTCTCCCCCGCCCCCGTTTTGGGCGATATACGCGATGGCATCCAACGATTGCGCGACCAGTTCAGGGTCCTGGTCTCCAAGAAGGCTGCTGAGCTGCTTGACCGCATCCGCATCGCCTTGGCCGCGCAACTTGAATATGGCTTCAT
>CALFXO010000119.1 GCA_937958025.1 uncultured Syntrophobacteraceae bacterium
ACCACCGAGATCTACACTCTTTCCCTACACGACGCTCTTCCGATCTTGTATTCGGCGTTCGGGTTCGCGTCTCCCCTGCCGTTCGCCGGGCTGTTTCTCACGGGCGTGTTGTGGCAAAAGCTCGGATTCTTCCTCAAGCCGCTCTACATGGCCCTGTCCAGGCGCTTCGAGCGGAAGGCCGACGCCTTCAGCGTGCGGCTCATGGGGACGGCGGCCCCAATGATTTCGAGCCTCAAAAGGCTTGCGTCCGACAACCTTGCCAACCTCACGCCCCACCCTCTCTATGTCTGGTTCAACTACTCACACCCTCCCCTCGTGGACAGAGTCTCGGCGCTCGCCGAAGCAGACCGTTCGGCAAGCGAAGGGGCGGGGAAAATTCAGGAGCTATAGCAGTGCTTGGAACTATCATCAATACGGGAGCCGTGGTTGCGGGAAGCGTCGTCGGAGCATCGCTCGGCTCCAGACTGCCGGAGAAGATCCGGGAAACCGTGCTGAGTGGCCTCGGGCTGGTCACTTCGCTGATCGGACTACAGATGGCGCTTGAGAGCAAGAATATCCTGATCGTCCTGGGGGCGGTCCTGATAGGAGCCATCATCGGAGAACTTCTCCGCCTGGAGGAGGGGCTCAACTGGATCGGAGCAACGCTGCAGGGGGTCCTTGCCAGAGGATCGGAGAGCACTTTCGGGGAGGGGCTCGTTACGGCGAGTCTGGTTTTTTGCGTGGGGCCGATGTCGATACTCGGCTCCATCAACGACGGGCTTTCCGGAGACTACAAGCTGCTCGCCGTGAAGGCGGCCCTCGACGGATTCGCCGCAATCGCCTTTGCGGCCAGCCTGGGCTGGGGAGTGCTTTTTTCAGCGCTCACAGTCCTGATCTACCAGGGCGGCATCACACTCTTCGCCGCGGTGCTCGAAAAAGCGCTCACACAGCCCATGATAACCGAGATGACCGCAACGGGCGGCCTCATCATCGTTGGCATAGGACTTAAGCTTCTCAACCTGAAGGAAATGCGGCTAGCGAACTTCCTTCCCGCCCTCGTGACCGCCCCTCTGCTCGTGGCGCTGGTTCCCATCGTGAAAGCGCTATTCTATTGATCTCCACAAGTAGGATGATGGAAGCAGCATTCCGGAGGCGGTGACATAACCTATGGAATCCACCTATGTTAGACTCGTTGAGGATTGAAAATCACGCTTTCGTAGGAGCGGCAGGATGCCGCTCCTACACCGGGATAAGCTCCCGAGATCGAAACATTCATGCCTTAGCGATTACAACTTGCACATTAGGCTACAGGCTGGCGACCCAGGGAGCCGTTCACAGGCTCCCCTTTTTCGGTCAATGGTTGGTGAGCGCTTCGGAGATCTTGGCGGCCTTCTTGGGGTCCATATTGGTCAGGATGCTCGCAGCGCCGTCCGAGGTCATGCTGGACACTATGAAGACGACGAGCTTATCGTCCAGATTTTCCATGAGCTTCGCGGCGTCCTTCGGCTTCATGCTTTCGTATATCTTGACGAGCGACTTCACCTTCGCGCTCTGGCCTTCCTCTTTCTCGGTGCGGTATGCCTGCACTTCCTGTTGCGCCGCGATAAGGTCGTTCATCTTCTTTTCCACGTCCTTTTCCATCTCGGCAAGCGACGCTTCCTTTTTCTGCACCGCATCCTCGCGCTGCTTGAGTTCTGCTTCCTTCTTGGCAATGTAGGCGAGAGTATTGGGAGCCGAGGAGAGCGCGTCCTGCGGCGTTGCGGGAGCAGCAGCCGGCGAGGCGGAAGGAGCGTTGCCGGCCTTATTCCCCGCGCCATCCTTAGCGGAAGCCGCAGACTTCTGCGCGGCGTCTTTCTTCGTGGCATCCTTCCCGTGCTCTTCCGCCATCACCTCTTCCGTGAGCAGAGAGGAAACGCTCTCTCCCTTCGGAAGCAGGAAGGAGCCAAATGACGCAGCCAGCTTGATCAGAAGGGCTGCGAGAATCAGAAAAAGAATATTGTGCGGCTTGCGCAAGCGGCTGAAGAATCCCTGTTTCGCGCTCATGTTTTCACCTGCCTTATGATGACTTCTTGTTCGCAAAGTTCTTGATGATGGCAGTCTCGTCCGACTGTTTCTGCTCTATCTGAAGACGCTCCGCCCGGTAGACGACCTTGTCGTTTTCCTCCAAAATCTCCAGCATCTTCGCTTCTTTTTCCCTTTCGATCATGAGCCGCTTTTTCTCCTCCACCACCTGAGCGGCCTGCGCCACAAGGGTTTCCATCGCGGCTAACCGCATCTCCAGAGACCGGAGGTATTCCGTGAGGGTCAGGTAGTAAGCAGCTTGCAGTCCCTTGGTCTGCTCCTGCTCCATCAGCCGATGATGCTCCTCGATCGACCGAGCCATCTGATCACGCCTCCCCTTCACCCGTTCGTACTCAAGCCTCGCCTCGGCCAGAGCCGATTGGGCCTTTTCAAACTGATAGCGACGTTGCTGCAAGAGGGCCTTGAACCGGAATTTGAATGCCACGTCAGGAATATCCCGCATTCATGGCGTTATCGGTCAACGCTAAGCGAAAAGCTTAGCGAGAGCCTGATACGCCGATTTGATCGTGCACGCCTCCCCCACAGCCTGGCAGAGGAAGGCGTTGAGTTTGTCAATCATCTTTATGGCGAAGTCTGTTTCGGCGTGGCTTCCGGGCACATAGGCTCCGATCCGAATCATGTCCTCGCTATTCTTGTAGTTGGCAAGCGTCTGGATGAACTTCGCCGCATTCGGCTTGTTTTCGTCCTTGAGGAGCCTTCCCGTAAGACGGCTCACGCTCTTCAACACATTGATCGCCGGGAAGTGGCGCCGCTGCGCGAGCGCCCGGTCGAGAACAATGTGGCCATCGAGGAGCGAGCGCAAAGTGTCCGCGATCGGCTCCTCCATGTCGTCGCCTTCGACCAGGACGGTGTAGATTGCCGTTATCGACGCATTTTCAAAGTTCCCCGCCCTCTCCACCAGAAGCGGCAGCTGAGCAAAAACGCTCGGCGTATAGCCCTTGGTGGTCGGCGGCTCGCCGGCCGCGAGCCCGATCTCCCGGGACGCCATGGCGAACCGCGTGACGGAGTCCATCATGAGGAGCACGTCGAGCCCCTGGTCCCGGAAATACTCCGCGATGGAGCAAGCCGCGAAGGTCGCGCGCATCCGGATGGTGGCCGGTTCGTCGGACGTCGCCACCACCACCACCGAGCGCTTCACGCCCTCGGGTCCAAGCTCTTTCTCAAGAAATTCATTCACCTCTCTGCCGCGCTCGCCTATCAGGGCGATAACGTTCACCGGAGCGGACGTGTATTGGGCTATCATTCCAAGAAGCGTGCTTTTCCCGACGCCCGAACCCGCGAAGATGCCGATGCGCTGTCCTTTCCCGACCGGCAGCAGGCTATTGATGCACCGGATGCCGAGATCGAGCTGCTCCTGTATAAGCGGCCTTTTGAGAGGGCTCAGGATCTTCCCCGCCAGAGGATAGGGGATTCCGGGAGGAAGCGGTCCAAGATCGTCGATTGGGCGTCCCATGCCGTTGATGACCCGCCCGAGAAGATGCCGGCCCACTTCGATGGAAGCCGCCTGTGAGCTGATGCAGACCAAGTCCCCTGGACAGATCCCGGCGAGCGGCGTCAGTGGGCTCAACTTAAGACGCGTGCGGTTGAAACCGACCACTTCAGCAAAAATCGGCTCGCTCCCCGCCGAAGGGGTGATCCGGCAGACGTCACCGAGCGCTGCCGCGAGTCCATCCACCTCGATGAGGGACCCCACGAGATGCGCCACCTTCCCGTAGACAATCCGCCGGGGACTCGCCTGCAAGCGCCGTGGGATGGACTTGAGGCCCAGGTAATCGTCACTCTGAAGGATTGG
>CALFXO010000120.1 GCA_937958025.1 uncultured Syntrophobacteraceae bacterium
TCAGGGTCTAGTGGCCGTACGGCTGTCGGGGTTCGAGTCCCCGCTTCGGCACTAAAGAAATCAAGGGGTTAGCGGGATGACCGTTAACCCCTTTTTCGTCATCATAGACTTACGTACGCGCTACGTACGCGGATTGCAGTTTTGCTCCATACGTACCCGGCGAGAGAGAAGGTCGCTTTCGGAAGTGCCGCCGCCTCTGTTGTTGCTCGGCAGCCGGAGGCCCCCAAGCATACTCTTTTTCGCTTTGAGATTTTTACCCAGGTGGCCATGGACCAATCAAGGTGTCAAGCGTTCGGGCTGGGGTGGCGGTTGGACTTCTAGTGCGGAGAGGCACGAAAACAATAAAGCAAAAGGAGGGGTTATGGGAAAGCTTACATCGAAAAGGATCATCATAAATTATCCCGACTCTCAAAGAGGTTTTATTGACGTGGAAGAAGACGAAGAGGGGCATTGGCATCACCAGAGAAGACTGTTGCAATTTAGTTTACCCCAAAGGGGTTGTATCCGGGGTTATCTTTCCAGAATTGAATTCTATGACTCATTGGCTCTCCCCTCCAGTAACCGTCAAAAACCGGGGCGGAGAGACAATTCCAAGCGAAGTTGAGCAAACTCACATGGGAAGTTGCACCGCTTAGCGATTTGTAGCGCACCTTATCTTCTTGGAAAGTATTGTCTTTGACGCCAAATACCCCGGTCTCGGTATCCCAATGCAGCAGGATTCTACCGAGAATGCTTTGGCAGTCCCAGTCCTGGGGAGGGCGATTAGTGATGAAGTGCTGCCGGTCCGTTTCCATTGTCGCAGAGTTTACTTTCTCAATAACAAAGCCTTCCTGAATTCCCGGATAGACAGCATGTCGAAGGCCCGGCAGCCTCCAGAAAGACCGGCTCTGAATCTCGCGGCCTTCACAATGGACGCGCTGCCAATCTCCGTGGGGTCTGCGCTCAACCACATCCCGCGCCCATTCCGAAATCCTCATGAAAATGTTACCTGCGTTTGCCTTGATTCGGAAGAGGTAAAAAAAAACCTTTTGCGTTTAGCCACTCGCAAAACTCCTCGATGCAGAATCCCGCGTCTCCACTGACCACAATCACCCTGTCCTCGGGTAGAGGCGTTAACGCCTCCAGCACGCTCAACGCCGCACCCCATTCTCCGTTTCGATCCAGTTCGGTGGCGCGAGTTCCTATGATAAAACGGCTTCTCTCACCGTTTTTATCCAACCGGATCTCCGTCACATGGACAAAGCGCTCCCTCGCACCCGCGTTATACGTGGATTTCACCACCTTGCCGTCGATAACCACATCGTGTTGGATTCCCGCTGGCAGCCCAACCTGCTGGCTATCCACGGGCGCTCGAGCCCCCGGTGCGTCCCTGCATTCCGAAGACCTGGGTGATCCAAGGCGCTTCGCCCTGGCCGCGCTCATCCCCATCGAGCGCTCTTCGGCTTCCCGTTCCGCGCGGATGCTCTCCCGCTTCTCGCATTCGGCCCGTTCCTGCTCTTCCCGAAATTCCTCCAGGATTGCCTTTGGGCTTCGCAGCTTGCGCCGAACCATCAATTCCGGCGTATATCCAAGACGCTCCCAAAGCGGCGCAAGAACCTCATTCGCTTGCACCCAATCGATCCTTCGCAATAAGGTATAGACCGCCTTGCGGGTGGGCAGGGCGCCCAGTTTCTTCTTGCCGGGTTCGACGTTTATCCGTTTCTTGGGGAATAATGTTCCAATGTGCTTACTCCCCTCGATAAAACCGCAGATAACACGATGAAGGATCAAGTACAGTGGATAAACCTGATTGTCCGTGCGTCTTGGGTCCAATACGGACTTCAGTCTTCCCCAATAAACCTCCTGAATGCCGGCAAAAACTTCCGGCAGCAGAGTCTCCGGCAACTCCTCTGCAACCGTATTGTCGTGAAGCGCCTGGATGTGGCTCAAGCGCTTCTCCTGACTCTCTCGCCTATGACGCGCCGTCTCTCCGGTGTATTTTTTTCTCATATTATTCCATAGCATCGATTCGATTACTTTTCAACAATCTTCTCTGATGCGGGCGGCGTCGCATCCGGCGGCCTCGCCATGACCGCGAATTGCGTGCATTACTTCCGCGTCGCCGATTTGAATGCCTCTTTCTTGACGTCGGAACACCTCAGCGAGGCCAAGATGCTTCTGGTCGCACCGGAAACAGAATATTGCGCCTGGATGTCTGCGGAATAAGCGGCGCACGTCGAGTCGCCGCGACCGACTTTTCTTCTTTTGACCCTGGGAGCATTGCCTTCCGGGCGGACGATAGCAGTTTGTGGGCGCTCACCGCGACCATTCCAGCGGACTCCTCTTAAACGCAACCGCAACCCAGCGGGAGGTCATGCATTGCCTCTCGGGCGGTTCGCTGGTGGACGGGAAGCCCGGACCGCTGTCACGGGGGGATCGTTGACATGTTCTAAACACTGTAACCAATGAAGAGCAGGGGAGGTATATAATGATTGAGATGTTATTTGCGTATTCTATAATAAGCCAAAAAATAAAGCTTTTAGATATATGTTTATTATATATACGCTATATTGTCACTGAAAGCTATTTTAATATATAGTAACGACACTAATAGTTACAATCGCTGCTACGCTTTCTATTGTATTTAACTGACCCAAATGTTAATTATAATATATCCAGATTAGTATAGTATGGATATATAATGGCAGATAATATAAGTAACTAGCTGATTAAATTGTTATTTGTAATGATTATGAATGATATATAAAGTCGTAGTGTGTTGTACTTTTGAAATAATTATTCACAACTGCACTGTCATTGCGTAATGGTTGCATAGTGTGCAATAACATGAGGATTTTAAGTATGAATTCAATAAAACGTTGTACGTACTTGTGTATTTTATTGCTGTTTGTAATTATTATAAATGTATTATCATTGGCGCATGGTGCTGATCCAATGACAATAACCCAAGATGGAAAGATTGGAATCGGAACAACAATCCCTTCATATATTATAACTGTTGAAAGTAGTGGATCTATAAATACAATATCACCACTGATGCTTTTGAGATGGACTGATAGTGCTAGCAGTGTTGCTGAAGGTGGATTTGTTGCAAATGAAAATAATAATTACATGGGTGGTTTAGAAATATTTGGATCTAATTCTTATTTACCGCAAGGTTGGAATAGCGCTTGTATATTAACTGCTGCACATAATAACCTTGGAAAGATAATATTTAGAACAAAAACTAGTGGAACGTATTTTAATCGCATGGTGGTTTCAAATGATGGCAATGTTGGTATCGGCACAACAAGCCCAAGCGAACTGCTTCACATTCAGTCTTCCGGATATCCATCTCTCCTGGTCAAGACGACCGCCACCACTGGGAATAGTGCGGCTCAAGTTGCATTCGGCACAACGAATAACAATGAGGCGGGAGTTATTCAGTATAATGCTCCATCCGATTCAAGTCCAAATATGATGTTCCTCCGGAATCAATATGGAGATCTGATGCTCTCCACCGGGGTCGGTGGAACGGCGAGTGAAAGGCTCCGAATCGATTCGTCCGGGAATGTCGGAATTGCGACGACAAGTCAGTTCGGCGGTGGAGCGAAGGTCCTTGGTCTCGGGAAAGCCCAGACCGCTCCGACCACGAACCCCAGCGATGCGGTTGTCCTCTATGTTGAGGATCTGGACGACGGAGACGGATCGGCCACGGCGGAGCTCATGGTCCGGGACGAAGATGGAAATGTCACAAACCTAAGCTCCCACAAGGCAAGACTATTTACTCCAAGAAACAGCGATCCCGTTCCTTTCACGCATTATTCGAGCAACGCCTTCATTGGGAGGGCCGTGAACGCCGATTTGAGCGGCGCGCTGAAGGACCTCGAGCGTCTTACGGGAAAGGTTTATCTCCACTATGAAGACCTTCCGGCGGAAGAGGTGCTCGATGTCAACGCCGAGGAATCAAACCGGAAAGAAAAGTGGAAGGAAGCATGGAAGAAGGAGAACGTGACGGAGAAAGAGATCCCCTTGAGCAGCGCGGTGGAAGAAGTCACGGTTGAAGTGGAGAACAAGGAGACCGTCGTTTCCGAAACTGTTATCTATAAGTTCGACGAAGGAACGGGGACGCTAAAAGAAAACAAGGTCCCGGTGTATGCAAAGGAAACAATCGTGAAGAAACGGATTAGGGATGGCGTGCGGCTGGACGAGAAGACCGGGAAGTTCTATGAACAGTGCGCGCCGACCGACGCGGAATCCGACGCCGCCGCCGAGAGCAACAAGGCTGTCTGGCAAATTCCGCAGTGGATAAAAGATAAGGCTTCTCAGCGCGAACGCTACTCAAGAGCGCAATAATCGAGGGGATGCCCCATGAGAATGAAAGAGCTCGTCTTTCTAGCCGCCCTGGTCATCGGAATGGGCCTTCCGCTAAGGCATGCGCGAGCTGGGGACCTGTCCCTCGATGGCTCCCTGGCTACCGGGACTTACGCCACGGAAAACGGCGGGGTCATTGCTCAAGGCGCATGCGTCATCGACTCGGGCGTGCATGCCGTATTCATTGGCGACAGGTTCACCTTCAAGGCAGGGTTTCACGTGAAGGCTGGAGGGACGCTCAGGACGCTCTTCGCCGACTATGATTCCCTGCCCGACGCCTGGGAAGTGGAGCACTTCGGCGGGCTCGAACAGAGACCTGGGGATGACCCGGACGGAGACGAATTGACCAATCTCCAGGAATACCAAGCCGGCGTCGACCCGAATCTTTATCAGACGGACGCGGACAACGACGGGTTGCCCGACATTTGGGAGGTGACTTGGTTCGCAAACCTGAATCAGGGGCCGAGCGATGATCCCGATGGCGATGGCATGACCAATATTGTTGAATACAGAATGGGAGCCAACCCCACGATCCCTATCGAGAATGACAGCTCATGCCCTGGCCCTGGAATTCATTACCAGTATGATGCGCTTGGCCGGGTCGTGAGTGTGCGTAAATTTACCGATGATTCTTTCATCTATGGCGCCGACTACGGATATGACGAAAAAGGTAATCGAGTTTCTGTGACGGTGGAGGTGGGAAACTGAAAATTGACATTTGAAGCCTAGAAGGAATTCAACCTGGCCAGGAGGGATTGAGGGATAAAATGAGAATAAAAGGCGCCTTCGGAAGTTTTATCATAGCGCTTGCCCTGTTATGCTTCGGCATGCCCGGCGTTGACGGCGCGTGTTGGAATGGACCGTTTTTTGTTTCAAGTAGTTGGGCGGAAGAAGGGATAATAGTATCGTATCCCGTCTTAAATGATGGGGTTGCAGCGCCTAATTTTGATGGTACGCATAGAGATGGTGGTTTTATCGCCCCTAACTCAGGAGGGCTTGTTGCACCAGCATGTGCCTACACACGCAGTGGTATCGATTGGCCCGAATATTACGGATGCTGTGATCCGTATTATCCTGGCTGTGGCACATTGGGGGCGGATGCGAGTGTGATATGCTATGCAGCATGGGAATGCGGCACTTCCTCGTATGTTATTTTCTGGTCAGTTAATGATGTCTCAAAATATCATACTGTCTATGTCAGAACAAACGATCTTGGATCGTCTGTATCACCAGATGAGGCGGATGGTGATGCGAAGAACCTCGAGGAAGGCTCCCCCAGTGTCAGCAATATCGTGTGCGTCGGTTCATCAGCGAACCTCAAGAGCGGCAACCTCTACCACTCCCAGCAAGTTGGCCCGTTCATCCTATCCTACAACAGCCTTGACCCTAGTAGCGGCCCATTGGGGATTGGATGGACCCACAGCTTCAATCTGTCCGTCTCCAACGGCTCAGACGGGAGCATTATCCTCAAGGAAAGGGACGGAAACAGGATATGGTTTAGCGCGGACTCTGAAGGCGTCTATCATGCCGATGCAAAGGACGGGGATGCCTCCACTATTGTAAAGAATACGGACGGTTCATGCGCGCGCACCACCAGATATGGGAAGGTCTATACCTTCAGCGCCTCAGGCAACCTCACCAGCATAACGGATAGAAACGGAAATGCCACAACGCTCATCTACAGCGGAAGCGATCTGACATCAATAACCGACTCCACGGGAAGGACGGCTGCCGTCGGTGTGAGCGGGGGAAAGATTGTCTCGGTGACGGATTTTTCAGGGGGCGTTTATTGGATTTCTTACTCTACGGCTGGCCTTATCTCCTCCATTGCCGATCCGCTTGGAAACATCTGGCGCTTCAGCTACAACCCCTGCAACCGGATGGAAAAAAAGACCGATCCCTCCGGCAACGCGACTTCCTACACTTACGATGTAAACAGAAGGCTTTCCTCCTCCACCGACCCCAATGGGAAGGTGAAAAGCATCGCCTACGACGCAGACAACGCGACCACGACGGTCACCGACCGCGATGGCGGG
>CALFXO010000121.1 GCA_937958025.1 uncultured Syntrophobacteraceae bacterium
TGTCGAGATCGCTGCCCCGCAACGCCCACTTGATCCAGTTGACCACCCTGAGAGAGACCGGGTAGGGCTCCCAGCCGTTGCCGCACCCCGGCGGATTTTCCGCAGCCCATCGATGCATCAGCGCAACGTGCAGGCGTTTCCGGTCTTCCGACCCTTCGGCGTTGAGGTCGTCAAAGTAATGTAGGTTATAGAGCCAGAGCTTATCCCAATCCTTGTTGTTCCAGTCCGAAGCGGAGTGAAGCTCATGCTCTTCATTGAGAAAGCGAAAGCACGAGGGACCGGAGATGCTCGGCTGCTTTACAACCGCCGGCGTCCATATGGTGTTCCCCTTGCGCAAGGGCGGCGCTTCGCTCAAATCCGGTTTCGGCCTGTATAGCTTGAGCCACACCCGCCCGTAGATCTGAACAGCCTTGAGGTGGCGGATGGTATTCCAGTAAAGGAAAAGCTTGGAGGGAAAATTCAACTCCGGTTATCCTTGGCTAACCACATTTTTCCAGTTCGATTGTCACCCGGCTCACCTCGATGATTTCCTCGAAGGGTATTGGGCATGGCTTTCCCGCCCGCAGAGCGCCGACAAAGGCCGCCGCGCATGCAACCTGTCCCTTGTCCTGCCTCCACAGGCTCATTTTGTCGAAACCCGGCCAGCCATATCCTTTCAGCTTTCTGAAGTTGTCCAACTGCAGCACACGCCCGGCGCAGAAAACCTCCAGGCGCTCCTTGGGAAATGACTTATGCCCGGCGGCAAGGTAGTGCACAACCCCCACGGAGCCGTCCGCGAAGCGCAGTGTTAGCGTCGCGTTATCCCTGAGCCCGATTTTGCCGAGATACACCGCGTCGTATTCCGTGATAGCCTCTCCCGCGAGAAATCTCAGGAGATCGATAAAGTGGCAGGCTTCGCCGATGATGCGTCCTCCGCCCACGTCAGCGTTCTGGGTCCAGTGGTCCGCCGGGATATTTCCCGCGTTGACCGTCATGATGAAGCTTTTGGGCTCCCGCACTGCTTCGAGGAGTCCCTTCATCTTTTGCACCTGTGGCGCAAATCGCCTGTTGAACCCCACCATCAGGAGGGGCGATGCGCCGCTGCCGTGGAGCGCTGGGTGCGTCGCTTCGATTTCGGCCAATTCCTCAAGAGTAAGGCAAAGCGGCTTCTCCACGAAAACGTTCTTTCCGGCGCGGAGGGCGTCGCATACATAACGCGCATGGCTATTGTGCCGTGTGGCGATGACAACCGTGGTGATGCCGTCATCGTTGATCACCCCAGCCGCTTCGGTGCTTGCCTCCTCGAACCCAAACTTCTTGCCGAAATGGACGGCGCTCACTCCGCCGCTGCTCACAACGGACCGAAGCGCCGCCCCGGTCTTCTTGAAGCTTGGCATGAGGACCCGCCCCGCGTAGTTGCCGGAGCCAATAAAGCCCACAACAGGCATTCCCGGTTGGGCATCCCGTGGAGGAGAATCGCCGGCAAGCCTGACGGTCCGGGCGGTGCGTCTTGCCTCATCGGGACTTGCATCGATGTCGGCATCCTGCCGTGCGGGGCCGTCCGATGCATAGTTGAGGATGATGCCCAGGTAAGGCTCCTTCCCGGCCAGCACTTCATAAGCCCTTTCCGCCTCCTCGATGGGGAACCTATGGGAGATAAGCGGTTTCACATCGAGCGCCCCGGAAGCCATCATGTCCAGCACCGCTTCGAAGTTCCGCTGCTCGGTCCAGCGCACATAGCCCACGGGATAGTCATGTCCCTTTTCCTCATATTCCGGATCATACCTCCCCGGCCCATAGGAGCAGGACACTTGGAAAGAAAGCTCCTTCTTGTAGAAATCATCCCGCGAGAGCTCCAGGCCGGTCACGCCCACCAGCACGATCCTTCCACGCTTGCGGCACATGAGAGCCGCCTGGTGCACGGGCTCGCTGCTTTTTGTAGCCGCCGTGATGATGATGCCGTCCACACCCCGGCCACGCGAAAATGCCTCGCTCACGGCAATGGGGTCTTCCCCTCTCGAGAGGTCCACGGTCTCGGCGCCAAACCGCCGAGCCAGTTGCAGCTTGCCGCTGTCATAATCGATTCCCAGCACGCGGCATCCGTGCGCCCGGAGAAGCTGCACGGCGAGAAGCCCTATAAGCCCCAGGCCGGTGACTACAAAAGACTCTCCCAGCGTTGGACCGGCCAGACGGATTCCCTGCAGTCCGATTGCCCCAATGACCGTGAAAGCAGCCTCTTCGTCCGTCACGCCATCAGGTATCCTGGCGCAGAGATTGGCGGGCGCGCACACATATTCCGCATGTGAACCGTTGCTGGCAACCCTCTCGCCTTTCTTGAAAATGTACGCTCCGGCCGGCAGGCTTTCGGGAGTATCGAAGACGGCGCCAACGTTGCAATAACCGAGCGCCAACGGCTGATCCAATTTGCTCCGAACAGCTTCCAGCGTTGGAATCAAGCCGTCGGTTCTTACCTTGTCCAGCACCTGACGCACTTTGTCCGGTTGCTGCCGCGCTTTGTCCAGCAGGTTAGCCCTCCCAAACTCCAGGAGCATGCGCTCCGTCCCGGCGGATATGAGGGACGCGGAGGTTTGAATCAGTAAATGACCCTGTCTTGGGCTAGGGGAGGGCACGTCAATCATCTCTGTCTGCCCGGTTCGGAGATTCTGTAGTATTTGCTTCATTGGCTCTGAGATGGTCTTTTTTTGTTTGTGCCGGTCTGTGGAATCCGAAGATCGTGAATTAATGGGTGGCTTCAGCACTCCGCACCCGGCGCCAAACCGCATTCCCTAACGCTGGACACGACGAACCGGAGCTTTCCGCTCTTCGTCCGCTCAATTCTGTCGCAATAGTCAATTTCAAAATCCATATCCCTGCCCACACGCTTCAGGATTTCCTGTCGCAGTGATTGTTCATCCGTAACGCTGAACTTGTCACCTTTTACAACTCGGACTAACATGTGCCCTTTCCTATCTTGCCTTATTTGGGCTTCTCGTACGTTAGTCGCATCCTTGAAGATGTGATCCATTCGCCCCAGAAACGCGCCGCTCTTGGTGACGACATAATCTTCTTTGCGGCCATCAATGCCTTCCACAACGCGGCCAGGGCGTCCGCAAGGGCACGCTATATTCGAGAGTCGTGCGATGTCCCCGGTATCATAACGAATAAGAGGGAATGCCGGATTAGTGAAATTGGTGCCTACTATGGAATACTCTCCATTGGCGCGCGGGATAAACTCGACTGCGGAGAAATCCTCATCTACGTGAAGCGCCCCGCATGGGCACTCGGAGATATTTGCCACGCCTTCCGCCATGCCGTAGTGTTGCCGTGGCTTAACGCCAAAGGCTTTTTCAATGATTTGGATCTGATGGGGAAGCAGGTTCTCGGCTCCTGTTGTGATCCACCTAACCGCCGGGCATTGTATACCCGACTGTAGCTTATAGGAGGCCAGAAGGCTCACCATGGATGGGTACCCATGAATCCACTTCAGTCCACGGCGGCGCATTTCGTTCAGGTAGGCTGCAGCAGTTTCAGGCCCCAGATGATAGCCGCTGAAGAGCACCTGCCGACCGGGACGGTTGACGCGCCAGAACGGCGGTTGCCGCTGTGTCAATGGCACGACCGACCTCCCACCGAGATATGCGCACCACTCATGCTGGCCAATGCCGTGCCACTGACGATAACGCCACCACACTGCCCACTGCTCACGGTGACCAGTCCACGCGACCGGAAATCGCAGCCCTCCACCGGTTGTGCCGCTGGTGTGGGACCAAAGCACCCCGCCCTTGATGACCGGATTCACGAAACGGCTCGAACCTATCTGGACTTCCTCCCTGGAAAGAATAGGAAGGGCGCTCAGCTCTTTTATAGTATGGACATCCTCTGCCGATATTCCAGCCAGCCGGAAGCGCTCCCGCCATTCCGGCACATCTCGCACTACTCTCAGTATAAACTCCGACAACCGAACGTCGCGACAAGCCTTAGTCTCCTCGGGCAACATACATGATCGATCAGCATAACCCTGAGCCAGTTGCTGGTAGTCGCCGCCAAAGCGCTTAGTTCTTATACGTAGTCCTTCCATTGAAGTGGCAAGGTCTTGCAATGTTATCGGCAATAAGCTGTAGAATTCTTCTTTGTCCATAGCATCTTTCCGTGCTGGTTCCAGTGCGGGATCAAGTGGATGCGGGGTGGGTCTATCCTCTCAGCAAGTTGAGCTCTTTCCAACCAAAATGAGGTTTAAATCCGCCGAGCACTGCAGGTTGAACTGCATCCAGCAAAATCTCTTTCCCTTCTCGTTCATCGAACACTCGCACATCCTCCATAGATCCTCGAGAGATGGGCCAGCGGTGGGAAGCGAATGCCTCTCGAACAAGAGGAATCTTCCTTGGGTCAAAGCCCATAAGTTTGCAACAGACCGCATCCACCTCTGCCGGGTTATCACCTGCGACAACAACATTTGACTCAATTGGATCGGGGCACAATGGCCCGTTCCCTTCCCCTCCAACGATGCCATCCACAATGGCCAGGTAGTTTTTGGCCTTCATCTTCCCGCGCAAGCTGCCGTCTGGATTGCCGTAGAGCAGCGCTCTGTTCAAGTCCAACGCCATCCTCCAGCAGGTATCATTCCCATGCCAGGCCGTTTCTTATGACTTTTTCACTATCTCCCAAAGCCGCTTTGCCGACATTTCGCATTTTCCTATAAAACCACGGATCTAATCCCGGAATAGCTAACGCCGCTTGCATGCCAACCCTTTTGAAATGTCTTTCGACATATTGTCCTACAGATTCAGAGGGGAACTCATCTTGACAAATCTCAAGGCCTTGCAGGAAAGTGAAGTCTTGAATACTCATAAATCTTGGCCTTTGTGTGAAACATTTGAATGGCACTAAAAACAGCGTACAGAAACCCTGGTTTACCGTCTAGAAATCCAAGCTTGAAGAAGTACACGAGCAGGAAAAAGGCCAGCGGTGATCCCGGGCACCACAGAAAATTAAGTTTCAGCCATCGTCGTCGTTGAGCTTGGTTACCCCATAAACTCGCCCCCACTTCTGTTTGCTTTCCATTAAGGAATACCCTTGCAGA
>CALFXO010000122.1 GCA_937958025.1 uncultured Syntrophobacteraceae bacterium
GTCCATGGGATTGCTCGCGGCGATGCATCGGATGCGTCCGGCTCCAGTGAGGGCTTCGAGGATGCCGACGCGCCGGAATTCTCCGTCGTTCATCAGGACGGGAATCCATCTTTCTTCGAGGAGGTTGTAATTCATTACGGCTCCAAGTTGTTGTTATGGTTGAATCAATGAAACTGCTCTGCCGATTCGGGGTGGCAGGCGCTGCGAAACGCTGCGGGGGATGTGCGACGCTACGACAGCCTATCGTAAATCCTATGGCAGGATCGCGACCGCAACCTTCCCTGGCATTGGTGAAAAACATACGGAAACTTACGCTGGTTTGTGATGATGCGAATAGAAAATATCGGGTTAAGAGAAGGGCGTCAAATATATTGTGTATGCTATTGGATGGCATGGCGGAGCAGCACCCCGCTGTGAAAGCGCACCACAGGAGGAAGAGGCACTGCTCAACCTTGCCCGGAATTGCTCTGTGGGACGGTTTTCAAACGTTCTAATGTTTTCCCTTCCTACTGGGTGTCATTAGCCTTTCAGACGGTAGATATGATGGCTTATAATATTCTGATCGCTTTGAAGAGCGCCATCGCCAGAACATGACGCAGAAGCATCAATTGACGGAGCCAATGAATGTGCCCTTTGATGGCGCGTCCCATCGTAGGGGGCTAAATCATCTCCACATGGCTGGCAGGGATGCAAAAGTACGAGCACAGTGCAATTCATTTGTATCATAATAACTCATAGTCAGATATTCCATTTATGATTATCGTATATGAAGCGCTAATTCCGCACTCTGTGGCTTGATCGGGAATATTTGCTTAATTCATTGATTTTAAATGAGTTTATTGAGTTGAGGCATACACTAAATAAATTATTGCTATAGTCCTCTAGACGACCATACATTTTGGAGTATAATTAAACATGAGCGGGGAGCTGAAGGGTCCAGCCAGGAGGGGGGAATGCTGCTGCCTCTGAAAAAGCTCGGCCTTCTTGACATTTCGGACCTGTTGCTCTCGCCGCAGCCACCGCCGCCGCATTATGGGTTTCCGGGGAAGCTCCATCTACTCTGGAAGCGGCGGCATCCGCTCTCGGAAAAGTTGAGGGCCATCAAGTCGCATCCTTAAAGATGATCGAGGCGGCGTTGCGAAAGGGCGCGCCGCCCGCGTGGAAATACATGCAGCGAAGATGCTGCAAGAGGCAGGGACGCCTCGAGGAAGTGTTGGCAATTCAGCTTTTGCTCTAAAGGTATAATGGCTGCCGCTTTCAGCAGCCAGAAATGCAGGATGAATATGAATAAGATTTTGGAGAAGAAAAAACTGGCGGACAAGACATGGCTCTTCCGCGTGGAGGCCCCGATGATCGCCAAACGTCGCAAGGCGGGGCAATTCGTCGTGTTGCGCGTGTGGGAGAAAGGCGAGCGTTTTCCTTTGACAATTGCCGATGCGGACCCCGTGGAAGGATCTATAACTCTTATTTTTCAATCTGTTGGCAAGAGCACCATGCTACTGGGTGAATTAGAGGCCGGGGATCAAATCCTTGATCTCGTAGGGCCGCTTGGACGCCCCACGCATGTCGAAAAGTTCGGGAACGTGGTGATGATTGGCGGCGGGATAGGCATCGCACCGACCCACCCAATCGCACAGGCGATGAAACAGGCCGGGAACCATGTCATTTCTATACTCGGAGCGCGCACGAAAGAATTGCTCATCATGGAGCCAGAGATGCGCAAGGCTTCGGATGAGACGGTCATTGTAACAGATGACGGAAGCTACGGGACTAAGGGATTTGTTACCGATGCCCTGAAAAAGCTTATAGATTCAGGCCTGAAGGTCGACCTTGTTCTAGCGATCGGACCGCCGATAATGATGCGCTCTGTCGCGGAGCTTACCCGTCCCTATGGGATAAAGACGCTTGTTTCCCTCAATACCATCATGATCGACGGCACGGGGATGTGCGGTGGTTGCCGCATCCGCTACAACGGTGAAAACCGCTTCGTATGCGTCGACGGGCCGGAGTTTGACGCACACAAGGTCGATTTTGCCAGCATGCTGAAGCGTCAGCAGGCGTATCGGGACGCGGAGAAGCTTTCGATGGAGCTTTTGGAAAAGGCGGAGAGCAAGCCGGGCCATGGCTTCGGGGAAGTCGGGTGCACCTTCCACCGGGCACTGAGGCCGGATGGAGCGGACACTGCAATGGTGAGCGGAGGAAACTGACATGAGTGGAAATGCATCGCGCAACGAAAAACTGGAAGCGTTGCTGGAGCGGTTTCCCGAGATGAAGCCGAAAGACAAGATGGCCCTCGATCGCCAGCCCATGCCGGAGCAAGCTCCCGAAGAGCGTCGGAGCAATATGCTGGAGGTGGCCCTCGGGTTCGACGACCTCGCGGCGCAGCTCGAATCCCTGCGCTGTCTGGAATGCAAGACGCACCCGTGCGTGGAAGGCTGCCCGGTCGGGGTGGATATTCCGGGGTTCATCGCGCGTCTGCGGGAGGGAGATTTCGAGGGCGCCATCGCCAAGATCCGAGAGACCAACTGCCTCCCGGCCATCACCGGCCGTGTGTGCCCTCAGGAAAGCCAGTGCCAGCTCAAGTGCATGGTGGGGAAAAGCAAGAAAGACGTGAACGAGGCGGTTTCCATCGGCCGCCTGGAGCGGTTCGTAGCGGATTGGAAGCGCGCCCAGGGTAAGACCGAGGCGCTCCAATTGCCGCCCGGAACGGGACATCGGGTGGCGGTGGTCGGATCGGGTCCGGCGGGGCTTTCCGCCGCGGGAGATCTCATCAAGATGGGCCACTCCGCAACCGTCTTCGAAGCGTTCCACAAGCTTGGCGGGGTGCTTATCTACGGTATACCGGAGTTCCGACTGCCGAAGTGCATCGTCCAGGCGGAAATAGATTACCTCAAGAGTCTGGGCGTTGAGTTCCAGGTGAACGTCGTCATAGGGCAGACGATAACGTTGGATGAACTCCTCGAAGAAGAAGGCTTCGATGCGGTCTTCGTAGCTACCGGGGCGGGGCTCCCGCACTTCATGCAGATTCCCGGCGAGGAGCTGATCGGGGTCTATTCCGCCAACGAATTCCTCACACGCATCAACCTGATGGAGGCTTATAAGTTCCCGGAAGCCGACACGCCTCCCATACGCCTAAAAAACGTGGCCGTCCTCGGCGGAGGAAATGTCGCGATGGATTGCGCCCGCACTTCGCTTCGGATGGGCGCTGAAAACGTGTATCTCGTCTATCGCCGGTCGGAAGCCGAACTCCCCGCGCGGGCGGAGGAAGTCCACCACGCGAAGGAAGAAGGCGTGCAGTTCCGGCTTCTTACCAATGCAACCGAGATACTTGCCGGGGACGACGGGCGCGTCAGGGCAATCAAGGCTGTGAACATGGAGCTGGGCGAGCCTGATGCATCGGGGCGCCGTCGCCCCGTCCCGGTCGCAGGATCGGAGCATGAGATTGAAGTGGATGCGGTCATCGAGGCCATAGGCAACAGCCCCAATCCTCTCATCGCCAACACGACGCCGGAGATAAAGACCACGAAAAGGGGCACTGTCGTTGTGGATGAAGAGACCTGTCGAACCAGCAAAAAAGGGGTCTTCGCGGGAGGCGACATCGTCTCCGGCGCGGCAACGGTCATTCTGGCGATGGGGCAGGGGCGCCGCGCGGCCAGCTCTATTGACGACTACCTGAATACGGGCGTCTGGTAAACCGTTTCATTCAGCCATCGCAGGTTTGGAACGACCTGGAAGGCTTTGTCGGCAAAAAGGGGCGTCACCTGAGAGTGACGTCCCAGTCGTTTAAATATAATGTCAAGTGGTTAATTAATTCATGCACGAGTTCGCCGAACTTGCGCGCTTGCACCGTGGCATTGAGAATTCATGCCATGGGGTTCTCGATGCGGCCTTTCTCGAAAAAGGCTTCATGGCCTGAAAAAACCATGGTCTAGAAGATCCCGCCCTCTTGCGCCATATCGATTCAAACCTCATCGGCGAAGAGCGGCCGCCCTTGTCAAGGATGCGCGGCAGCCCAGTTCATTCCCTCACCCATGTCCACCTTGAGGGGAACGTCGAGGGACCAGACGCCCTCCATCTTTTCCTTCACCATGGAGCGCGCCGCATCCAGCTCCTTTTCGGGGATCTCAAAGACAAGCTCATCATGGACCTGAAGGATCATTGCGGTGTCCATCCTGCGCTCCTCGATCGTGCGTTGGATGTCGATCATGGCTTTTTTGATGAGGTCCGCCGCCGTGCCTTGGATAGTAGTATTGACGGCGAGGCGCTCCCCCTGGCGACGGATTGTCTGGTTGCGACTCTGGATTTCCGGGATGGGGCGGGTCCTTCCGAGGAGCGTCTCGCTGTAGCCACGCTCCACGGCCTGCCGCACCACCTCGTCTATGAAGGTCTTGACTCCCCGATATTGCTGGAAGTAGCGTTCGATCGCCGCCTTCGCCCTGGTGTTGGTCGTGCGGAGCTGCCGTGCGAGGCCGAAAGCTCCCATACCGTAGATGATGCCAAAATTGATGGCTTTGGCCTGACGGCGCATGTCGCTATTGACCCGCTCCGGCGGGACCATGAACATCTCCGCCGCCGTTCGCCGGTGGATATCTTCGTCCGCGTGGAAGGCGTCCACGAGGCGCTTGTCTTTGCAGTAGTGGGCGAGAAGCCGCAGCTCGATCTGCGAATAATCCGCCGAGAGCAGCACGCAACCGGGGGCCGGGACGAACGCCTCCCGGATCTTCCTGCCTTCCTCCGAGCGGATGGGGATGTTTTGGAGGTTGGGATTGGAACTGCTGAGGCGTCCCGTCGCGGCGACGGTCTGGTTGTAGGAGGTGTGGATGCGGCCGGTTTCCGGGTGGATCAGCTTGGGGAGGGCGTCTACGTAAGTGCCCTTGAGCTTCGCGAGGCTTCGGTGGGCGATCACGCAGTCGGCGATTTCATGCCCCTCGGCGGCGAGGTCTTCGAGGACCGTCATATCGGTCGACGGGCCGCTCTTCGTCTTCTTCTGCACCGGCAGGTTGAGGCGGTCGAAAAGGATCGCCCCCAGCTGCTTCGGCGACTGGATGTTGAATTCCTCGCCGGCTATTTCGTAGATTCGCTGGGCCTTCTGGTCCATGGCCTTTTCGAGGTCCAGGGAGAGCGCCTCGAAGCCGGATGCGTCGATGAGCACCCCGGTGTATTCCATGCGGGCGAGCACTTCCACGAGGGGCAGTTCGAGGGTGTGGTAGAGCGCGTCGAGGTGGAGCTCCCGAAGCTTCTTTCCGAGGACGGGGGCCAGCCGCCACGCGATTTCAGCGTCCTCGCAGGAGTACTCGGCCGCCCGCGCGACGTCCACTTCGGCGAACCCTATCTGGTCCCTGCCCTTTCCCGTGACGTCTTCATAAGAAATCATCCCTTCGCCGAGATGCTCCAGCGCGATGCGCTCCAGTTTATGCGTGTGGCTGCCAGGGCTCAACAAATAGCTCGCGACCATGGAATCGAACGCAATTCCGTTTAGCTTGACGCCATGCCGCAGGAGCGTCACCCATTCGTATTTGAGGTTTTGCCCCACTTTCCCCTTGTCGGCCTGCCCGAGAAGCGGGACCAGGGCGTCGAGGACTTTGCGCCGGGGGAGTTGGCCTTCGCTGCCAGGGCCCGTGTGGGCGACCGGGATGTAATACGCTTCGTGGTCTTCAAAGCTTAACGACACCCCCACGATCTTGGCCAGCATGGAGTCTTCGGAGGTCGTTTCGAGGTCCACCGAGAAGCGCTCGGCTTTTCCGAGACGTTCGATGAGGGCGGCAAGTTGCTCGTCCGTGCGGATTATGACGTCCTTCCGGGCCCGTTTGGGAGAAGACGTCGGCGCCGTTTCGGACGTCGAGGCGCCTTCGGGCGTGGCGCCACTTCCCGCATCGGCGCTCCATTCTTTCCGGAGCGAATCGAGGAGCCCCTTGAATTCCAGCTCTTCGTACAGCCGCGTCAGGTCTTCCTTCGATGGCGACGCAACAACCAAGTCCTCCGGCCCCTTGGGGAGGGGCAGGTTTTCCTCGAGCGTCACGAGCTTCCTGGACAGTAAGGCCATGTCCTTGTTTTCGGAGAGTTTTTTTCGGACGGAAGCGGGGGAGACCTCTTCGACGCGGCTGTAGAGGTTGTCCAGGGTGACGTATTCCTTGAGGAGCTTCTCGGCGGTCTTGGCCCCCACGCCGGGGACTCCCGGGATATTGTCGGAGGAATCGCCCACCAGCGAGAGGTAATCCCGAATTTGCGCCGGCGTCACCCCAAAGCGCTCCTCCACCTCTTTTCCCGTGATGATCTTGTCGCGCTGCGGGTCCCACTGGATGACGCGCGGGGCTTCGATGAGCTGGTGGAGGTCCTTGTCCCCCGACACGATGACCACATGCATTCCCGCGTCCTCAGCTCTCCGGGTGAGCGTCGCGATGACGTCGTCGGCTTCCCATCCCGGCGCTTCCAATTGCGGAATTCCATGGAAGCGCAGTAGCTCCTTGATGTAAGGAATTTGCTCTACCAGTTCCTCGGGGGCTTTTTGCCGCGTGGCCTTGTAGAGCTCGTACATCTTGTGGCGGAATGTGGGCTCCGGCGTGTCGAAGACCGCGCAGATGCAGTGAGGGCGCTGCTCTCGGAGGACTTTCAGAACCATTTGCGCAAACCCGAAAATGGCGTTCGTCGGAAGCCCCCTGGAGTTGCTGAGACGCCGCACGCCGTAGAAGGCGCGGTAAAGATAGGAGCTGCCGTCAATCAGATGGATTGTTCTTTGTTCTTCCATGCTCTCTCGTCTCCGTTGTCGCGCATCGGGAACGGCGCCGGTCTCGCGCGTCGAGCGGCGGGGGCAGATAGTCGGGGTTCACGTTGCTCATCGCGTGGAAAATGTTCCCGCGAACCTTCGGGTTATTTGCATAGAGGGAATCCAGGAGCGACCGCACCTCGTCCCGCTTTCCATTATGCGCGGAAGGGCAGGGGTTGGAGACAACCGGCAGGCCAATGCGCGCGCACAGCCGTTCTATCGCGGCGGCTGGCGTCAGCGCGAAGGGGCGGATGATTGTCGTCGCACCGCCGAAAAAAGACTGGTTCGGCAGCATCGCCGACGCCTGCCCACCAAAACAGATGTTTATGAAAAACGTCTCGATGAAGTCGTCCTGGTTGTGGCCAAATGCGATCTTGCCATAACCGAGTTCCGCCGCCGCGCGGAAAATGGCGGAGCGTCTGAGGCGGGCGCAAAGAAAACAGGGGTTTTCCATGTTTTCATCGCTGTGGGCCCTAACGCCGTAGTCGGTGCGCAGGATGCTGTGGTTGAAGCCCTCGCGACGGAAAAACTCGCCCAGCTTCTCGGCTGGCTCCGGGGCGAATCCGAGGTCCACGTGGATGGCCCGCAGTTCGTAGTTAACCGGCAGGCGACCAAGCCGCTCTCTCAGCAGCCATAGAAGCAACAGGCTGTCCTTGCCCCCGGAAACGGCCACCGCTATTCGGTCCCCGTCGTGGATGAGATCATAGTGGTGAATCGCCTTGCCGAGCAGGTGGTTTACGTTGCGCTCCAGGGGGGATGCCGTCTTCCGATTAGACATGGGAGCACTCTACATCCGGTCGAACGCCTGCCCTTGGGCGTTCAGGTAGGCGACGGCGTTTTTGATGCCGTGAAGCGTCAGGTCTTCCATCTGGAACACGCGTCCGACCCGGTGGATGGTGGTGCTCTGGTATTCCCACTCCTCCTTGCGGATGGGGTTCAACCAGACGCTTGCGGGGAAAGCCGCCCGAAGCTCCTGGAGCCACTCAATGCCGGGTTTGCGCTCGTTCGAGTATATATCGAGGGAGCCATAAGACGCCATTAGCTCCATGGGGGCCATGTTGGCGTCCCCTATGATGGCGAGGCGCGTGTGTTTGCCCTGGTTGACGAGGTTCTCCCATTTTACCGGGTGGACCCGCACGGGGTCTCGATAAACCGTCCCATAGATGCAGTTGTGGAAATAATAAAAGGAGACGTCCTTGAAGGAATCCCTGATCCGCTGGAAAATCGTTTTTACCAGCATAAAATACTGGTCCATGGAATAGCCGCCGTTGTCCAGCATGACGATAAGCTTCAGGCGGTTTCGCATCTCGCGCTGGAAAACGAATTCGATTTCGCCGCCATTTTTTGCGGTGCGAGCTATCGTTTCATCGACGTCGAGCTCCGATTCAGGCCCCATTGGGCGGAGGCTTTTCATGGACGTCAGCACCTGCCGAAGGTTTTCGTTGGTCAGGGACGAGTCCTCCGCATAATTGAGGTAGCGGCGGTCGCCTATCACTTTCTGCGCGGTGCCGTGGAGACCGCGGCCATAAACGCGGATGCCCCCTCCCTGGAGTCCGCCGTGGCCGTAGGGAGAACGCCCTCCCGTGCCGATCCAACGGTTTCCGCCATGGTGTTCGCCATCCTGTGCAAGGAGCGTCTCCCAGAATTTCGCGAGTAATTCCTCCGTGCTGAACGTCCGCAGTTCTTCGGGAGAGAGGCGTCCGCTTTCGAGCTCCTCCCGGAGCCACTCCTGGAAGGGTTTTCCCGCCAGCAATTCGTCCCAGTCCGGGGCGCCCAGTCCTTGTTGCGCTCCCATGAAATGGTAGGCGAAGACCTGCTCGAAGAGGTCGTAATGCTCCACGCGCTTGATGAATATCAGGCGGGCAAGCAGAAAGAGGCTGTCGACGTCGCTGGCCATCCCCTTCTTGATCGCATTGTAGAATTCCAGGATGTAACGCACGCTTACGGGAATACCCGCCTTGCGAAGGTCGTACACAAATCCGAGCATGGATGCGTCTCCGCTGCGATGCATTCGGCTAGGCGCGCTTGCGCAGGCCCCGACTGCGGGGGCGTTCGCGAACTTCCCCTTCCGTGAAAAGATAGGGAGATGAGCGCGCCGGGTGAAAAATATGTCCATCAGGCGTCTTGAGGGGATTTGAATCACCCCTCCGAGCTAGAGCCTCGATGGCTTCCGAATGCCCTTGAACTTCATTAGATCCTGAGTCCTCTTAAGGAGCGTCCCGACGTGAGCGATGGTCTTGCCGCCGCCAGGCCCTTGAGAATCCGCCGCTCGCAAAGCTCCGATCCAGTCGAGCAACTCCGCGGTTGCCGGGGGCTTTTCGTATCCCTGCTCCCGCAGGCGATAGAACGCGGTGAGCGAAGCGTCAAGGAATGGCGCGGGGATGTCGGGGTAATGCAGTTTGACGATTTCAACCATTTCCTCTGGGGGCGGAAAGGGGATGTAGTGGCAAAAGCAGCGGCGTAGAAACGGGTCCGACAGCTCCCTCTTGGCGTTGCTCGTTATGATGATGATGGGCTTCACCTTCGCGGCGACGCGGTGGTTGATCTCTCGAATGACGAAAGAGCCCTCGTCAAGAACATCGAGGAGGTTGTCCTGGGTGTCGGAGTCCGTCTTGTCGATCTCGTCGAGCAGTAGCACCCTTCTGTCCTCAGAACGGAATGCGCGGCCTATGGGACCGAATCGCAGGTAATCCCATATGTCGTTCACGTCCCTCCCGGTGGATCCGCTGCCGAATCGGGAATCGTTGAGGCGCAGCACCGTATCGTAGACGTAGCACAATTCCTCCCCTTTGAATGTGGACTTGCACCGGGCGTCTTCCATTTGGAGATTTAGGGCGCGGGATATTTCATAGGCCAGCTGCGTCTTTCCCGTTCCCGCTTCGCCGGTGAGGAGCAGCGGCTTTTCGAGTGCGATGGCTATATTCACGATTTCGCGCAGTTCGGGCGTGAGGTGGTATCTGTCAGTTCCTTCAAATCTCATAGCGGTGAATCTCCATGGAAATGTAATATTCGATGTGATGTGAACGCCTCCGGAGCAAGGAAAACTGAAAACTTCGGATGCCGGCGCCAAACGACCACGCATTCAGTGCGCATAAAGCTAAATGATATTCCAATGCGGTCCCTTTGACAATCTCAACGTCAGAGGTTTCCCGTAGATTCGCATTACCAGCAAGATAAAACTCTGCATAGGATTAGATTATCGTTTGGGCTTCCAGTATGAAAAGAGGATAACGATAACGTAATGTAAGGAGTCGGTCATGGAAGCGCAAAGAGCTGAAAGCATGCCGGGGATGGTGGGAAGAAGCAGAGCATTGCAGGAGGTTTGCGCACTTATCAGAAAGGTGGCCCCCACAAACCTCAGCGTCTTAATCCTTGGCGAGAATGGTACGGGAAAGGAGCTGATTGCACAAGCGATCCATTGGGAAAGCAAGCGGGCGAATGGTCCCTTTGTGCCCGTCAACTGCGCGGGTCTGCCTGACACTTTAGTGGAAAGTGAGCTTTTTGGGCACGAGAAGGGAGCGTTTACAGGGGCTACAGCTAGACGAAAAGGGAAGTTTGAATACGCGGATGGAGGTGATATTTTTTTGGATGAAATTGGCGACATGCCAATTATTGCACAGGCAAAAACATTGCGGGTGCTCCAGGAGCGGACAGTGGAGCGCATCGGAGCGAATGAGTCGAAGAAAATTGATGTAAGAGTCATCTCCGCAACGAATAAAGACTTGGAAAGAGCTGTGGAAGAGCGCACGTTTAGGGCCGATCTCTTCTATCGACTGAAAGGCGTCGTGATAAAAGCTCCTCCGCTTAGAGAACGCAAGGAAGACATCCCTCTGCTTGCGCGCTCTTTTATGGACGTGTTCGCGCGCGAGGCGGAACAGGATGTTCGCATCATATCCAGGCCGGCTATGGAAGCATTGATGGACTATGCATTTCCTGGCAATGTGAGGGAGCTTAAGAATATTATCGAGAGAGCTGTTGCGTTATCCGAGGGGCCCGAGATAACCGTGAGGGACCTCTGCGAGTTGACGTCGACCGCTGCGGCGTCAGACGACTATTGGGATTGTTGCGGCGTATGCAGTTCGGAACTGTTGTCTGCCTTGAAGAGCATTCCTGCCTCGGAGCGTCATTCTCAGCAATCCTGGCACTTAACGCTAAAATGCACTAATATAGAAACAATTCATGGGTTTCTGGTAGCTACGAATGGTGAACAATTTTCACGTTATGAATTTTCAAACTACTTGAGTATGTTTTCAAAAAATGCTAGAAACAAATACGGAACAGTTGGAGACTATTTGTCCATATTGAGAAGTAATGGGATAGTCGTTCGCAATAATGGAAAGGCCAATCAGGCGCGTTTCAGGCTGCATGGAGATTTTGTCAAAAATGCAGAAGGATTATAAGAGAATATTTCGCCTTGTTTTCCTGGCGGCATGCGCTTTATGCCTTGGGCGGTATAATGTTCTTGCCGTAAATGGTGAAGCTAGCAACGAAAATATTCTCCACTTCGACGTGGCCGCTCCATTTGTTTCCCTGAATCCTCTGGATAACGTGCAGTCGGGGGGCACCTCCGTTTTTCCCCTCTTGTACAGTCATCTTTTCATTCTAACCGAGAATGGAGATTTGGAGCCGGATTTAGCCTTAAGGTGGCGCTATAATTCCGATAACTACACGTGGACAATCCACTTGCGACAGGATGCTTTTTTCCATAACGGGAAGCGGGTGACGGCCGATGACGTTAGGTTTTCCCTGGAACAAGGCTTTAATCGATATAAGGTTATGTCTTTTGATTTGGTGAAATCAGTGACGGTTGCATCGGATGAATCCATTGCAGTGACACTGACAAAGGATAATCCTGATTTTATTCAAGTTCTGTCGTATTTTGAGATTGTTCCAAAACCCGTTAATACACAAGCGGGCAAGGAGGAAGAGGGGCCGATAGGATCTGGCCCTTTCAAGTTCTGGTATAGAAATGGGTCGGCGGAGGTTGGCTTGGCGGCAAACGACAACTACTACCTCGGGCCTCCCGCGCTTGAAGGGATTATCTTTCATTACCAACCGGATAAGGAAAAATCCTGGGCAAGGCTTCTCGACGGAAAAACGGACATTGTGGAGGAACTGCTGCCCAAGGATTATGAGATGATCAGGGAGCTTAAGGACAAGTTCTACTTTCACGTTTACACCTTGGACTACTATTCCATCCTCCTCTACAATACCAAGGATACTCTATTTGCCGACCCAAACGTTCGCTTGGCATTATCCGAGTCGATAGACGTCGATCACATTATTCAGAAGATATTGAGAGGGTTTGGC
>CALFXO010000123.1 GCA_937958025.1 uncultured Syntrophobacteraceae bacterium
CTATCTTGACCATCCCGGACATCGGGGCCTACGAATACGCGGTGCAGAAGCTCTACTTCAACGCCAGCGCCTCGGGAGCTGTCCAGAACGGAACGAAGGCGCATCCCTACGACAGCTTTGGGGATTACGCCTTCACCGGGTGCAATCTGAGGGAGGGGGCAAGCCTGATCCTGGCCGGGGCGCTCGGCAGCCTCGATATGAGCGGGTTGAGCGATGACGGAGCCATTTCCGTCAAACCGGAAGATGGGAAAACCGCCAGCCTGACCGGATTCGCCTCCAATGGGGGAGCTGCCCTTCCAATGTCGAGCGGGAACGCCGGAGGGTTCCTCCAATCCGTATTGCGTTTCCCACACCATTAAAGCCGCTTGCCTATAATGTGATTATTCTGTCATATTGTTCCTTTACCATAAGGGGCGCTATTTCCGTTTGATTTGCTCGACGGATTGCCGGATGATTCATAACGGTGGAGCCCCTTGCCTTTCCTATAATCGGGAGTTCAGTGGAGAATATGGATCGCGTCAAACGGTTTTTGCTGGCCTCCGGAACCTTTCCCGCCCTTGTCGTAGTGCAGGCCGCGGCATGGTGTGGGGCATCCCCGGCCGGGATGCTCGCCGCAACGGGGGTGATGCTTCTTTTCTGCACCGCGGCGCTCGTCGCAGCCTTCCGGCGGGACGGCCCGAGCCACCTCGACTGGGCCGCCACCGTCTACTGCGCCGCCGCGCTCATCGGCCTGATTCTATGCCCCGAAGCGACGAGCAGGCTCATCCAGGGCCATTCGGCGACGGCGCTCTACGCGCTTTTCTTCTTCTCAGCTTTCCTGCCCCCACTTTTCGGCGCCGAGCCTTTCACCTGCCGATTCGCCAGGAGGAGCACGCCGTCCGAGCGTTGGGACAACCCCATCTTCATGAAAATCAACCGGATCATGACCAACGTGTGGGCGGGGATATTCGTGGTGTGTTTTCTCCTCAGCCTCCACACGTCCCCGTGGCTCGGGACGGCTGTTCCTCTTCTTTTGATGCTCGGAGTGGGGCTGCCATTCAACGCCCGGTTCCCGGACCATTACCTCCGCCGATTGGGACTACCGTCCCTAAGAGAACAGCGCCGCCCCCCGCGCGAAGGCGCCCGGGCGAACATCGCGAACCTTGCGGCCATGAACCTCCATGAGGAAGAGCGCCAAGCGCCTACGGTGGAGGAGCCTGCCCGAAGCGTTCATGGAAGAGTCAACCACGGACATGCAAACAAGGAGGAAAGAATGAAAGCGCTAGCCCTCAATTCGAGCCCACGCGGCGACGGCAAGAGCAAGACGGGACTGTTGCTCACCCATCTCGTCCAGGGGATGCGGGCGGCGGGGGCGGAGGTCGAGGTGATGAGCCTTCGCGACAAGAACGTTCAGAACTGCATAGGATGCTTCTCCTGCTGGACGAAGACCCCGGGCCGATGCATCCTGAAAGACGACATGAGCGCGGAACTGTACCCGAAGTGGCTGGAAGCAGACCTTGTTATCTACGCATCGCCCCTCTATTACTATGCGGTGAACGCGACGATGAAGGCGTTCATCGAGCGCACGCTTCCCGTGCTCCAGCCGTTTTTCGAGGAGCGGGAGGGCGCGACGCACCACCCGATGCGGAGAGAGCACCCGCCGGTGGTGATGCTGTCGGTCGCGGGATTTCCGGAAGCAACCGTTTTCGAGCAGCTCTCGTCATGGGCAAGCCATGTTTTCGGCGAGCGCCTCGTGGCGGAAATCTACCGCCCGGCGGCGGAGTCCATGACGGAGCCCGCATTCGCCGACGCGGCGGGGGATGCGCTCGAAGGGGCGGTGCAGGCGGGACGGGAGCTCGTTCTGTTCGGGAAGATCTTGCCGGAGACGATGGGCCGCGTAACGAGGCCGCTCTTCGATGATTTGGAGGCCTACCGAACGATCGGCAACCTGATGTGGAAGACCTGCATATCGGAGGGCGTCGCGCCGGGCGAAATGGAGGAAAAGGGGATCATGATCCTCCCCGACTCCATCGAGACTTTTATGGTGCTGCTGCCGATGGGGTTCAACCCCGAAGGCGCGGAGGGCGTGCGTGCGGTCCTCCAGTTCGGTTTTACGGGGGAGGTGGAGGGATCGTGCCATTTTAAGATAGAAGACGGCAAGATGGAGGCATTCGAAGGACCCGCCGCGAACCCGACGCTCACCATCGAAACGCCATTCGAGCTTTGGCTGGACGTCATGGCAGGGCGAGCCGACGGTCAGGAGTTGTTTTTGCAGCGGAAGTACACTGCGCGGGGAGATTTATCGCTGCTGGCGCGCATGAAGGAGTTGTTCAAGGGGTGACCGCGACGGGCGAGCAGGCGCTCGCCCGTCCGCTATCCCATCCATTTCCCGTTCCAAAGCGAAATGCGTCTTTATCGTGCACTTTTTCCATGTTATGTTTTTCTTCGGATTTGATTTGGAAGGACAGGCCGCGCGGTCCTTCTCCGGGGGCGCGCGGCGGCGGATATCTCACAGGTGAAGGATGGTATGAAAAAGATAATCATTTCAGTGCTCGGCCACGACAGGCCGGGCATCATCGCCGCCGTATCCGGGGTGCTCATGCGGAGCCGGTGCAACATCGAGGACGTGAGCCAGACTATTCTCCAGACGGAGTTCGTCGGGGCGTTCCTGGCGTCCAGGCCGGAGGAATGCGGGGAAGACGAATTGCTTGCGGCGCTTCGGGACGCGCTGGAGCCCATGGGGCTTTCGGTGCTCATCAAGCCGGTGGAAGAGCACGGGGAATGGGCGTCGCCGGAGAGCGAGCCTTTCGTCATCACCACCATGGGGCCCGACCGCCTCGGACTGGTTTCCGGGATAACGGAAGTGCTCGCGCGGTTTAAGGGAAACATCACGAACCTCAAGGCCGTTTTTCGCGGCGGGGACAACCCGGAGCACAACGTGATGATCTACGAGGTGGACATCCCGGTCGCAATCGACCAGCACGCCTTCCGCGCGGCGCTCCAGGAGCGGGCGGGAGAGCTTGGGTTGAGCGCAAGCTTGCAGCACCGGGACATCTTCGAGATGATCCACAAGGTTTAGGGCTTGCAAGGACAATGCGGGAATTCGAGAGGCGGTTGCGGTTATGCTGAGTGAGCGCGAAATACTTTCGGTGCTGAAGATGCTCCGGAGCGAGCACCTCGATGTGCGCACCATCACGATGGGAATCAGTCTGTTCGACTGCGCGGACGATAACGTAAAGTCGTTCACCGGCAACGTCCGGGAGAAGATTTTGCGGCATGCGGGCAATCTGGTGGCGGTGTGCGAGGGGATAGCGGTCAAGTACGGGATTCCGGTGGTCAACAAACGCATTTCGGTGAGCCCCATAGCGGTCGCGGGATGCAGGTTCGACGCCGGGGAAATGGTGGAAGTTGCAAGAGCGCTCGACGGGGCGGCAAAGGAGATCGGGGTCGATTTCATCGGAGGGTTCGGGGCGCTGGTGGAGAAAGGATTCACGCGGGGGGACCGCGCCCTGATCGAAGCCATCCCGGAAGCCCTGGCCGTAACGGAGCGCGTGTGCTGCTCCATCAATACGGCGTCGACGCGGGCCGGGATCAACATGGACGCGGTTTACCTCATGGGGCGGACGATCAAGGCCGCCGCCGAGCGCACGAAGGACGCAGACGGCGTCGGGTGCGCGAAGATATGCGTTTTCGCGAACATCCCGCAGGACGTTCCCTTCATGGCGGGGGCCTACCTCGGCGTCGGCGAGCCGGACGTGGTGGTGAACGTGGGGGTCAGCGGGCCGGGAGTAGTCAAGAAGGCCATCGACCGGGCGCGGGAGTCGCAGCCGGATATGGACCTGGGGCGGTTGTCGGAGATCATCAAGCGCACGGCGTTCAAGGTGACGCGCGTGGGGGAGTTGATCGGGCGGCAGGCGGCGGATGCCCTTGGGGTCCCGTTCGGCGTGGTCGATTTGTCGCTCGCCCCGACGCCCGACGTGGGAGATTCCGTGGGAGAGATATTCCAGAGCATGGGGCTCCCGAATATCGGCGCGCCGGGGTCGACGGCGCTTTTGGCTCTCCTCAACGACGCGGTGAAAAAGGGCGGGATTTTCGCGAGCTCATACGTTGGCGGACTCAGCGGGGCGTTCATCCCCGTGAGCGAGGACAGCAACATAGCGGAGGCGGCGCGGGAAGGGAAGCTCACGCTAGAGAAGCTCGAAGCCATGACGAGCGTCTGCTCGGTCGGGCTCGACATGGTCGCCATACCGGGCGACACCACGGCGGAGACCATCGCGGGGATCATCGCGGACGAGATGGCGATAGGGGTCATCAACAGCAAGGCCACCGCCGCGCGGCTCATTCCGGTTCCGGGCAAGAAGGCGGGAGAGAAGGCGTTTTTCGGGGGTCTCCTTGGAGAGGCGACCATCATGCCGGTTTCAAACGCCGGGAAGCCGGGGGATTTCATCACCCTGGGAGGACGCATCCCGGCGCCCGTGCAGAGTTTCAAGAATTGAGCAGGATGGCGGACGGAATATGGGAAACGGCCCTCTCCTTCGATGCGGCGCTACAGGTAGAGCATCGGAGCGAGCCCCTTGCGCCTCCGGACCGCCTCGAGGAGTCCCACCGTCCCGGTCATCATGTTGTCGCCCAGCGGGCCGCCGAAAATAATGGGAAGCTGTGATTTTTGCATGATTTTCCGTTTGGGGCCGGTCGCAACGATCGCTTCCGCGGCGTCGAACCCGAAGGATTTGCGGATGTAGGCTCCATGCCCCCCTTCCTTCAGGATCTGTTCGTGCTCCAGCGCGCCGTCGGCCAGATCGTGGAGAAGCGATTCCACGCGCTCCATGGTGACGTCGTGCGTATGGTATTCAAAAAACCCGGCGATTTCCCCATCTTCGATGGCCGCGCCTACCGTGTGGGATGTCGCCACGTCCAGGACAAGCGAGCGTTTCCCAATGGCGTGCAGGTCCAACGAAGCCCCGAGAATGGCCGCCATTCCGCTGTCCATGACATAAATCTCGTCCGTCGGGACGTCTTCGGCGCTCGTCGCAATGGAGCACAGCCGGTTGAACATCGGGGGAATCTCATCCTTGCGGTAAAGGAGCATGTGCGGGAAGGGGCTGCGGTCGAGGCGCTCCTTGTACATCGCGTGCCGGTAATCGAGGTGCGAAACCCCGGGAGGCGGCGCGCCATGGTCCTGGGCGCAGAACGCCACCGCGTCGAATTCGTAAGGAACCCCTAGCCCGAGCACGATTTCCTCCAGACGGTCCGGCTCCACGTCGCCCACGCGGAGAACGCTGCGGCGGTCGCGCGCGGCCCTGCCGAGCAAAATATCCGCGTCGGCGTCCGGGACCACCCTTATCCCGTAGGAGCGCACCCGCTCCAGATCATGATTTACCGTAAGCGCGGCGGAGGCGCTCATGACGACGTCCGCCTCCTTCGCCCGGTCTTTCAGCGCCTGGGAAATCGACCCGCCTCCCATTTCGCACCCTAGCACCAGGAGGTCTCCCGGCGGCAGCGCGGCCGCCTCCTCCGCGATGCTCATTACCGGCGATTTCGCAACCGCCTTGTAATGCACCCCCAGCGCGTCGTCGTAATAGAGAATGTCCATGGTGCCCGCGCCAATATCCACCAGCAGAAATCTGCTCATCGTCCGATCCTTTTATTGGATATGCATTGCATTGCGCAGCCCACCGGGGCCGCTTGCGCCGCGGCGGGCCAGGAGCCCGCTCCGTCGCCGCCTCCATTCATTGCCAAATCATATTGCAATACGGCGGAAAGGTAAATGCCGGGAGGAGGGGAGCTCCGGCGCCGGTGGGTCCGAAGGGCGGTTTTTAGGCGTTTCAAAGAACTGGACAGCATCCGGGTAGGAGTGATAAGGAATGCTGGATGTTAGGTTGGTGGAGATGGCGACAGATGGGATCGACGGCTTCCTGTCAGGCAAGAAGCGGATTGCCGTCGCCGCGCCTTCCTGGAATGGGAGGAGGCGATCAACTCAGGTGAGAGGCGTTAAAGGAGCTTCCGCGTATGACAACGCACTGCCCCAACTGCGGACGGCCCGTGGACCGGGAAGACAATTTCTGCCGCGATTGCGGGGCGTCGCTCCGAGGGGCGCCCGTTCCTCCGGGATGGGGACGCGCGAGGGTCTCCCCGGAATACGCCGCGAGCATGTGGAAGAACTTTTTTGGCCCGTTCTTCAGGGTCGCGTTTGTCTTTTTCGCCTGCTTTTTCGGCATGGCAATTCTGATGATGGTTTTCTGGTTTTTCACCTTCAGAAAGTAGGCGTCCCGCAGGGCGGGCTTGCGGGCCGATCGCCCGTGGGCTTCGGGCTTGCCCAACGGGGGCGTTCGGCCGCGCACAGGATAGCGTTCATGATGATCCGTCGAGCCGTTTTCGTCGCCGCCGTGGCTCTGAGTCTATTCGCAGTCGCTGTATACGCGCAGGGAGTCCCCGCCATGAAGCGTCCGCCCGTGAGCTACACCGTCTATCGCTGCATCGATCAGGGAGGCATCCGGGATCAGGCAACCGGAGAGTGGCTCGAAGCCTTCCGCCTCCTCGTCCCCAAAGGGTGGAGCTTCCAGGGCGGCCTCCGCTGGATCGCCAACGAGAAGAGCCCCGAGCAGCTGAGCCGGACGGACCTCCTCATGCCTGTGAAGAGCGACTATGCGGTGATATCCCCCGACGGGCGCTATGCGCTACGCTCCTACCCGGCGGAATATTGGGTCGATCCGAGCCGCACCCCGCTGTATCAATACGGCGGGGGATTCAGGCAGGGAGACAATTACAACGGCATGATCGTCTCCCCTGTCGCCAGCCCCGAAAGGAGAAGGACGATGACAGACGAAGCGAAGAAAAACGCTGTGCGTGGCTATTTGGAAAGCGCATTCCCGGGATGCGTGGTGGAGTTCTGGCCCGAGGCGGGCATTCCTTCCATGCACTTCAAGGTGTCGAACCAGGGCGCCGAGCACCATGCCGTGGTTGCGCTCGATTTTCTGGAAACGCACGATAGCGCTGACATTCCTTCCATACTGGAGGGATTCACCCTGGCCGATCACCTGCGGGACTTGGGCTCGGAAACCGTTTTCGTCGGCAGGGGCGGTCTTGCGCTCGAGCACGAATAGCGGGAGGCGCGTCTCGCGCTCCGGAGCCACTGTTTCCATAGCGCCACGCAGCCCAGCGCCATGCCGCGATCAGCGCGTGGCAAGCTCCGCGCCCAGCTGACCGCAAGCCGCCATGGCCCCTCGACCCCTCGATTCGCGAAGGCGGACGAATAACCCCTCCTCCGCGAGCCACCCGCAAAACCGCCTCGCGTGCTCGGGCGACGGCGGCGCGAAGCGTCCACCGGGGCGCGCCTCGTTATAGGCTATTACATTCACCCGCGCAGGGAGGCCGTCGAGGTAGCGGGCGAGGTCCCGAGCCATGGGCCGGGAGTCGTTCACACCGGCCAGAAGCAGATACTCGATAAAGACGACCCCGTTTTTCGGAAGGGGAAACGCGAGGAGTTCTTGCTTGAGGCTGGCCAGGGAGCATCTCCGGTTGATCGGCATGAGCGCGCTCCGGAGTGCATCGTCCGTGGCATGGAGCGATATTGCGAGGCAGAGATTGCGCATCCCGAGGGCGGCGAGGCGGTGGACGCCGTCCACGTCTCCCGCCGTCGATATGGTGATGCGCCGCAGCGGAATATCCAGCCCGCGCTGGTCGTTCATTACGCGCACCGCCTGCACGACGTCGTCGAAGTTGTCGAGCGGCTCCCCCATGCCCATGAAGACGACGTTGTTCACTTTAAAACCCAGTTGGAACCGCGCCGCCCAGACCTGCCAGACGATCTCATCCGCCGCAAGGTTCCGCGTGAACCCCATCCCCGCCGTGGCGCAGAAAGCGCAACCCATCCGGCAGCCGACCTGGGACGACACGCAAACGGTGGTCCGGCCCTTCGCCGGGATGACTACGAATTCGACGATCCGCCCGTCGGTCAGCTCCACGCCGCACTTCACCACCCCGCCATCCTCCCGCCGCGCCGCAATGCGGCAGGCGGGCAGACGCACATCAGCAGCGAGCTTCTCCGCGAGGGCGGGCGATGCGAGGAACTCGGGCGCCTCCACAAAAGCGGTGGAAGCGCCGCGCTTGAAGATCTCCCGGTATAACGCCGCGCCGTGGAAAAGTCCTTTTCCGAAACGGCGCTTTATCTCGGAGACAAGCTCCGCGCAGGTGAGAGAGAGCACATTCACTTGCGGAGTCGCAATGTTTTCTATAAGGACGTCTCCAGGACGTAGGCAAAAATGAGCGGTGCGACAATGGTCGCGTCCGACTCGATGATGAAGCTCGGCGTATCGGCGCTCAGTTTTTCCCACGTGATTTTCTCGTTGGGAATGGCCCCGGAATAGGAGCCATAGCTCGTCGTCGAATCGCTGATCTGGCAGAAGTAGCCCCACAACGGGGCGTCGGGACGTCCCATGTCCTGCCGCAGCAGGGGGACGACGCATATGGGAAAGTCGCCCGAAATCCCTCCGCCAATCTGAAAAAAACCGAAAGGACCTGTCCTGGTCGCCTCGATGTACCACTGCGTCATGTGCATCATGTATTCGACGCCGGAGCGGACTGTATGGATGTTCTTGATCGCGCCGCTCACGCAATGGGCGGCGTAGATGTTCCCCATGGTGGAATCCTCCCATCCTGGCACGAATATGGGCAGGTCTTTTTCAGCGGCCGCAAGCAGCCAGCTGTCCTTGGGGTCGATCTCGTAAGAACCCGCGAGTTTGCCGCCGCGAATCACCTTGTAGAAGAACTGGTGCGGAAAAAAACGTTCTCCCTTTGCATCCGCCGCTTTCCACTCCTCCAGGATCACCCGTTCGACGCGCCGGACCGCCTCCTGCTCCGGGATGCAGGTGTCCGTTACGCGATTCAGTTGACGTTCGAGAAGCTTTTGCTCGTCGAGAGGAGACAGGTCCCGGTAATGCGGGACCCGCTCATAGTGATTGTGGGCGACGAGGTTGAAGAGGTCCTCCTCCAGGTTGGCCCCGGTGCAACTCACGGCGTGCACCTTGCCCCGGCGGATCATCTCCGCCAGCGACAGGCCTATTTCCGCGGTGCTCATGGCGCCTCCCATCGCCGCCAGCATTCGCCCGCCCGAAGCGAGAAATTCGCAGTACCCTTCCGCCGCATCCACTACAACAGCCGCGTTGAAATGCCGGAAATGACGTCTAATGAATGATGATATTCCGCCAGCCTCCATTCGCTCCAGGAAATTTTCCATCTTTACGCACCAAACCCTTCCAATGACTACAGACAGCGCTTAGAACTACTCTTGGGGAAGGCTCTGGGTTATTCGACGCTTATCTTGACGGATTTCGCTTTGGTCTCTTCCGTTTTCGGAAGCGTGATGGTCAGAACGCCCTTGTCAAACACCGCCTTGATTTTGTCTGTCTCAACCGCGCAGGGAATCCGGAAGGATCGCTCGAAACAGCCGTAGTACCGCTCACTGTAATGGCTCTTCTCGTCCTCCTTCACTTCTTCCTTCTTCTTTTCGCCTTTGATAGTCAGGAGATCGCCCATAATACTCACATCGATGTCGCCTGCCTCCAACCCGGGCAATTCGGCCTTTACGGTGATGCTGTCCGGGCTTTCAGTGAGATCGATCGAGGGCAACCATCCCCCGCTCATGGAACCAGAAAATGGAGACTCGCCAACAAACCTCTTCAGGAGGCCATCCATTTCCTTCCGAAGAGAACCAAGATCTTTGAGTGGGTTCCAAGGTGTCAGGTCCATTTATGATCTCCTCGATGGAGCAATCCCCAAGAGTAGTCAAGGATTTAAAGACCATGGGCCGTCCCGTCCGCGCCGCGCATTCGGGAGCAGGGTCGCATAACCTTATAGTTAAAAGTATCACGAGACGCATCTCAAAGCAAGGATAGCGCCCGACAAAAGCAAACCTGCAACGACCCAGGGGGCTCACTCCGCTTCCTTCGCCTCTGCTGCCGGCGCACTCGAAACTTCCCCGATCAGCCGCTGGAATTCTTCCCCGTCTATCACCTCTTTTTCCAGCAGGCAGTTGGCGACGCGCTCGAGCATGTCGCGCTTCCCGGTCAGGAGCTCCCGGACATGGTTTGCGCGGGACTCTATGAGGCCGCGGATTTCTTCATCCAGTTTCGCCGCCGTGGCCTCGCTGTACTCTTTTCCAAGATAGGGCGCGTGTTCGGGGCCGAGCATGGAGGGGCTTTTTTGCCTGGGATAGGTCGAGAGGCCAAGGGTTTCCCCCATTCCGTACTCCGCCACCATGGCCCGCGCAAGGTCGGTCGCTCGCTGAAGGTCGTTATGGGCCCCGGTGGAGGCTTCCCCGAAAACGACCATCTCCGCCATGCGGCCCCCGAGCAGAACGTCCATCTTCCCAAGGAGTTCGCCGCGGGTCATGAGGTACCTGTCTTCGGTGGGCAACTGCTGCGTGAATCCAAGGGCCCCGATTCCCCTCGGGATGATCGAAATCTTGTGCACCTTGTCTCCCCCCGGAGTGAATGCGGCCACGAGGGCGTGGCCCGTTTCGTGGTGGGCCACGATCTCCTTTTCCCTTGGGTTGATAACGCGGTTCTTTTTTTCGAGTCCCGATATGATCCGGTCCACGGCGTCGTCCAACTCCTGGACGCCCACTTCATCCCTCCTTTTTCGCGCGGCCAGGAGCGCCGCTTCGTTGATCAGGTTGGCGAGGTCCGCCCCGGAAAATCCCGGCGTCTTCTGGGCGATCATTCGAAGATCGGTCCCTTCGGCAAGACGCACCTTCTTTGCGTGGATTTTCAGGATGGCTTCCCGGCCGTTTACGTCGGGACGATCCACCAGCACCTGCCGGTCGAAGCGTCCGGCCCGGAGAAGAGCGGGGTCGAGCGTTTCCGGACGGTTCGTCGCGGCCAGGATGACGACGCCCGCGCTCGGATCGAACCCGTCCATTTCCACCAGGAGCTGATTGAGCGTCTGTTCCCGCTCGTCATGCCCCCCGACCGAAAACCCCGCGCGGGCCTTCCCGATGGCGTCCAGCTCGTCTATGAAGATGATGCACGGGGCTTTCTCGCGCGCCTGGTGGAAAAGCTCTCGCACGCGCGCCGCGCCCACCCCGACGAACATTTCCACGAACTCCGATCCGCTGATCGTGAAAAAGGGGACCCCGGCTTCGCCCGCCACGGCCCGCGCCAGCAGCGTCTTTCCCGTTCCGGGAGGTCCGACGAGCAGCACGCCCTTCGGAAGCTGCCCCCCGATGGTGCGGAACCTGCCAGGCTCCGTCAGGTATTCGACCAGTTCATGGAGCTCCTCCTTGGCCTCGTCCTCGCCCGCCACGTCCTCGAATTTGGTCTGGATTTCCTTTTCGGCGTAAATCTTTGCCTTGCTCTTCCCGAACGACATGACCCCCTGGTTGCTTCCCCCCATCATCCGCCCGATGAGCAGATACCATATTCCCACAAAGATGAGCGCGGGCAGGGTCCAGGATATGACGTCACGCAGCAGGGTGCTCTCCGGCTCCCCCCGGAATTTCACATTGTGCTCGGCGAGGTCGCCCGAGAGCGTAGGGTCTACGCGGTACGCCTCGAAGTTCACCTCTTCCGGCTTCCCGTCCACCGCGTCTTTCATTTTGCCGGCCACCTGATCGTGGGTGATGACCACCTCGACAATCCGGTTTTCCTTGAGCGCATTGAGAAATTCGCTATAGGGAATGACCTTGGGCTTGTACTGTAGGGCGATGATGTCGTGCAGCAGGAATACTCCCCACAATGCCACGATGATATACCATAGCGAAAACTTGGTCTTGTTTTCCATAGCCGCGTCGCAGTCCTTCCTGTCCGGGTTGCATTGATTCCAATCGTGAGCTTCACATATTTGCATTCTACATGGGAACGGACGAAAACGAAAGCGCGCCGGGCAGGGCAAGGCTTCACAAAAGGGCGGATGCGGGCTTTTCTCCGGCGGGGAGTCGCCTGAAAGCATCCCCCCTTTCGCTCCGCTTTGGGTCCCCTCGGTTATGGCCTCCGGACAATAGGCAAGACAGCCTTTTCCCTTTTTTGATCCGTAGTTGGGAAAAATACGGAGAGTGGGAATTTAGGCGCATCGGACAACAAAATTTTCTTGATTTTGGAAATGCTGTGCAGTAGCATCAGCTGCAATTCAGTTTGTTATTTGTTTCTAAGTCTACATGGTTGCAGGTGATTATAAATGTCGACTTAAGGAAAGAGGAGGTGAGGGGGCGGTTAGCAACTGAGCCGTATCGAACTGGGGATCTGTAACTTCAAAGGGTTTACTTTACAATCGGTTGTACTTTACGTAATACAGGAGGAAAGAGAATGAAGAGAATTTTTTCCGTGATGTTTGCAGTTGCTTTTGCCTTCACCTTGATGGCGGGTTGCGCGGATACGAACAAGGTCAAGATGCTGCAGGATCAGGCCGAGCAGTCTCTTAGCGCCGCCAAGGCCGCCGAGCAGCAGTGCACCGCTTCCGCTCAGCAGGCTGAAGCCGCGGCTCGCCGCGCTGAAGCTGCGGCCGCCAAGGCTGAAGCAATGGCTAACAAGGTGGAAGCTATTTTCATGAAGCACATGAAGAAGTAGTTTTCCCTTTGGCAAAACATAAAAGGCCGGGGGCATCCTCCGGCCTTTTCTTTGTCACCGCAACAGGGCAAATTCACGTCCGGGAAGCGCTCCGCCAAACGCGGCAAGATAGATATCCCCTCGCCTCCGCCGCTGATGACGCTCCGCTTCCGGACGCGCTCAACACTCCTTTTTTCGTTGCTACTTGTTGCCCACCCCGCCGAACATGAACTTGCCCACCAGCTCTTCCAGATCCAGTGGAGGCTGCGTATCCCGTATTCTGCCGCCCGGTTTGATGTAGGCGTCGGAAGCTCCCAGAGAAATCGCGATGTATTTCTCGCCGATGATGCCCGACGTCTTGACGGCGGCTATCACGTCGTCCTCCAGCTTCACATCCTTGTTGATCCGCAGGGTCACGGCGGCTGTCCCGTCTTTATAGTGGATGTCGTCCACGCTTCCGACCTCGACTCCCGCTATGGTGACGGGGGCGCCCTTGGTCAATCCCGATACGTTCGAAAAATCGGCGTTCACGAGATAGCTGGATCTGTCGAAGAACTTCACGTCCCCCAAATAAAGAGAAAGATAGCCCAAGCACACTATGCCTATCAGTAAAAAAACGCCGACTCCTAATTCCAGCCCTTTGTTGTTGTTCATCGTCCGTCGCACCTTTCTTACAGCATAATGGAAGTCACCGCGTAGTCGCTCACCAGTATGGCCACTGACGCGAGGACAACCGCCTCCGTCGTCGCCCGGCTCACCTCTTCGGGGCCAAAATATCCCTTGTCGACGCCCGTAAAATATCCCTTATAGGTGCAGATCCATATCACCAGGACGGAAAATATCAGGGACTTGACGATCCCCATGTGCACGTCGTTCCATTCGACGGTTTTTTCCATTCCCGTGATGAACGCGCCAGGATTCGTTCCGAGGAGCGCCACGCCAACCAGATAGCCCCCAAATATCCCCACGACGTCGAAAATGGCGGTGAGCAGCGGTATGGCGATCAGCGACGCCAGCAGCCTGGGGGTTATAAGATATGCGTGGGGATCGACCGCCATGCATTCCAGGGCGTCAATCTGCTCTTCGATGCGCATGATTCCTATCTCCGCGCACATGGCGGACCCGGCCCGCCCGGTCACCATTATCGCCGCGAGAGCGGGTCCGAGTTCCCGGATAAGGCTGAGGGCCACGGCGGCGCCCAGCATTCCCTTCGCCCCGAACCGCGACAATGTGTAATACCCCTGGAGGCCGAGCACCATTCCGGTGAAAACCGCCGTAAAGGAAATCACGAAAAGGGACTTGGAGCCTATGAACAGCACCTGCCGCATCGTGGGCCAGAACTTGCGCGGCGCTCGCGCAAGCCCACGGACCATATGGTAGAAAAAAATCCCCATGCGGCCAAGGAAAGAAATCTGGGACAAACCATACCGCCCGAGGGACCGTATGAGATCCACTAGCATAGCGTGCTCCTCCGTCTAGCGAACGCATGCGGCGCAGCGGCGGTCTCCGCGCGCCTCGAACATGGAAATCCGCCTTTGCGGGTTCCGTCATTCTTCAATTTCACACTCCACTTTTCGCCCGCCGAGCAGGGACGCCATATAGGATTCATCCTCCGTCCGGCGTTCGTCCGCTCTTCTTTCTAGAAACTGCACAACCCGGGGATCGCGGTTTGACTTGATCTCCTCGGGGGCTCCCGCCACTAGGATCTTTCCAGCATCCATCACGATCATCTGATCCGCGATGCGGAATGCGCTCTCCAACTCATGCGTGACCACGACAATCGTCATTCCGAGGGTCTCTCGAAGCTCCAGGATGAGGTCGTCGAGTCCGGCGGCGGTGATTGGGTCCAGGCCGGAGGATGGCTCGTCCACAAAAAGGATCTCCGGGTCCATGGCGAGGGCCCTCGCGAGTCCCGCCCGCTTGCGCATTCCACCGCTAAGCTGGGAAGGCATGCGGTCCGCCGCCCCGGTCAGCCCCACCAGGTGCAGCTTGATGGCTGCCATGATCGCGATGGTCGAATCGGCGAGCCGCGTATGGACCTTGAGCGGCGTCGCGACGTTCTGCGCGACCGTGAGGGAGTTGAAAAGCGCCCCTCCCTGAAAAAGCACCCCCATGCGCATGCGATAAGCGCGCATGTCCGATTCGTCGAAGGTCCCGACGTCTTTCCCTTCGATCGACATTTCCCCGGCCTCCGTGGGTTTCAGTCCGATCAGGTGCCGCAGAAGCGTGCTCTTTCCGCATCCGCTGATCCCCATGATGACGGTGATCTTGCGCCGGGGGATGGTGCATTCGATTTCATGGAGAATTTGCCGGGAGCCATAGTAGCTGTTCAGCTTTTGTAAGGCAATGAACGGGGAATCACTCATAGTTGGTTTTCCAGTTGCGGGAGGACCTTCATTCAGGAGATTGGGAAGCGTCTTTCAGTCCGAAAACCTGCTCCAGGCGGGTCAGGCGGATAAGTCTGCCGGCCTTTTCGCTCAGCCCGGTCAGGCGGAGTTTGGAATGGCAGCCGGAAACAGATTCGAGCGCTTCCACCAGGAGGGCCACACCGGCGGTGTCCATCTCGGGGGCGCGGGAAAGATCCAGCGAGACGACTCCTCCTTCCGAGACGTTCTTCCGAATGGCGCTCAACAGTTTTTTCCGGATAGAGGGGACCGCGTTCCGATCGAGAACCCCCTCCAGTCGCACCAGAAGGCGGCCTGGTTGAGGTTTTTGAACATCGAACTGCATTGCCGGACTCCATTGAGTTGATCTGTGGAAAGCAGCGGTTGCCGCAGGACGAATACTCCGTTTTCAGAAAATCACATAATTCTATTATGATGCCACACACCCTTCCCCGTGTCAAAAAGTATAAGCAAGCGTCCGGCGGAAGAATGCGGCCTTTTTGCTTCCTGGCCTTCCAACCGGCGGGAGGGTCCCGCCATTGAAGCGGGCGAGAGCTATGGTAATATGGCGGCGGCCCGTTGAGGCGAAGCTGTCCTGGACGCCGAACCGTCCTCGGCAATTACACACTCGCGAGAAAATGGAGGTCCCCCTGGCATGATCCGCAAAACATGGCCTGAGCAACCGTTTATTTACGAAATCAACGCATGGGTCTGGCTGCGCGACCTGGAAATTCGCCATGGGCGCCGCGTCGCGCTGGGTTCCGTTCCGCCCCGGGAATGGGACGCCATCGCGGACATGGGCATGGACGCGGTGTGGTTGATGGGGGTGTGGGAGCGAAGCCCGAAAAGCGCGGCCATAGCGCGGGCGCACTCCGGCTTGCGGGAGGAGTTTTTGCGCGCCCTGCCCGGCCTGACTCCGGAAGACATTCTCGGCTCCCCCTACAGCATCCGGCGCTACGCCGCGGATGCGCGCATCGGCGGGCCGGAGGGGCTGGCGGCCGCCCGCGCGGCCCTCGCGGAGCGGGGCGTCCGGCTCGTCCTCGATTTCACGCCGAACCACGTCGCCCTGGACCACCCATGGGTCGAGGAGCGCCCCGAGCTGCTGGTGACGCCAACAGACGACGCTCGAAAAACCCTTCCTCCGGACTGGTTTTTCAAAAGTGGCGGGAGGCGCATCGCACATGGCCGCGATCCCTATTTCCCTCCCTGGACCGACACGGCGCAAGTCAACATTTTCAATCCGGAAACGCGACGCGCGCTCACGGAGGAGCTTCTTTGCGTCGCCGCCCAATGCGATGGCGCGCGCTGCGATATGGCCATGTTGCTCGCTAACCGGATCTTCGAGGGCGCGTGGGGCTCCTGCGGCGTAGGGAGCCCGCCCCCGAGTGAGTTCTGGCCGGAGGCGATCGGGGCGGTGAAGGAAGAAGCGCCGGGGTTCTTGTTCATCGCGGAAGTCTATTGGGGGATGGAAGACGAACTGCTGAGGATGGGGTTCGACTATTGCTATGACAAAACCCTCTACGAACGGCTGTTGGACGGAAACGCGGAAAGCATCCGGCGGCACGCCGAGGCCGACGCATCCTGGCAGGAGCGCACGGTCCGGTTCCTCGAAAACCACGACGAGCAGCGCGCCGCGACGACCATGCCCCTCCCGAGGGAGCGCGCCGCCGCCGTCGCGCTCGCCTCCCTGCCGGGGGCGAAGCTCTTCCACGAAGGCCAGTTCGAGGGACGCAGGGTGAAGGTCCCCGTGCAACTGGGAAGACGCCCCGACGAGCCGGTTAATCCCGGTCTGAGCGACTTCTACGGCGCGCTCCTGCATGCGGCCTCCGCGCCTCTATTTCGTTTGGGCGAGTGGAGCCCCTGCCAGACGATAGGCTGGCCGGACAACGACAGCCATCGCAACTTGCTTGCCTGGGGCCTGAAGCTCGGGGCCGAGCGCGCCCTCGTCGTCATCAATTTCTCCGATGTTTCTTCCCAGGGGCGCGTCCGCCCGGCATGGGAGGATTGCGCCGGAAAAACCTGGCGGCTCGTGGATGGCATTTCGCGCGAGGTCTTCGTGCGAAGCGGCGACGAAATCCAATCAATCGGCCTCTTCGTGGACCTGCCCCCGTGGGGATTTCACTTTTTCCTTTGCCAGGGAGGCATGTAGAGCATTCAGATCGCCCGACAGCAAGAAGGGGATCTGAAAGACTTTAATTCATCGTAAATCGCGGCTATGATAATAGCCGAATGTAGACGCATCCCAGGAGGCCAAGAGATGGAGACCGGCATATTCACGGTCCGCATGGACCTGGAAAAGCAAAAGGAATTGGACGCCTTGGCCAAGCTATTGGATCTGTCACGCGATCATATAATCGATCAGGCCATAGCAGACTTCCTGGAAACGCATGCCTGGGGGGCGCGGCAAATCGAGAAAGGGCTCTCCGAGGCAAGACGGGGCGCGTTCGCATCGGACGAGGAAATGGAAGCGATTTTCAGCCGCTACGCGCCGAGCGCACCGACAGACCGATGAGGATCAGGTGGACCCGTACAGCGGCAACGCATCTGACGGCCATAGCTGACTACATTGCCCGAGAGAACCCAGGCGCGGCGCACCGGGTCACCCCAACCCCGGCGGCGCCTCACTTCCCCTGCAATCCCTTCAGGAACGCCAGCACGTTGCCCCCCAGCACGTCCTGGTTGTAGCCGCCCTCGAGCACGGCGAAGCATCCCACCCCGAGCCTCCGGCTCGTCTCGTGCACCATGCGTCCGAGCGTTCGGTAGTCTTCGGTCGTGAGCAGGCCGCCCCAATCGAGTATATGATTGTCGAAACCCGCCGAAACGCCGATGATATCCACCCCCGTTGCGGACGAGAGGTGCTTTTCCACCTCGTCCAGGTAGGCCCGGCGCTCATCCTCCTGCGGATTATGGATGGCGACGTAGCCCCTGTCCTTGAATATGGAAACGGTGCCGTCGCCGTAGTGCATGTCGAAATCGAGGATGTAGGCCGTGTTGATGAGTCCGTTGGCCTTCAGGTGCTCGATGGCTATCGCGATGTTGTTGAAATAGCAGAATCCCCACGATTCGTCCGCGTGGGCGTGGTGTCCGGGAGGGCGGACAAGGGCGAAGCAGGGCTCCGATAGCCCCTCGACGGCCGCCTGCACGGCCGCCCCCGCCGCCAGCGCCGCGATGTTGAAGAGCCCCTGCCGCACGACGCTCGCCAGGTGACTCCTGCCGTGCACGGCCAGGATGTCTTCCTTCCCGGCGGGATAGGCGTCCTCGAAGGACGCCTCGTCGCGTATGGCCTTGACGATGGCCGCCATCCTGCCGGGCGCCGCCGCCGGATCGTGCGTGTAAACGTCGTTGAAATCGTCGTGGGTGATGACCTTGACGCTCACTGGTCCTCCTTTTTCCGGCGGGTTGTCAGTGCACCATCTCCGGCTTCAGCCCCGTCCCTTTCAGCAGCGCCTTCGACGTCATCCCTGCCAGCATCCAGATGGCGGACGCCGAAAAAAACTCCTCTATCGAGCGCTCGAACAGGACGCTGATTTTCGGGCGGAACTCCTCGTCCCCCTCCCACAGGAGAAAATAGAGAGGCGTTCGCGGAAGCGGCAGCAGCCGGTAGGCGGCGTCCGCCATATCGACGGGCTTGCCGCCCAGGTGCTCCGCCGCGCGCCGGAATCCCCTCGCATCGCTCCCGAAGCGGTCGAGCAAAGGCTCCAGGTCGAGCGCGTGCGGGCCGTGGAAGTAATGCGCCTCCCGAAGGTCCTTCACCCCGACGATCTCCCGCCCGGCGGGTGCATCGGCGACGGATTCCGCCTCCGCGAAGTAGATGAGGGCGAGCAGTTCGAGCAGGGGGTCGTTCAAATCCATCCACTGCCCTTCCGCATCCCGCCGCGCAAGGCGGCGCTTTTCGACATCGAGCAGCACGTCCTCCTCGAAGGAGCGGAAGATCAGCCCCCCTCCGTGCGAAAGGGCGAGCCCCGCGCTGCAAAGCGCCCTCGGGTCCTTCCCCTGGAGGGCGTCCCAAAGCTCCGGCGGGGTCTCCACAAGGGTTCGGTTGGGGCTGAGGGCGGGCGCCTGCTGGCCCCGCCGCCGCTCCTGCATCGCGAGGAAGCCTTCACTGTAGGGATAGGGGCCGATGCGAAAGATCCCGCAGGGGAAGGCGTCGCAGTCTTTCGTGCAATATCCGACGCCGCGGTCCACGGCGCACGCCAGGATCTCGCAGCACCCGCCGCTGAAGAGCTTTTTCTGGGCGGCCAGCTTCTTCTCCGCCATCGAGCTGTTCCCGGGGCCGCAACTCGAACAGGTCCCCAACAGCCGCAGCCGGCAAACATCGCAATTCACACCACAAGCTCCGGTCGCCATTCCGCCTCCTTCCGATCGATATGGTCCAGTCCGGAAAATGCGAAAAAACCGCAAAAACCCGGACAGGCTCGTCCATTGCACCACGCAGCCGACGCGCCAACCGCCGTCCGCTTCTTGATAATACACCAAGCGTCCCCTCGTTTACGGAAAAAATCTCTCCGTCCGCTCCAAAATCGGGCCGGTTTTCGGGATTGTCTAACGCATCCGGGATGGATACATATAGGATTGCAATCATTCACCCCATCGCGCTGTCGAAGCTTTTGCCACGGCAAGCCGAAGCAACCGTTGGAGTCCGCCGTTCCCGTTCATGGAGTGTAATAGCATGCAGTCCGGCAAAGCGCCCCTCGCCGGAGGCGCCTCGGTCAACGACCCCGTCATCCGGTTGCGGGGGGTGCGTCAGCACAACTTGAAAAACATCGACCTCGACCTGCCCCTTTTCCAGCTGATTGCCATAAGCGGCGTTTCGGGCTCGGGCAAATCGAGCCTGGCCCTCCACACGCTCTACGCGGAGGGGCAGAGGCGCTACGTGGAGACCTTTTCGCCCTACGCCCGCCAGTTCCTGGAGCGCATGGACCCGCCCGACGCCGACTCCATCGACGGCATCCCGCCCGCCATCGCCATCGAATCGGGGACAACGGTGCGAAGCTCCCGCTCCACCGTGGGGACGATCACCGAGATCAACGACCACCTGAAGCTTCTCTTCGCGCGGCTCGCCGTTCCGCACTGCCCGAAGTGCGGGGAGCCGATCACCCAGGACGCCCCGGAGAGCATCCCCGGCAAGCTGGCCTGGATTCCGGAAGGGAGCCTCGTGCTGATAGCGTTCCCCTACACGCCGGAGAAGGGGAAGCCGTGGGCGCAGCACCTCGTTTCGCAGGGATTCCTGCGCTTTTTCGAGGACGGCAGGACGCACGACCTGGAGGGGCTCGATCCCAAAATCATGAAGAAGATGGCGGGCAGGGAGACGCTTGTTGTCGTCGACCGCATCGCGTGGGGCAAGGCGACCATGGAGCGCCTCACCGACTCGCTCGGCGCGGCCCACCGCATGGGCAACGGCCGGGTCGCCGTAATCCTCCTCCCCGACCGGGTGCTCTGGTTCAGCTCGGACCTCGGCTGCGCGCATTGCGGCGTGAGCGTCCCGCCCCCGACGCCCAATCTTTTCTCGTTCAACAGCCCGCTCGGGGCCTGCCCGGAATGCCGGGGCTTCGGGCGCATCATCGACGTGGACATGGACCTCGTGATCCCCAACCGCAAGTTATCCCTTCGGCAGGAGGCCATCAAGCCATGGAGCGGCTACCGGGAGGAGTTCGACGACCTGATGAAGTTCTGCCAGGACGAGGGCATCGACGCGGACGCACCCTTCGAGGACCTCCCCGAGGAGGCGCAGAGAAAGGTCATCGAGGGGACGCGCGACTTCTACGGCGTCCGGGGCTTTTTCAAGTGGCTCGAGGGCAAGACCTACAAGATGCACGTCCGCGTCTTCCTCTCCCGCTACCGGGCCTACATCCCCTGCACGGCGTGCGGCGGGAGCCGCCTCCAGCCCTCCGCCCGCCTCTACCGGCTGCGCGGCGAAACGCTCGACGCCATCAACAGGTGGTCCATCGAAAAGTGCCTCGCCTTCTTCAGCGCCCCCTGGCCGGAGCTGGAAAAAGACCCGGCGGCGGCCCTCCTCGTCGATGAGGTGCGGAGCCGCCTCCGCTTCCTCGAAGCCGTCGGGCTGGATTACCTCTCCCTCGACCGGCAGTCCCGGACGCTTTCGGGCGGCGAGGTGCAGCGCGTGCACCTGACGCGGGCGCTCGGCTCCGCGCTCGTGAACGTCCTTTATGTGCTCGACGAGCCGAGCGTCGGCCTCCACCCCCGCGACCAGAAGCGCCTCATGACGCAGCTCCGCCGCCTCGTCGAAATCGGCAACAGCGTCGTCGTCGTCGAGCACGACCCGGACATGGTGAGCTTCTGCGACGAAGTGATCGACATGGGGCCGGGAGGCGGGGAGCGCGGCAGCGAAGTGCTCTACCAGGGGCCGCCGGAGGGGCTCGCGACCTGCGAGCGGAGCCTCACCGCGAAATACCTCGACGGGCGCAACGCGATGACCGCCCCCGAAACCCGCCGCGCGCCGACGCCGGGCCACGCCCTCGTGATCGAGGGGGCCCGCGAGAACAACCTCAAGAACGCGACCGTCTCCATCCCCCTCGGGCTCCTGGTGGGGGTGAGCGGCGTGTCGGGCTCGGGCAAGAGCACGCTCGTCGAAAAAACGCTCTACCAGAACTGGCTGCGCGCCGTGGGGCGCCCCACCGAATCCCCCGGCGAATGCGACGCCTTCCGGGGCGCGGACCTCATCGGGGAAATGGTTCTCGTGGACCAGCGGCCCATCGGGCGCACGCCCCGCGCGAACCTCCTCACCTACACCAAGGCGCTCGACCCGCTCCGCAACCTCCTCGCCCAGACGCCGGAGGCCAGGGCGCGGGGGCTCACGACGAAGCACTTTTCCTTCAACGTGCCGGGGGGCCGCTGCGAGCGCTGCAACGGCGAGGGCTACGAGCACGTCGAAATGCAGTTCCTGGCCGACGTCTTCATCCGCTGCCCACAGTGCGACGGACGGCGCTTCAAGGAGGAGATACTCGACATCCGCGCCCGTGGCCTGTCCATTGGCGATATGCTGCAATCGACGGCCAAGGAGCTGATGGAGCGTTTCAGCGACCAGGAGCCAGTGCTCCGGACGCTCCGCCCCATCACGGCGATAGGACTCGATTACATCGAGCTGGGCCAGCCCCTCAGCACGCTCTCGGGCGGCGAGGCGCAGCGCCTCAAGCTGATCCGGCACCTGCGGGAGACCAACGGGTCGAAAGGCTCGCGCGGCGCCCGCAACGCCCCCGAGCCCGCGAAGGGCGACGTCTTCCTCCTCGACGAGCCCACCACCGGCCTGCACCCGCACGACCTGCGCAAGCTCATCGACGTGCTCCGCCGTCTGGTGGACGCCGGCAACACGGTGATCGTCGTCGAGCACAACCTGGACCTCCTCCAGGCGTGCGACTGGATCGTCGACCTCGGCCCCGAAGGCGGCGAGCGTGGCGGCGAAGTGGTCGCGGAGGGTCCGCCCGAATTCGTGGCCAGCCACCCGGCGAGCCGCACGGGCGAATTCCTGAAGCGCCGCATGGAGGGGCGCTCCAAGATCGAGGACCCCGAAGCGCCCGACGGCCCCGAAGCCGACCTGCCCCTCGCGGCGGAGCCCGCCCCAAGGCCGCTCGCCATCGTCCCGCGCCGCTCTGTCCCGGCCCCCCGCGACGAAATCGTCGTGCGCGGCGCGCGCGAGCACAACCTCGACATCGACTCCGTCCGCCTCCCCCGCGACAAGATGATCGTCGTTACGGGCCTCAGCGGCTCGGGGAAGTCCACGCTCGCCTTCGACATCCTTTTCGCCGAAGGGCAGCGCCGCTACCTCGAGTGCCTCTCCGCCTACGTGCGCCAGTATTTCAAAATCCTCGAGAAGCCGGACGTGGACCAGATCCTCGGCCTCCCGCCGACGGTCGCCATCGAGCAGCGCAGCACGCAGCTCGGGCGGCGCTCGACGGTCGGCACCATAACGGAGATCCACCACTTCCTGCGGCTCCTCTTCGCGAAGCTCGGCAAACAGCACTGCCCCGGCTGCGGGCGGGAGCTCTCCGCCCTCAGTTTGGACAAAATCCTCGCCATGGTCGAGGGCGAGATGCACCGTGCGGAAAATACAAAGCTTTTCGCCCCCCTCATCCGGGGCCGCAAGGGAATTTACCGCGACCTTTTCCTCAAACTGCAAAAGATGGGGATACACTCCGCGCGGGTGGACGGCGCCGTCGTCCCGCTCGACCCCGCGCCGGAGCTCGCGCGCCACAAGGAGCACAACATCGAGGCGCTCATCTTCGACGCGGCGTCCGCGAAAGGCGGCGCCAGCCGTCCCGGCGACCTCGGAGACGTCGTGCGGCGGGGCCTCGCGATGGGCGGCGGCTCCCTCGTCCTCGAAGGCGCGGAAACCAAGATATACAGCCAGCACCTCTACTGCCCCGCCTGCGAACAGGGCTTCGCGCCGCTCGATCCGCGCCTCTTCTCCTTCAACAGCCGCCACGGGGAGTGCCCCTCCTGCGACGGCCTCGGGGCCATCCAGCGCCTCAATGTGGACCGCCTCATCGGCCCGCCGGACGTCCCCCTGAAGGACGGACTGCTCCGCTTCCTGCGGGAGGCGCCCAAGTCCGCCCTGCCCGCCCGGCGCATCGAAAAAAGCTGGATCGAGGGGCTCGGCGTCGACCCGGAAACGCCCTTCCACCAGCTCCACCCCGAAGACCGGAAGGCCATCCTCGAGGGATCGAAGGCGAAAAAAATCCCCGGCCTCGTCCCCATTTTGGAGGAAGCCCACCGGGAGGAGAAGGCGTGGCCGGGGCTCGGCCTTTTCTTCGAGGACGTCCCCTGCCCCGAATGCGGCGGCGAGCGCCTTAACGCCCAGGCGCGCTCCGTGCTCGTGAAAGGCTGGTCCATCGGGAAGCTCACCCACCTCGGCGCGTCCGATTTCGACCGGGAGTGGCGGAGCTTCCGCTTCGCCCCGGAAGAGCGCCCGGTCACGGACCCCATCGCGAAGGAGATCAACGAGCGCATCGCGTTCCTGCGCCACGTGGGGCTCGACTACCTCCAGCTCGACCGCTCCGGCGACACCCTCTCCGGCGGCGAAACGCAGCGCATCCGGCTCGCCTCGCAGCTCGGCTCGAACTTGCAGGGAGTGTGCTACATCCTCGACGAGCCCACCATCGGCCTCCACCCGACGGACAACGACCGCCTCGTCGAGAGTCTGCTCCGCCTCCGCGACAAGGGAAACACGATCGTCGTCGTCGAGCACGACGTGGACACGATGAAAAGCGCCGACATGCTGATCGAGCTGGGGCCGGGCGCGGGGCGCGACGGCGGGCGGCTCGTCGCGCAGGGAGATTTCCGCGATCTCGCGAAGGATGAAAACACCATCACGGGCAAGTGGCTCGCCAAGTCCTTCGACGATTTCTTCGACGCCTCGCCGGTGGAGGAGCTTGGCGCGCCGGGGTGGCTCGAGGTGCGCGGCGCCCGCGCCCACAACCTCAAGGGGGTGGACGTCCGCCTGCCGCTCGGCGCGATGACCTGCGTCACGGGGGTCTCGGGGTCCGGCAAGAGCACCCTCGTCCGGGGCGTCATTTACGAAGGGCTCCAGGAGCGGATGGGCCGCCTCTACAAGGGCTCCGGTTCAAACCTCGACGGCATGGACGGCTTCGAGCCCATCCAGCGGGTCATGGAGGTGGACCACAACCCCATCGGGCGCACCCCGCGCTCCACCCCCGCCACCTACATCGGCATATGGGACGACATCCGAAAGCTCTTCGCGGCCCTCCCCGAAGCGCAGGCGCGCGGGTTCGCGCCGGGGCGCTTCTCGTTCAACGTGAAGGGGGGCCGCTGCGAAGCCTGCCAGGGCCAGGGGCAGGTGCGCGTCGAAATGAACTTCCTGCCGGACATCGCCGTCCCCTGCGAAACCTGCGGCGGCGCGCGCTTCAACGGCGAAACCCTTGCCGTCCTCTACAAGGGGAAGAGCATCGCGGACGTGCTCGCGATGACCATCGACGAGGCGCGCGTCTGGTTCGACGCGTTCCGGAAGATCGTGAAGCCGCTGAACATCCTGAGCGACCTCGGCCTCGGCTACCTCACGCTCGGCCAGCCGAGCCCCACGCTCTCCGGGGGCGAGGCGCAGCGCATCAAACTGGTCAGCGAGCTCAGCAGCTCGCGCCGCCACACCCTCTACATCCTCGACGAGCCGACCACCGGCCTCCACCGCGCCGACGTGATGCGCCTCATCACGGTCCTGCGGGCGCTCGTCGCGCAGGGCAACACCGTCCTCGCGATCGAGCACAACCTCGATTTCATCCGCGCGAGCGATTACCTCGTGGACCTCGGCCCCGGCAGCGGCGACGCCGGGGGCTCCGTCGTGGCCCACGGGACGCCGCGCGACGTCATGCGCCAGGACGCGAAACGTTCCGCGACGGCGAGGGCGCTGAAGGAGCATTTCGGGGGATGAGCGGGGCGCGACAGATCGTGTCGTGGAAGCGCTGGCCATTATCCGGATGGCGGCAAATGTCGCAAGGGGGCGGAAACGGCGCGACGAGGCCGCTCCCGCTTAGGCAGGAGTTTCAGCTGCTGCGACGTCCTATCGTTCTTTAGCCAGAAGTCCGCGCATGTCGAGCTGCTTGTAGGCGCTCGACGCCCTCTTCTGCCCCCGAACCGTCTCAGCAGTCCACATTCCCTTGTCCATCCGCACCCTGAGCGTTTCGTCCGTAAAAAGGTTGTTCAGGTTTTTGCGGATGCTCTCCAAATACATTTTCTCCTCTTCTATCGCGCCAAATCTATTAATGATATCATCCACCGGTCCAAGCTCGATCCCGACCCATCTCCTCTTCTTGATCTCGGAAACCACGTAGGTCGTTCCCGAGCCGCCGAACGGATCAAAAATCAAATCCCCCTCGTCGGACGCCATCTCTACGATCCGATCAAGAAGCTTGATGGAAAGCTCATTGACGCCTTTTCTTTTCTTGTACTTGGCATGTCGCACCGGCGGTATGTCAAACCAAACATCAGTGAGGTTCACCCCCTTGGGATTCATTTTATCTTTATACCCACCATAGTCGCACAAGTCCGTCTTGCAATCGGGGCAAACCGGCATGGGGAGCCTGTCGGGATGAAACGTTCTAGGTTTTGGCCCTTTGGAATAGTAGAGGAGCGAGTAGTGTGACGGATACAGTCTGCCCTGTATCGGAAGGCTATACTTGATATCGACAGAGATCCAATGACGGAAGGCTAAACGGTCGCTGAGACGTCCGGCTAATAATGCATTCCATTTGGGGAGGTTCCACAAGAAGAAACATCCCCCCTGCTTCAACACCCGTACACATTCGCACGCCCATTCCTCGCACCACGAAAGATAGTGCTCTTCCCGAAGGTTATCGTTGATGCCAGAAGTGTAGAATTTGTTAAGGTTGAAAGGCGGATCAGCAAAAACGAGATCAACGCTGTCATCTTCCATGGTGCGCAGGAGGTCGAGGCAATCTCCCCGATGCAGTCGCCCCAGAGGGGTTTCAAACGCAACCTCGGGAGGAGGCTTCAGGGCAGGACGATCCTTGATATCGGATTTGATAATTTGAAAGATCTCCTCGGCATGAGTTTGCAAAACAGAGATTAAGCCACGGTTCAACTTCCCCATTCTAAGCATGAGCTCTGCCTCCGCAATCCCAACAGCGTCGACTATACGGCGAAGATCCTCACCCGACGGAATAATATCCGAGTCATTGTAATACTTCAGCATCGCAGACGGGATGCCCGTTTGCACAGAAAGACGCCTGACGGCGGCATGGTCGTCCGATTCAACACCTAATGCCGAAAAGAGCTTGCCCGAATAATCCATCCTGTTCCTCACCCTGTCGTTATTCCATCTTAGCGGTAGTATGACAGAAAAAATCATATTTTTGAAGACTATAGTCCGTAGTCCAATCCTCAAGGTCCGCAGTATCCTCGTCACCGAGGAAGGATAATCACTTGGATGTCGAAAACGCGTTTGGACAAGTGCTCCGCCATCTCCGGAAAGAAAAGAGGCTTTCCCAGGAGGAGCTTGCCCATCGGAGCAATCTCGACCGGACGTATATTTCTCTCCTCGAACGCGGTCTGAGGCAGCCGTCGCTGTCCAGCATTTTCCAACTCTCAAATTCTCTCGGAATCTCTCCCTCCGAAATAGTCTCGGAGGTGGAAATAAAATTAAATGAAGATATTGCAGGTGCGGCAACTCATAAGTAACGGCCCTTTCCCGGAGTCGCCAATCATAACTCGAATCTTCGATGAAATCAGAGAAGCCATAGCCTCTGTCAAATGGCCTCCCGGATCAAGCCGGTTCACATTATACCCCGAAAAAAAGAGAAACGGGGTAAAACCCATCAAGAATGGCTGCATGCAGTTCCTTGAAACCAAAGGCTGGCATCTTGAGAAAAGGGTGCATTTGGGCAGCCGGATGAAACCGGGCAAAATGGACGCCGTGAGAGAGTTGCCAGATGGTCGTTTTTTTGCTCTCGAATGGGAGACGGGAAACATTTCATCAAGCCACCGGGCTTTGAACAAGATGGCAATCGGCCTTCTCGATGGAGTGCTTGCCGGAGGAGTCCTAGTCCTGCCATCCCGGAATATGTACAGATGGCTGACAGACCGCGTGGGAAATTATGATGAAATCAGACCGTATTTCCCAATCTGGGAATGCATGAGCATCGCTGACGGAGTGTTGGCAGTAGTGGAAATTGAACATGACGACCTTTCTGAGCACGTTCCCCCCATAGCCAAGGGAACTGATGGGCGAGCATTGCGTTAGGAAGGACATGGAGGGAAGCGTCGCAGTTTTGCCCTCGAAGGCACGGAAACCAAAATCTACAGCCAGCACCTCTACTGCCTCGCCTGCGAACAGGGCTTCGCCCCGCTCGATCCACGCCTGTTTTCCTTCAACAGCCGCCATGGGGAATGCCCCTCCTGCGACGGCCCCGGGGCCATCCAGCGCCTCAACGTAGACCGGCTCATCGGCCCGCCGGACATCCCCCTGAAAGACGGGCTGCTCCGCTTCCTTCGGGAGGCGCCCAAGTCCGCCCTTCCCGCCCGGCGCATCGAAAAGAGCTGGATCGAGGGGCTAGGCGTCGATCCTGGAACGCCCTTCCGGCGGCTCCAGCCCGAAGACCGGAAAGGCATCCTCGAGGGATCGAAGGCGAAAAAATCCCCGGCCTCGTCCCCATCTTGGAGGAAGCCCGCCGGGAGGAAAAGGCGTGACCGGGGCCAGGGGATTCAGAGAAGGGTCGCGCCTCTCCATACTATTTCACGAAGGGAAGGATGACGGCGAGAATCCCGAGAATAAGCCATATTGCCTCCAGCTTTCGTCCCTCGGGAAATGACGAAATGCAGAGAACCTGGCGTCTTGTCAGACTGTTTTTTTAGGTTGGGGTGAACGGATGTAAACCCCGAGAGGATGTTTGTCTTTTTCCCGGAACCGGTCGGCTGACCTTTTTCTTTTGGGTGCAGCTCCTTGTGGCAGATCCGCTACAGATTCTTTGAACTCCCGGGGTCTTCCGGCTTCCCACCTGGACCGCCGCTCCCAGAGGATCACGCCTTTTTCGTTTTCAAAGTATTGGCGGGTGAGCGCAGCCCACTACGGCCAACCTGTAAAATGGAGGTGAGCAGCCCGCTAGTGCATGCCTCCAACGATCGGCTCGGGAGGCGGCGCTCCCTTGGCTCTCCGCATAAAGAACGTGAGGGGCGGCAGCATGATCGTGAGGAAGGCGAAGAGACGGAAGGTGTCGTTAAATGCCAGCATATTCGCTTGGCGAAGCACTTCCTGGTACACCACTCCCAGGAAATGGGGATCGGACAGGTTGGACCCTATTCCATGCCCCGGGAGCGCCTCCCCCAACCGGCTCGCGAACATCCGCAGGGATTCGCTGTACGGAGTAACGTGCTCCGTCAGGAACGTCTGATGGAATTGGGCGCGCTGCGCAAGGATGGTGGCGCACGCCGCAACGCCGAAACTCCCGCCGAGATTTCGGATAAGGTTGAATATTCCCGAGGCGTTGCCCATTTCCTCCCTGGGGATGTTCATGTAGGTCGCACCCGCGAGCGGCACGAAGAAAAGCCCTATCCCGAATCCCTGGATGAATCGCGGGGCCGCTATGTGGAGAAATCCCGCCTCCAGGTTGAACTTGGACATGAGGAAAAGGGAGAAGGCCATCACGATGAGGCCCAGTGAGAGCAGGAACCTTGGCTTGACCCCTTTCTTCATCAGCGCCCCTGCTATCGGCATGACCATAAGGCTGGCGGCCCCTCCCGGTCCCATCACGAGCCCCGCCCACGTGGCGTTGTATCCCATGAGGTTCTGCGTGTAGAGGGGCAGCAGCACGAAGCTGCCGAAAAGGCAGAAGAACCCGAAAAATATGATTCCATTCCCCGCCGTGAAAGCCTTGTCCTTGAAGACGCGCAGGTTCACAACCGGGTGCTTCGTATGCAGCTCGACGATGACGAACAGCGTGAGCGCCGCCGCCGCGATAATGCTGAGAGTGATGATGAGGTCGGATGCAAACCAGTCCTCACGCTCCCCCTTGTCGAGGACTATTTGCAGGCACGCAAGTCCGACGCTGATAAGGGCGAGCCCCCAATAGTCGATCTTCATCCTGGCGCGGCGAATATAAGAAGGATCATGAATCAGGAAAAAGGCCAGCACAATCGCAAGAAGGCCCGCCGGCAGGTTGATGTAGAACACCCAGCGCCACGTCCAGTTATCGGTGATCCAACCGCCGACGACCGGCCCGAGGATCGGCGCCAGCACCACGCCCATGCCGAAAACGGCCATGGCGAGGCCGTGTTCCTCCTGCGGGAAAGTCTCCAGCAATATGGCTTGCGAGAGCGGCTGCAATCCGCCGCCGCCGAGCCCTTGCAGGATGCGGGCGACAATCAGCATCTGGAGCGATGGAGCCGCACCGCAGGCCAGGGAGCTCAGGGTGAAAAGCGTTATCGAGAACATGAGGTAGCGCTTGCGGCCGAAGACGCTCGAAAGCCAGCCGGTTATCGGGATGATGATCGCGTTCGACACCAGGTAGGAGGTCAGCACCCAGGTGGCCTCGTCCATGCCGGCGCTCAGACTGCCCTGGATGTGAGGCAGCGAGACGTTCACCACGCTTGTGTCCATCACTTCGATGAACGTCGGCAGGATGACGGTAAGCGCCACGATCCACTTGTTGGTCTGCTTTGTTTCCGGGCTTTGGATCACGGTAGTTTGCCCTGCTGGATGTTCGCGGTCTTGGAGCGAAGGAGCCTGGGACCGCTCGAATCATCGGTGTGCACCGTGACCTCTAGCGACAACCCCATGCGCAGCGGGGCGTCCTGGGGCGGGGCCGGGTCGAAATAAATCCTCACCGGAACGCGCTGCACGACCTTAATCCAGTTTCCCGTGGCATTTTCAGGAGGAAGAAGCGAAAAGGCCGCCCCCGTCCCCGCTCGAATCCCGCCCACCTTGCCATGAAAAACGACGCCGGGATAAATGTCGGCGGAGATATCCACTTTCTGACCCACCCGGACGTCCGTGAGCTGCGTTTCCTTGAAATTGGCTTCGACGTAGGCGTTCTCAAGGGGAACGACCGCCAGCATCGGTTGCCCTGGCGAGGCGCGCTCTCCGACCTCGACGCTTTTCTGCGCTACATAGCCTGTAATCGGAGCGCGTATGGTCGTGTAGGAAAGATTGAGCTCCGCGATTTCGAGCGCGGCCTTGGTCTCGGCGAGCTTCGCCATGATGCCCGCAAGCCTGCGCTTCTCGACGTCCGTCTGAAGAAGGGCGGATTTCGACGCCTCAAGCTGTGCGCTCGCCCGCTCCACATCCTGCCGGGAGGCGGCGAGGGCCGCCTGGGCGGCCGCTATCTGGGCGTCCGAGGACTCGACCTGCGCTCTGGCCTTCAGGTAGGCGGTGTTGCTCCGGTCACGCTGCTGCTCCGAACCGGCGCCCTCCTTGAAAAGATTTGCGAACCGCTCCGCATCCCGCTTCGTCTGCACGTGCTCCGCCTGCTCGGCCTCGCGCTCCCGCTCGAGTTCCGCAACATGGAGCCGCGCCCTTTGCTCGTTGTCCCGCGCAGCGCGCAAAGCCGCCTCGGCCGCCGCAACATGCGCGCTCGTCTGCTCTTCCGTCAGCCGGACCGTGACCTCCTGCTGCTGTTGCTCGGCCTGTGTGCGGGCAAGGGCCGCGCGGTTCTTTTCCGCTTCCGCCCTGTAGTCGCTCGGGTCCAACTCCACCAGGACGTCGCCAGCGGAAACCGGGCAATCGTTTTGCACGTGAACGGCCGAAACCGTCCCGGGGACCCTGCTGCTCACCATCGCGGCGTCCGCCGTGACATAGGCGTTGTCGGTCGAAACCCTGTTGCGGCTGAAAAACCACCAATACGCCGCAGAACCGACCACCACGATCAACAGAGCCGCAGCCGCGATTCGAAACTTCTGCCTATTCCTCGCCGCGGCCGTTTGCGCCCGGCCTTGGACGGAGCTATCCGTTTGCGCCATTTTGCCGTTTTCCCCCTTCGTTGAATGCCCGTTGCAGCGCTGGACGCCAGCCGGCGGATGTAAACGCGGGACGCCCGAATCGCGAGCGAGCCTGAATCGCAAGCGCGGACTCCTTGTCCCGCGTCTGGGCGCCTCCACGCCCGACGCCGGTTCTAGAGACTGGATTCCGTCAACTATAATCGATGAGGGGGAAGTGTCAAGAAGGCCCTGATAGTATTGGACAGGCGTGGACAATCGTAATATATGAAATGGTAAAGATCGCGTTCTAATGCGAGTCGTCAGGTTTATTCTCTTTTCGCGCCTGTATAGAAGCGTGGGGCCGTGCGTCGGCCAGTCGCCGTTCGTTTCCGGGCTGTTGGGCCGCTGGAATGGAGATGGTGAGGTATGGGATCGCAAAACCTATCCGGACCAGCACACGGGAAGGAACGGCCCGACGGCGCAGGGGCTGGCGGCATCATTCACGACTAGTTGCGGAGGTCGGCATGTTGGACGATTCGGATGCACGGCAACGGCCCAGAAGGGATTTCTACAGCCTGGACGAACTCAAGAAGCGCGGCTGGACCGACGAAAAAGTCGAGGAAATTCTGGGCGATTGCGACATTCGCGGCGTCAACCCTCATTACGCCAAAGGCGCTTCGCTGCTTTTCTACCTAAAGGAGCGCGTGCATAAAGCCGAGGAAGACGCAAAGGCCGCGAGCGCTTGCCGGAGCCGGAAGCCATATGCGTTCGATTTGAATGAATTGGTAGACCTTCTGGACGAAACCATCAGCGTTTTCATGGAGTACGAATACCGTTTCGGATACGAAGAGCCGAAGGCGCGGCAGATGGCCGTGCAGGAGATGATAAACCGCTTGCGGAAGAAATGACCGGAGCGGCCGAGGGGATGGATGGCGTTGGCGTCCCTCATGGGCTCCGGATCAAGCGGCAGGAGCGAAATGCTGCTGGGAAGGGTTGTGGCGCGCATTAATAGGTCTTGACGCAAGATTGAAACCGGGCTATTAAAGCCATAACACATGACTTATGGAGGATAGCGATGCGGTTTTACGCCTCGGACATCACCAAAGCACTCGGCGTCAAGAGAACAACCCTCCAGCAGTGGATGGAGCGCGGCTTCATTGAGCCATCTCTCCAAAGCGGCAAGGGATCGGGCGTTCGGAACATCTTCAGCATCGGAGATCTTTGCCGGATAGCCGCATTCATGAAGCTTCTGAGAGTTGGGCTCGGGCGTGAGGAGGCCGCTCTGTGGCTGCGAGGGTTCGATTTCGATGAGATCGCCCGGCGGAAGACGGGGGTCATGGTCATAATAGGGCGTTTTGCTCCGGTGGAGGAGGGAGGGGGATTTTTCCCGCTCGAGATGCGCTTTTTGGAAGCTCCGGAGGCGACGGTGAGGCTTTCGGAAGGCGATGACCTCGCGATTGTGCTCAATGTAGGAGGGATCGTGGAGGAGGTTGTTAGAAGAATAGGACAGTAGCGTCCTTTTTTTGTGCATATAAAGCTATAAGTCATGACTTAAATAAATTAAAAAGGCCAAGCCCATACACAGAGACAACATAAAGGAGACAGCACAATGATGCATCCCGTGAACGCTCAAACGGCAAGGGGGGGAAGCGATAGCAAACGGAACCTCTTCTGCGCGCACTACGACAGGTGCCTGGATGTAGCGGTCGAAAACAACTGGCGAGGATTTTCCTGCGCAGAGTGCCAAGGCTTCCTGGAGCTGCAATGGGACTGGGACGACTGGCTCAAGGACGCCATAGCCTGCACGAAGCTCATGGCCGCCATATTCGAGACCGGGCCTGACGATGCGGCGTCTCCGCGGGAGAAAACCTTCGGTGAACGGCGGCGTGCTGCGCAGTCCCGTTCCGGACGGAGGGCTCTCACTGCGCGCGGGGAGGCCGCGGCGTCTCTCGAGGCCGCTCCCGCGCCCATGAACCGCACACTACCGTAACGCTCTCTTCACAGAAACTACACGCTTTCGCAACGACTTCCCGCCGCTCATGTTCTATTAGACTCTTATGCAGTGACCAGAGCCAGAATGCAAAGCCAAAGCCAAACTCACCGCGAGGTGGGGACGGAATGCCACGGGTCTCTCCGAGACAGCCGGGTTGCCTTTCGAGAAGAAAGCGCCACCCGGCTTTTTTGTTTTAGGAATCGGCGACAGTGGGCTGTCGTTTCGCTCAGAAGGGGGGTGAGAATCCCAGCGGGTAGTTCTGATCAGAGAAAGGCCAGTTTACGGATGGGAAACGGGTGACCACGGGTGACAAGGAACGCCGACAAACGTCAAAAACCGCACATAGAAGCTGTGACAAGAATCGGCGGCCTGTCGTCCCAGGTTATGAATGTACGCATGAACGGATGGGATACGAGAAGGAGAATGGGAAAATGAAGTTAAAGAAGAACCTGATGGTTATGGGATTCGCCGGAGCCATGGCGCTGATGGCGACCGCGGCAAGCGCGGCGACGCCGAAATACGTGTTCTTTTTCCTCGGCGACGGCATGGCGAACTCGCAAATCCAGGCGACCGAAGCCTATCTGACGGCGCTCCACGGCGGCAACTGCAATGAAGCAGCGGACCTGCTGAAGTCCGAGAACCGTTTGAACATGAGCAAGATGCCGGTAATGGGCATGCAGACGACGTATGACGCCCACGCCCTGATGACCGACTCCGCGTCGTCGGCGACGGCTTTCGCCTGCGGCATCAAGACGCTCAGCGGCGTCGTCGGCATGGACGACACAAAGTCCATCAGCTACAAGAGCGTCGCGCAATTGGCTCACGAGCATGGCAAGAAAGTCGGCGTCATCAGCAGCGTTTCACTGGACCACGCCACGCCCGCTTCGTATTACGCCAGCGTCGCCAGCCGCGGCTACTACAACAATATCGCAACGCAGATGGCCAACAGCGGTTATGAGTTCTTCGGCGGCGGCGGTCTTCTCAAACCCACCGGCGGCTCTTCCGGAGACACAAGCAATAACATCTGGAACCTGCTTTCCGACAACGGCTACGTCGTGAAGAACGACCGTGCATCCATCATGGATCTCAAGACCAACCCCATCGATAAAGTCGTCGCCATCAATCCCTGGTTGCAGGACTCCTCCGCCATGCCCTATGCGATCGACCAGCCCGCCACCAATCTGTCGCTTGCGGAAATGACCGACGTCGCCGTCGACGTCCTTTCCGCCAACAACGGTTTGAGCCAAGGGTTCTTCCTCATGGTCGAAGGCGGCAAGGTCGACTGGGCCTGCCACGCCAACGACGCCATGGCGACGATCGGCGATATGATCGACTTCGACGCCGCCATCAAGGTGGCTCTGGATTTCTATGCGCTGCATCCGCGCGACACACTGATCATTGTAACGGGCGACCATGAAACCGGCGGCATGACCATAGGCCACGCCACCACGGGTTATACGGGCTACTATGACCGTCTGCTCAGCCAGACCAACAGCTTCCAGTACTTTGGCGCCAACGAGTGGGCCGATCATAAGGCCACCTATGCGGGCAGCACGTGCGGCAACTGGCAGGCCAACAACAATCTGTCGTCCAATGCGGATATGCTGAATCTGCTTTCGAGCAAATTCGGCTTGAACTGGGCCAACCTCAACGATTATCAGAAGGAAAAGCTGGAAGACGCCTACGACAAGTCGCTGTGCGGTTACAACAACAACTCCACTGATGAAAACACCCTGCTTTACGGCGGCTACGAACCAATCGTCGTGACGATCACCCACATCCTGAACGAGCGCGCCAGCATCGGCTGGACATCCTATTCGCACACCGGCGTGCCGGTCCCTGTTTTCGCGACGGGTCCTGAAGCCAGGAATTTCTATGGCTTCTACGACAATACGGACATTGCCAAGAAGCTTGGGACCGTGATGGGACTTGGGACTCTCCCCATCGTGAAGTAGAAACCGAAACGCATCCTAAGAAATGGAAGGCATTATTATGAAGACGCGTAGACTTTCCATCCTTACGCTCGCTCTCATCGGCGTTCTTCTGGCGTCGCTGCCGGCCCGGGCGGACATGAGCGCCGCCATCTCCTATACCGAAACGGACCTGGGAGACGGGACATGGCAATACGACTACGTTTTCCAAAACACTTCGTCGGTTGACGCCGACCATCAGTATCTTCAGTCGGTGATGCTCTACCTTGACGTTGACACCACCGTCACCATCCTGAGTTCACTTGCGGATTGGTCGAGCTATACTTTTACGGGTTCGGCGAACGTCGGCGATTCCGTGGTCACGGATTATCTGGAGTTTTATTCGGACACGCTCGCCTCTGACGTAGCTATCGGCGCCATTCTTAGCGGCCTTAGCTTCACGACCACCGACAAGCTTGGAGACGTCACTTTTGAAGCGATTTTTTCAGACCATGCGGTGATGGAGGATTTTGCATCCGTCTCCGGCGCGACCTCCGCCGTCCCGCTTCCGGCAGCTGTGTGGCTGCTTGGCGCGGGCCTTTCCGGCCTTGCCGGTCTCAAGCGGAGACTCTGCAAGTAAGAGTTTGAAATTGATCCATTCCATAGATTCTTACTGATATAGTTCAATCAACGCAACGGCGCCGCTTACTCCGCGGCGCCGTTTTTCGTAATGGCGCAGAAGAGGGGAATGCATGTCGACTTTGTCCCGCGAATGGCTGTTTTCGTTGATCATTGGCTCTATCTGCATTGCACTCGGGTGCATAGACGTGGCGCACATACCACCCGCCCCAGGCGGGGAGCGCTGCCGCGGTCTGGTCACGGCTGTCGACGACAGCACGGTGCGGGTGAATACAATCGTCAAGACCGGCGTCCAGGTCCTGACCGTGCGGCTTCTGGACGGCCCGGACAAGGGGCGGGAGCTGTCCGTAATGAACCTTCTGACCGGCAAGATGGAGCTCGACGAATTCTATGAAACCGGGAAAGTCATCCTCGTGGAATACCTCGTGCGCGACGGAAAGCCTACCGACGCGATAGCGCGCGGCTATTACCGGCTGCACCTGCAGCTCGCGCTCATCATCCTCTTTTTTGTGCTGCTGGTGGCCGTGGCCGGAGTGACAGGAATCAAAGCCGCCTTGTCGTTCATCTTCTCGGCAATGGTCCTGTGGAAGCTGTATTTTCCCTTGCTGCTCCGCGGGCTTCCGCCCATATCCACCGGCCTCGGCATCGTCACTCTCATCACCGCGGTGATCTGCTTTTCCGTCGGCGGTCTGACGCGGCGCGGTCTGGCCACATTCGTCGGGTCCATGCTGGGACTGATGCTGACGGGGGGCCTCGCCACATGGTTCACGGACATGTTCCACATGCATGGCGCGGTGCGCCCTTTCGCCGAGATGCTGCTCTACTCGGGCTATATGGGGCTGCGATTGAAGGATATCTTTGTCGCCAGCGTGTTCATCGGCTGCTCCGGCGCCGTCATGGACCTGGCCATGGATATCGCCGCGACAATGGATGAGCTGAAGCTCAGGCACCCGGATATCGCCCTTTTCGAGCACATGCGGGCGGGTCTGCGCGTCGGGAGGGCGGTCACGGGGACCATGACGCCCACGCTGCTGCTTGCCTACTCGGGGAGCCACATTACGATGTTCATGGTCTTCCTTGCGAAAGGGCTTCCGGCCGCAAACCTGCTGAACGCGCCTTTCGTGGCGGCGGAGGTGCTGAACATCCTTGTCGGCAGTTTCGGGGTCATCGCCGTGGCGCCTGTCACAGTGCTGGTCGCGGGACTACTCTATCGATTCGGTGGACCCAATGGCAGTCCCGAGGCAATTCCGGAAAAGGGTTGAGCGCAAGGCGGTAGAGGGGGATCGGACGCCGCGCGCCTTGCTAGCTAGAGCAGACCCGCATCCGCTCCGGAGACTTCCTCCGGCAGGAGCTTCTCCACCTCGGAGGCCGGGATTGCCTCGACGCCGCGCAGCTTGCGTTCTATGGCGCGGGAGCGCTGCTCGGCCTTCTCCATGGTGCTGGAAGCCTGGTCGAGCTTCTTTTTCACTCCAGCGAGCACGTCGCCAAACCGGCCGAATTCGGTCTTGACGGCCCCGAGGAGCTCCCAGACCTCGCTGGAGCGCTGCTGCACGGCAAGCGTCCGGAATCCCATCTGGAGACTGTTGAGGAGCGCCGCGAACGTCGTCGGGCCCGCGACGACGACGCGGTGATCCCTCTGGAGCGTCTCGACGAGTCCCACCCGGCGCACCACTTCCGCGTAGAGCCCCTCCGTCGGCAGGAACATTACGCCAAAGTCGGTTGTCCTCGGCGGGTTCACATACTTCGTGGAAATGTCTTTCGCGCAGTTTTTGATGCGCGCCTCAAGCCCCCTGGCCGCCGTTTCGGCGAGCTCCGGGTTCGCCTGCTCCAGCGCGTCAACGAGACGCTGGTAATCTTCGATGGGGAATTTGGCGTCCACCGGCAGCCAGACGGGCGGCTCGCCCTTGCCTCCCCCGTTTCGGCCCGGAAGCTTGATGGCGAACTCGACCACCTCGGCGCCCGTTTCGCGCGTGCGCACATTGCGCTCGTATTGCTCCGGGGAGAGCATTTGCTCGAGGAGGGCTTCGAGTTGCACTTCCCCCCAGCCGCCCCGGGTCTTCACGTTCGTGAGCGCGCGTTTGAGATCTCCGACGCCGGTTGCGAGCGTTTGCATTTCGCCAAGCCCCTTGTGGACCTGCTCGAGCCTGTCGGAGACCTGCTTGAAGGATTCACCAAGGCGTTTCTCGAGCGTCCCCTGGAGCTTTTCGTCAACTGTCGTCCGCATGCGTTCGAGCTGCCTGGAATTGTCCTCGCGAATATCCTTGAGGCGGGATTCCACCGCGCCGCGCACGGCATCCAGCTTTCCCTCACTCGATTCCGTGAGACGCTGCATGCGGACCGAAAACGCCTCCATTTGCTCCTTAAGAAGGCTTCCGAGCCCGGTCATCCCCTTGAGGACGGAATCGTTGAAGCTTTTCAATGAAAGGGCCGTCTCCTCCCGCTGCCGCTGCGCGCTTGCACCCGTCTCCTCGCGGAGCGCCTTCGCCTGCGCGGCGAAGTCGTCGCGGCTTTGAGCCAGTTGACGGACGCTTTCGGCCTGGGCGGCGGCGAGCCTCTCCTCCATGGCGGCCCGCATCTGCTCGAGCTTCTGCTCGTTGGTCCGGGTGAGGGCCATGAGCTGCCGCGAGAAGCTGTCGAGCTGGTCCTTCTGGAGTCCGGCGATGCCTTCCATGCGTTTGAGGAGCGCCCCGGCGAAGGCGTTCAAGGCCGTCGAGGATTCTTCCCGGCCGACACGGAGCGTGGAAGCGAGTTCCTCGCGGTTTCTCGCGATCTCTTCGCGGAGAGCTTTTTCCAGACGCTCCTGCCCCTTCTCCAGCATATCGAAGCGGTTTTGCAGCGGCGCGCCGCCCCGTTGGGAGCTTCTCTTGACGAGAACGGCGAGAAGCGTGATGATAGCAATCAGGAGCGCGACGCCGAAAGCGGCAAAGATCCACCCGGCGTAGAGCGCCATTGCACCTGCGGTTGCAACCTGTTCCATGGAGTCCTCTTCAAATGCGTTAAAACGATTCGGCGAATGACCGGCCAACCAATGGAAAAGCGGGACTGATCCAGCCAGTGACTGTGAAGCCGCCTTTCAAGAAGACCTTTCTTCTCCGGTTGCGCCCTTGAAGCCGCATCCATTCTAACGAAGAAAACCGTGGGCGTCCATAGCCGCACCTATGCGGGGAACGCCCTGTCAAGTTGACGAATCCATCTTCGCCCTTACCTTTAATGAGTCGCTTCCGCCGCGAACGCGCGAAGCCAGTGAGTAGACGAAAACCGAGAGCAAGGAGCGTCCGTCATGGCCAGCAGGCTGTTTTCCCCGATTCGTTTGAGAGACATAGAATTCAAGAACCGCATATTCGTTTCCCCCATGTGCCAATACTCCAGCCTGGACGGCATGCCGAACGACTGGCACCTCGTGCACCTCGGGAGCAGGGCCGTCGGGGGCGCGGCGCTCGTCATCGTCGAGGCGACCGCGGTGACCCCCGAGGGACGCATCAGCCCGAATGACAGCGGCATATGGTCCGGGGACCATGTCCCCGCCTTCCGCCGCATCACCGACTTCATCAAGGCCAATGGCTCGGTCCCCGGCATCCAGATAGCCCACGCCGGGCGCAAGGCGTCAACGGACGCCCCGTGGCGCGACAACGGCAGGCCGCTCTTCGGACATGAAGGGGGATGGCAGCCGATTGCGCCAAGCCCCATTCCGTTCGACGAAGCGTCGCCCATCCCTCGGGAAATGACCCGGGAGGACATCGACAAAGTGCTCACCTGCTTTGAAGAGGCCGCGGCGCGAAGCCTCGACGCAGGCTTCCAGGTGCTCGAGCTTCACATGGCCCACGGGTACCTCATGCACGGGTTCCTTTCCCCGCTCTCCAACCAACGCGCCGACGAATACGGCGGATCGCTCGAAAACCGCATGCGCCTTCCCCTCCGGGTCGCAGAGAGCGTCCGCCGGGTCTGGCCGGACCGCCTGCCCCTCTTCGTGCGCATCTCGTGCACCGACTGGGTCGAGGGCGGCTGGAGCCTGGACGACTCTATCGAGCTCTCCCGGCGCTTCAAAACGCTGGGCGTCGATCTCATCGACTGCTCCACGGGCGGGGCCGTTCCCTACGCAAAGATACCCGCCGGCCCCGGCTACCAGGTTCCATTTGCCGCCGCGGTGCGCAAGGAAGTGGAGATCCCGACAGGGGCCGTCGGGATCATCACCGACCCCATCCAGGCGGAGCAAATCGTTGCGACGGGCGAGGCCGACGCAATCCTCATGGCGCGGGAGTTCCTGCGGCATCCCTACTGGCCCCTCGACGCCGCGCGGGAGCTGCACGCCGACGTCCCCTGGCCGGACCAGTACGCACGCGCGAAACGGTAGCGCCCGAAGGGCTCCGGACGTCCTCGATGCTGCCGACTTAGGCGCGATGAGATCTTGCAGGTTGGGTCGAGCGATAGCGAAACCCAACGGGGCGGCCGCTCTATCCCGGATATTGCAAAGCCTCGACCCGGCCTGCAATCCCTCCCGATTCCTAAACTCAACGGCGTTCATCCTAAACCCAAAATAACAGGAGCGAAAACATGACGATGACATTCATGGTGAATGGTGAAACGCGCCATGCGGACGTGGCCCCCGAAACTCCCCTCTTGTGGGTGCTGCGCGACGTCCTGGGAGCAACCGGGGTGAAGTTCGGGTGTGGAAAGGGGCAGTGCTGGGGGTGCACGGTGCTCATGGACGGCAAGGCGCGTCCCTCCTGCACCGTCAAGGCGCAGACTGCCGAGGGCGTTCGGATAACCACTATCGAGGGCGTGCCCAATGACCATCCGGTGAAACGCGCATGGGTCGAAGAGCAGGTCCCCCAGTGCGGCTACTGTCAGCCCGGTCAGATGCTCCACGCCATATCTCTCCTCTCAGAAAATCCCGACCCCTCCGACGAAGACATCGCCCGTGCGATGCAAAGGAACCTCTGCCGCTGCGGAACCTACCCACGCATCAAGGCGGCGGTGAAGCGCGCGGCGGAATGGCTGCGCTCGGGCGTTCCAGCAGACGCGACCGCAAGCGCCGGGGCCCGCGTCGCCCATCCCCCCTTCGGGGAAGACGGCGAAGCCTTCTCCTTCAATCCTTTCATAAAGATCGGGGCGGACGGATCGGTCACCGTCATTGCCAAGCACCTCGAAGCGGGGCAGGGAATCTACACGGGGCTTGCGACCATTGTGGCCGAGGAGCTGGATGCCGACTGGAGCAGCGTGCGGGTGGAATCGGCCCCGGCGGATGAGAGGCTCTACAACAACCTTTTCTTTGGTCCCGTTCAGGCGACGGGTGGAAGCACCAGCACCGCCAATTCCTACGAGCAACACCGCATGGCCGGGGCGACGGCCCGCGCCATGCTGGCCGAAGCCGCCGCCAGAGCCTGGGGGGCGCCAGCGAACGAGATAAGCGTTGAAAAGGGAGTGGTCCTGCACCCGGCGACCGGCAGGCGCGCTTCCTTCGGGGAACTCGCGGAAAACGCCTCCCGCCTCGCGCCTCCCCCCGACGTGCGGCTGAAAAACCCGTCTGCCTTCGGCCTGATCGGAAAACAGAACGAACGCCTGGACATCGAGGCGAAGGTGGATGCAACGGCGCTGTACGCGATGGACATGCGCCTCCCGGGAATGCTGACGGCCCTGGTGGCGCGGCCTCCCCGGTTTGGCGGCAGAGTGAAATCCTTCGACGGCGCTGCCGCACTGACGCTCCCCGGCGTTCTGAACGTGGTCGAAATCCCGCAGGGCGTGGCAGTAGTCGCCACCGGCTTTTGGGAAGCATCGCAAGGGCGCAATGCCCTTCGCATCGAATGGGACGACAGCGGGGCGGAGATGCGCAGCTCCGACCAGCTCTTCGAGGACTTTCGGGCGAAGGCCGAAACTCCCGGCCTCACGGCCCGAAATTCCGGCGACGCCGAAGCGGCGCTGGCCTCCGCCGCGCAGACCCTCGACGCAACGTTCGAGTTTCCCTACCTCGCCCATGCTCCGCTCGAGCCGCTCAACTGCGTGGCGCGGCTCTCGGACGGCGGCTGCGAGATTTGGGCGGGCGATCAGTTCCAGACGATCGACCAGGCGAACGCGGCTTCGGCGGCGGGCCTTGACCCGAGGCTGGTCCGGATAAACACGGTCTTCGCGGGCGGAAGTTTTGGACGGCGCGCGAATCCCACCTCCGACTATATCGTGGAGGCCGTGCACATAGCCAGGGCGCTCGGCGGGAAGGCGCCCATCCATCTTATCTGGACGCGGGAGGACGACATACGGGGCGGCCGCTACCGGCCGATGTTCGTGCACCGCATCCGCGCCGGGCTGGATGGTCAGGGAAACATCACCGCATGGCTTCATCGGATGGCCGGGCAATCCATCTTCAAGGGCGGGCCTTTCGAGTCCATGATCGAGGGCGGCATAGACCCCGCCTCCGTGGAAGGCGTAGCGGACGCGGCTTACGCCATTCCGAATTTCACCGCCGAACTGCACACGATGGATGTGGGGGTCCCCGTGCTCTGGTGGCGCTCGGTCGGCCACTCCCACACCGCGTTCGCCGTCGAGGTCTTCCTCGATGAGCTGGCGGCAGCCGCGGGGCGCGACCCCGTCGAACTGCGCCGGGCGTTGTTGGCAGACCAGCCCCGTCATCTGGGTGTGCTGGATCTCGCGGCGGGCAAAGCCGACTGGGGTTCGCCCCTTACTCCGGGGCGCGGTCGCGGAGTCGCCGTGCACAAGTCGTTCGATACGTTCGTCGCGAATGTGATAGAGGTCTCCGCCACGGACGACGGGGGCTTCCAGGTGGAGCGGGTCGTTTGCGCCGTCGACTGCGGCGCGGTGGTGAATCCGGAAGTGGTTCGGGCGCAGATGGAAGGCGGCGTTGCGTTCGGCCTCTCCTCGGCATCCGGTGAGGAAGTGGTCCTCGACGCAGGAGTGGTCCGGCAGTCGAATTTCGACAGCTACAAGGTGCTGCGCTACAACCTCATGCCCGAGGTCGAGGTGCATATCGTCCCCTCCGGCGAGGCCCCGACGGGCGTCGGCGAGCCCGGCGTCCCGCCCGTCGCCCCAGCGGTCGCGAATGCGATTTTCGCTGCGACCGGAAAGCGCTTCAGGCGCTTGCCGCTGATCGACGCCGCTAAGTAGAGCAGGATTTCATAGCATGGGTCCTCACCGAATTCTCTAAACCGGCTCTCATCCCTCGGGAAATGCCGAAGTGCAAAGAAGCTATACTCATTGAGGATTGAAAATTACAGCGAGTGAAACGGACAACCCGGTTGCGAGTTGTCCGTGTGCGAAGCGCAAGAGGATAAGACCCCATTGACCGTCATCGGCTTGATTCCTTCCAAGAGCTGGCATCCGCTGAATCGCGCATAAGTCGCCTCATTCAATCCTTCCAGTGGTAATATTGTTGGTAGAATCCGCCTCATTTGTAGGTTGGGTGAGCAGTGGCGAACCCCAACAGGGGGTCGGTCCTCGTTGGGGTTCACATTCGTTCACTCCAACCTACAAAAACGAGCCTGACAAGGCGAGGGGAAGGGCTGGGGCTCCAGCGCCCCGCCCGGTCCGCGCCATCAAATCACTTCTTGGGCTTGGCCTCCTTAGGAGTTTTTTCCAGCTCAACCCCTTCATCTTCCAATTTCTTTACGTACTTCCCGGGGTCTTTCTTAAATTCCTTGAGGCACTCCGTGCAGCAGAAGTAAACCCGCTTTCCTTCATAATCCGCGTAAACGTCCTTGTTGATGGGGTTCCCAAGGACCGGGCACTTGGTCTGCGGGGTTCCGGCACACACGGTCTGGACCGCGCCAAGAACTGAACCGGCGGCAAAAAACGCAATCGCCAGGATGCAGATGATTTTCTTCATGCGCTTCATATCTTTCTCCTTTGTTGAATCGTTGCACTTCAGGGGATTGGCGTCCCCATGCCTCCATCGCAGGCGTCACTCGCCGCCGGGAATCGTCCGGCCGACAAGCATCTCGAGCTCCGCGAGTCTCTGCGCCCTATCCACCAAGGCGCGTTCGTAAGATAGCTCAAATTCCAACACCACCCGTATGGCATCAACCACACTTAGAAAAGCCCCCTTTCCGGTTTCATAGGTCTGAAGGGAGACCTCGAGCACCTGCCGCGCCTCGGGCAGGAGCGCGCCACGGTACAACTCGATCTTCCTGTCCGCATCACGGTATTTGTAATGGGCCCATTTTACGTCGGCTGTCAGCCGGTTTTGCCTCTCCTCCCTGTCCCTGAGGAGCGCTCTGTACTGAGCGGCCGCCTCCCGCTCACCCGCGCGATACTTCTCCCACCATATGGGCAGGTTGATCGACACCGATGCGATGATGGGGTCCTTGCCGCTGTCTTTCGTATTCGGCATCGACGCCTCTCCGGTGTCTATGCCTTCGAGCCCGAGCATAATGTCCGGAAAATAGTTCTTCTTCGCCAGTTCGACGCCCCACTTGGCCCCGGCGGCCTGATTATCGATGGCCCTCAGGTCCGGGTTGGACTCCCGGAGCCAGGCGAGAAGCTGCTCGGACGTAAAGGTCGCATGCTCGTCTTCGATTGTTTCGGGCCAGAAAAGGGGCGCATCCGAAGAGCGGTTGAGGGCCGCATTGAGCCGGGCTGCAATCGGTTCGGCTTGGTCGTTCAGCGTCTTGAGGCGGTCGTCGAGCTTCCCAAGCTCCACATGCGTCCGCACAACGTCCGCATACGGGGCGAGGCCAGCCGAGTAGGCGGCGCGCGCCACGCCCTCGAGCCCCTCGACATAGTCCATGTTCTCCCGCGTCACGGCGATGGCCCGCGCGAGGTAGTAATATTCATAGTAAGCTTCTTTCACCTGATAAAAAAGCTTGAGCTTCGCCGCGTCATAGCGGGCCTTTTCCGCGCGGGCGGCGGCCGCCGCCGCGTTCCCCTGGAGCTGGAGCTTTCCGAGCCAGGGGAAGGTCTGGTTCAGCGCAAACCGCTGGCGCTGGGGGCCTACGCGCGTTTCCACCCTTTGGATAAAGTAAGCGTACGTGAAGCGGGGATCGGGGAGCGTCTCGGCTTGGGGAACCTTTTCCAGGGCGGCTTTCCACCTCAGGAAGGCGGCCTTGAGGCCCGCGTTGTTGAGGGCGGCGTATGCAAGGTAATCGTCAAGCGCCGACTTCTCGCCAAGCTCGGGGAGCTTTTCCGCCGGGGCGTCCGATAGGGAAAGCTCGCTCATTAGGAGGGTTTCTTCGTCAATTGGCCGTGAGGGCGCTCCCGAAGTGGAGGTGCAGCCCGAAAGGAGGAGTGCGAAGAGAATTGGGGTCACAGTTCCGAAAAAGCCCTTCATGAGCCGCTCCCATTGTAACTGTTGCTGACAACGCGGGGGATGCTCTGCAATGAAGCTTCCAGCCCCTACGGGAAAAGGCGCAATGTTGCGTCCTGCCCAAAAAGCTCTTCCATGAGCGCGGGAAATCCTCTTCCGAGCTGCTTTCCTGAAGTGCATCGGAAGAAGTAATAAGACGGACCTTTCTCCTGAGTCAGCAATTTAGGCGGAGCACAAAACAACGGGAATTGTGGAGAAGGGAACTTTCCTTATGCGCCTCTATGCTTTTTGTACCAGACGCACACAGGGAAGTCCCGCAAATTTAAAGGCTCGACGCGAAAGTCATATTCGTTGAGGGCTGAATTTTACGCTTTCGTAAGGGCGGCATCCTGCCGCGACTCAATGGCATTACCATGGCGTTGACTTAAGCTCCAACGACATTCCGGCAAAATCCGGAATCCAGGGTTTATGCAACTTCCTGGACCCCGGCTTTCGCCGGGGCGACGATAAGTCAACAACATTGCCACGCGTCACAGTGAAGGTCCTTTGCTCGGGTCTGTAGATTCCTCTACTCGGAGGAAATTAAAGCGTGGTTGGTTAGTGCAAAAATATTCAGAAAAGCCAAAACGGGAAACCAATGGGGAGCAGGCTTGGCAATTTCCAGGACATCCGAGAAGAAAGTCGACACTATATCAGAAATAGTGTTTGTGAAATATGGTATTATTGACTTGTTTCCAGCAACGCCCTTCGTGTTACGCTAATATAGGAAGAGACTCCATGCCCGCTGCGCAAATGCAAGCGCCATAAGAGCTGATCATGCTATTCCAAGACGCTTCACTGGACATCCTGTTATCTGTTATAATAAAAATTAGAGCTTATCATAAAAATATTGTGGACTTTCGCAGAGGAAAAGAATAAGTAATGGGCAGAGGATATATGTTAATCATAGATCTGCGCTCGGTCCTGATACGGAAATAAAGAGACGGAATGGCAACCAAATAGTCTCGAGGATGTGATCTTTAATTTTTGATGCATTTGTGCGCCGGATGCAAATCGCACTGGAAGGAGAAAGTTATGTCTAAAAAGTTGCTGGAAATCGCGGCGGAGATCGTTCATGCGCAATCCGCTGCAAACCGTATGTCGCCGGAGGAAATTGAAATAGCCCTGAGAAGGACCTTCGCAACCCTGCAAGCGATGCAAAAGGCTGAAGAAGATGGGGTGCTATTGAAGGCTAGCGGGGAATTTGCCGTGGAAGAGAAAGCCCAGGAGAAGCTGGAGCCGAAGCAGTCGATAAGGGAAGATAAAGTCATATGCCTGGAATGCGGCGCGGAAATGCGTCAGCTAACCGTCAAGCATCTGAACGCCCACGGCCTGACGCCTCGTGAATATAAGAAGAAGTGGGGATTCCCCCTCAAACAGTCTCTTTCAGCCAAGATGCTGTCCAAAGCCCGCAGCAAGGCGGCAAAGAAGAGGGGATTGCCGCAGAACCTGATGAAATACCTGGAAAATAAGAAACACCAGAAAATCGAGGCGTCAGCCGCCCAAGGCGTCTTCGTGGCGGAAGATTCCCCACAAGAATAGCACGTGTCGCCCGTCGGGGCGGCTTCATCCGACGATGCATGGAAGGGACGGGGGCTTCCCCTCCCCTTCCAGCGACCGAAGTCAGGCGGCATCGACCGCCCCGGACGCGCTCAAATGCTTCCCATGTGCTGCCTCTTGTACTCTGCGACGGCCTGTTCGTCCACCAGCCCCCGGACGGTTCGGAGGCATTCCTCGTCCACGCACGCTTTGGGCCATATAAGCGGCATGACTTCAACGAACAAACGCTTCTGATCCTCCGGCGGGAGCTCCACTATGGCTTTCCGGACCTCATCATAGGTCATGATCGCACCTCCTTGGGTTGGTAGTGGACATTGCATGCGGAGCGGCGCACGCCCCACGGACGCTTCTTCATATAAAGTAAAGTGCAAATGCGAAAAATCAATCGGCGGCGGTGGTTGATTTTCTTATTCCGAGCTTTTTCATCCTGGAGTCGAACGTCGACCGGTTGACTCCCGTCGCCTTGGCCGCGCGGGAAATGTTCCAACGGTGCTTTTCGAGAAGATGGAGCACATAAGCTCTTTCCAACTCTTCCCAGGTATAGTCTCCAAAAAGCGCTTCATGTCCCGACGAGTCCTTGTCAACCTCCACGCTGCCTCGGCGCGCGGGAGCGCTATCCGCCGGGGCGGGCAGCGTCGCGTCCGGCAGGCGCCCTGGCAAGTCGTCCACTCCGATCACATCCCCGTCCATAATAACGAGGATGCGCTTCACAAGGTTTTCCAATTCGCGAATATTGCCTTTCCATGCGTAGGCCATGAGACGCCGGAGCGCCTCCCTGGATATTTTCCTGGGTGGGAGTCCCATGGCCATGGCTTCCTTTCGGATGAAGTGATCGAGCAGCAGTGGTATGTCCTCCCGGCGCTCGCGCAAAGGCGGGAGGTGCAGGGGGAGGACGTTCAGGCGGTAATAGAGGTCCTCCCGGAAAAGCTGCCCAGCTATCGCTTCTTCAAGGTCCTTGTTCGTCGCGGATATGATGCGCACGTCGATCCGTCTGGAAGACGTCGCGCCGAGGGGCTTGATTTCGCAATCTTGAATGACCCGCAGTATGCGCGCTTGCAGGCTCATAGGCATGTCGCCGATTTCGTCCAGGAAAACGGCGCCGCCGTCGGCGGCCTCGAAAAGGCCGGCTTTGTCCTTTATGGCCCCTGTAAAAGCGCCCCGCATATAGCCGAACAATTCGCTTTCCAGCAGCGCATCGGGTATGGCGCTGCAATTCTGAACCAGAAAAGCTCTATCTCGCCGCGTGCTCATCCGGTGGATTTCCTTGGCTATAACTTCCTTGCCCGTTCCACTTTCGCCGGTTATCAGCACTGGGAAGTCGGTCTTGGCGTATTCCTTGGCGAGCCGCATGACTTCGAGGAACTTTTCGTTTTGCCCGATGACGCGGTTCTCTCCCCGGATGGCCTCGATGGTCCTTTTCAGCTGGAGGTTTTCAACCGCCTGATCGTTGTAGGCCATGGAGTTGCTCAACGCGATGGAGCCGATGTCCACCAACTCCTGGAGGAGCTCCAGGTAGTGCTTATCGATGTTCAGCCGGTCGCCGCCGGCGCTCGTGTCGATGATCTGGACGGCCCCGTATACATCGCGATTTCTCCCGAAAAGGGGAAAGCAAAGAATCAGGGTGCTTTTCACATCGAATGAGTCCTCGATCTCCTTGTAGTGCCGCTCATCCCTTCCCGGCTCCGCGACGGTCATCACTCCATTTTCGATCACCCATCCCACGATGCTCGACTGCCGGGAGTCGAGGCGCAAGCCGCTGATCTTCTCGCTATGGCAGCCAACCGCCTCCACGCACTCGTAGCAGTCGGGCCGTCTAACCCATATCGACCCCCGCTCGACGTGCTGCAAATCGAGAAGCGCCTGGAGGAATTTTTTCTGTAATTTGAGAGGGTCCAACTCCTCGAAAAGCAATCGAAAATTAAAGGACTTACGTGACATAGAGTCGACTCCATGCTCCAGACCCGCCGTTCTCTCAGGCGTCTTATTCGATTGACGATTGGATTTCTTCGATTCCTCCCACTATATGCCATTCAAGGCCGCTCAGGCCAGCAGTTTTGCAGCTTTCCGCGAGTTCCGGACAAACTCCCGCGTGAAAGACGCGGCGGGACGCACTGACTGGCATCATGCGGCTGGACTGCGCGCTATGGAACGTCGAAAGGTAAAACGTAGAAAGGGCCTCGGGGCGCCGTTTGCCGCACGACGCCCCGAAAGGGGAAGAGGGGAGGGAAGAAGCCGCCCGGTCGGGCGGGTCTTCGCTTCAGGCGACTCCGGAGATTGCCTCTGCCTCGTTCTCATTAAGGAGGCGAGAGGCGTTCAGGAGGATTTTTACTCCGCTTTGCAGCTTGGCCATGGCGAGGATATATCCGGAGCCAACCCCGTCGAGAAACCGGGTCTCGTCGATGTCCGCCGCCTTGATGTTTATGACCTCCGAGACCGAATCCACGGCGATTCCCGCAAGAAAAGGCGCTCCGGATGCGTCTCGGATTTCCAGGATGACGATGCAGCTCCGGTCGCCGTGCTCCCGCTCCTCCAGCCCGAACCGAGCCCGGAGGTCTAGGAGCGGGATGACCTTGCCGCGCAGGTTGATGACGCCCTTGACGAAGGACGGCGCCTGGGGAATGCTCCTGGCGGGCATCATGCGGATGACTTCCCGCACGGAATAGATGCTGATGCCGTACTCCTGCCCGTTCAGCGAGAAGAAAAGGTATTTCCCTTCCTTCGCGAGCATCGTTTTTCCGGAGTCGGCTTTTTCTTCCTGGCGCGTCAGGATGTTGGCTGAAATTCTCGAAACGTCGCGCAGCGTGGACCTCCGCGCGCCGGATACGGAGCCTCGATGGGCTTCCTCCGCGAACCGGACGTCCAGAAACTTGCCGACGTCGATCAGGCCCCCGACGCCCATCTCGTTCACCATGTAGTTCTGCATCCGCTCAAAATCCTCCGCGATAGGGAAGAGGTCGTTCGTGCGGATGCCGTCCGTCTCCTTGAGGACGTTTCGGAGGATGGGCGCCTTCAGTCCGAGTCGCCCGTCGGGATCGAGGAAGGAAACGCCTATCTCCGCCGCGCGCTCCGGCCTCCTGTAAATAAATTCCCCGGCCTCCACCAGCATTTTGGTGAACTCCCGCACGGCGTCCGGGCGCTGTTCGATCACCTCCTGCCGCACGGCGAGCACGCAGCAGGGGTGGTTCTGCCAGAGTTCGCCCGACAGGAAAAGCTGATCGGCTACGCCCTCGGCGATGGCCTTGGTCCCGAGGGGCTCCGCCACCATGAAACCGCAGGCTTCGGGATTGCCCGCCAGGAACTCTATCATTTTGACCGGAGGCACGACCTCGAATTTGACGTCTACGCCTTCCTCCCCAGCTACGCCAGGGTTCAGGCCGATCTCCCTCAGGAACATGTGCGACAGCATGTGATGGATCGACAGGGTGTGTGGGATGTAGAACGTCTTGTCGCGAAAGAATTGCTTGAGCGAGCCGCTCGACGCGGGCCGCCGTTTCTGGACGCAGATGCTGCCGCTTTTGTGCGCGAGCAGCGCGAGCCGGATGGGGGCGCCGCCCCCGAACGCGTCCATGGCAATAGGGGCAAGGATGAAGGCCGCGTCCACCTCGCCCTCTTCCAGCGCCTGCTGCACGGGGTTCCAGCCGCCCATGCACTGCGTGTGCAGCTCGAACGTCTTTGGTTCGAGCTTTCCTGTCGTAGTCAGGTCCTTGAGCACCCCGAGCGACAGGTGGTCGGTGATCTGGATATGGGCGACATTGAATTGCAGCTTGCCGGACGGCGATATCCGGAGTTCTCTCGGTTTTTTGACGGTGGCGTCCCTGAGGCCTCCGGCCCCCACCGTGAAAGCCTCTTCGATGACCTTGTCGAGTTCCGCCGGACTGAACGGCTTGGTGATGAAACTGCTCACCCCCGCTTCGGCGGCCCTGGCGGTCTGCTTTTTCTCACCGCGCGCGGTCGCCATTATGAAAGGCGTCTCGCGAAAGTCAGGATTGCTCCGCACCCACAGAAGAAGCTCGCACCCGTCCTTGTTGGGCATGTTCCAGTCGCTCAGGATGAGCCGGACGTCCTTAGCCGACGTCAGCCTGGCAACGGCGTCCTCGCCGTCGTCCGCCTCGATGATGTTGGTGAAGCCGATTTCATGGAGCGCTTTTAGCTCCATCTTTCTCGTAATTCTGGAATCTTCGACCAGCAATATTTTGACGCCGCGATCCACCGCCATTGCATTCCTCCGATTCGACATCCATGGTCCCCCGAGCCGCGGGAAGCAGAAACCGTCCGAGTCCCTCCATCGCGCCCTCAACGTTTTGACGGCGCTCCCGGCGCCATGCTCGGACACGACAAGGAAACCTCTTGCAAGTTTCGTGAAACTTACACAATGAGAAGGGCCTCAAGTGAACTTCCTTTAGTGGGAATTATGGGATATAATGGAATTTGTGACATTGATTCAGTAAACTTTGATTAGCCCCCCGGTCGAGAGGAGCAGTATTAACGTGCAGAAACCGGATAGGATGCAGACAAAGCTCATCGCCCACTATGATAATCTCTCGGAGATCGAGCGGATGATAATGCAATTGTGCTCTATCATCCAAGAGCCGACGAGCGGCGTTATCATCCTCAGATGCTTGCAAAAGAGCGGCGCGGAATTAGCCAAGCCACTCGACAAGCGCTCTCTCGACATCCACCTGAGCCGCCTCCAGTCCCTCAAGCTGCTGAACAGGAAGCTCCAGTGCCATCCCATCATACTGGAGACGGTGGCGCGTTCGGCGCTCGCCGCGGGCCTGATTCGGACTCGGTCAAAATCTTCCGCCGCCGCCAACGCCCCCAAAAGCCCGGCGGATTACGGACCCTTCGTGAAGGCCGTTATGGAGGAGCATCCCTCCGAAAGGAATTTGCTCTACTCCAATCCGCAATTTTGCCCCCGCACGATGCGCGATTTTCGCATAGGTTTGTACGTCAACGACAGAGAGCTTTGGGAACAGGCCTACAAGCAGATTTATTCCTACTGCCACCCCACCCACACCCAACCGGACCCGTTCGTCCAGGTGTGCAACAACCCGTTCGATCCCGGCTGGTTCAGGACGCTGCCTCCATCCATTATGGTTTACGCGCTCCAGAAGATATTCGAGCAGACCATCATGCACATGGAACCGGACAACGAGCAGGTCGCGTTCGCCATGGACCCCGGCGTCGCGAATGCGATGGAGCCGGAGGACAGGCTCCTGCTCAAATACCACCTGATCTCGCGTCTGCTCCTTGGCGGCAAAACGGCGAAGGCCGAGGAGTTGATCGCCACGATCGACGACTCGTTCTACCATGAGGCGCTCTCGGGATGGCTCCACTTCATCCAGGGAAGAGGCGCCGAATCGCTCGCGGCCTATGAGAGCGGCCTGAGGGCGCTCCGCAAGGAGACCGGCAAAAGGAGCGTCTTTCTCACCGGCCCGGCCGGCGTGTTTCATATCCTGGCCATGTTGAAGGACCAGGAGTCCATACTCGCGAACCTGAGAAAGATCGGACAAATGCTCGATGCGACCGACCGCGGACGGCTGGCGTCTTATGTGGTCGCTCCCTTCAGCGCGCTACGCACCATTACAAGGGTCCTGAGCCTCGACATGACGATCGCGAAGGCCGCCCCCCTTCGCGTGGAGCAGCCGGATAACGGGCTCGCGGTATTTTTCATGGCCCTCGCGCGGCAGTGGCGCGACGGAAAGTTGGATGCCGAATCCATCGACGCGCTCAGCAATGTTTTTATAAGGGCGCGGGAAATCGGCCTGGACTGGCTGGCAATGGAATGCGCGGAGCTTCTCTGCGTCGCCGAGGAGGACACCCCCGTTCGCCGCAATTTTATCAACCAGCTCCAGAGCGAGACGGGGATGCAGTCGATTTTCCAGCAGATCCGCATCGAGGAGCCGTGGCGGAGGAGCCTGCGCATCCTGGCCCAGACCGCGTCCTCGCCGCAGGCGCATACGGCGAAGCGCTCCGAGATGCGCCTGATCTGGCTCGTCGGCTACCACGACGGGAACGTGTCCATCACCCCGCTGGAGCAGAAGCTCGGAGCGAAAGGGCAATGGAGCAAGGGCCGTCCGGTGGCCCTCAGCCGGCTGCACAACGGCTCCAAACTCGAGTACATTTCGGACCAGGATCGGAAAATACGGGCCAGTCTCAGGAAGGAGTCGGGAGGCTACTATTATCACTACGGCGCGGAATACTACTTCGACATGAACAAGGCGCTCCCGGCGCTGGTGGGCCACCCTCTGCTCTTTCTGGAGGAGTCCCCCACGACTTCGGTCGAATTCGTGAAAGGAGAGCCGGAGGTGGTCGTCGCGCGCTCGGGATCGCGGCTCAACATCCATTTGTCCATTCCCATCGACGACGACGCTCCAATGAAGCTGGTCCGCGAGACGCCCACCCGGTTCAAAGTGATAGAGCTTACCGAAGCCCATCGTTATATAGCGAAGATACTCGGCGACGAGGGGCTCGACGCCCCCGAGTCCGCCAAGGAGGAGGTGGTTTCCGCCATCGCGGGGCTTTCCTCGCTGGTCACCGTCCATTCCGACGTCGGCGGCGAAGCGGAGAACATCGTCAAGAAAGAGGCGGACCCACGACCCCACATCCACCTCATGCCGGCCGGCTCCGGCTTCCGGCTGGAAATTTTTGTCCGTCCCTTTTCGGACGACGGCCCGTACCTCAAGCCGGGCGTCGGCGCCGCGAGCGTGATAGCAGAGGTGGGCGGCGAGCGGATGCTCGCCAAGCGGGACCTGAAGCTCGAGGAAGAAGCCGCGAACCTTGTCGAGACCCGCTGTCCGACGCTCGCGAACCTTCCCGAAACCGACCGCCAGTGGCTCCTGGAAGACCCCGAGGAGTGCCTGGAGGCCCTCCTCAAGCTCAAGGAGTTGCAAGACGAGGACAAGGTGGTCGTCGGCTGGCCGGAAGGCGAAAAGCTCAAGGTCACGAAGGAAGTCTCATTCGATAAGCTCCGCATGAAGATACGCGGCGAGCACAACTGGTTCGACGTGAGCGGGGAGCTTGCGGTCGATAGCGACCTCGTCCTCGACATGAAGCGCCTCCTCGAACTCCTGCACAGCACCGACAGCCGGTTCCTGCCGCTCGGCGACGGCCAGTTCCTCGCCCTCACGCAGGAGCTCAGGAAGCGCCTCGACGAGCTCGACGCCTATTCCGAGCGGAGGGGAAAGGGAGGGCTTCGGCTCCACCCGCTGGCGGCCCTCGCCGTGTCGGATTTCACCGACAAGCTCACCAACCTGGAAACCGACGACGTCTGGAAATCCCGGATGCAGACGCTTCGAATGGGAGAGAGCTTCGATCCCGTGGTCCCTTCGACGCTCAAGGCGTCTCTTCGCGATTATCAGGTGGAAGGCTACAAATGGCTCACGGGGCTCGCCCACATGGGCGTCGGGGCGTGTCTCGCCGACGACATGGGGCTCGGCAAGACCCTCCAGGCCCTCGCCGTCATGCTCGACCGGGCGGCGGACGGCCCCACGCTGGTCGTCGCCCCGACCTCGGTGTGCATGAACTGGGCGTCGGAGACAAACCGCTTCGCGCCTACGCTCAACGTGACGCTTTTCGGGAGCGGAAACCGGGAGGAAGTCGTAAAGGGCCTCAAGGGCTTCGACGTCCTGGTTTCGAGCTACGGACTGCTCCTCCAGGAGGCGGAGCTTCTCACCTCCGTCGAATGGCGGACGATCATCCTCGACGAAGCCCAGGCGATCAAGAACATAACCGCCAAGCGCTCCCAGGCGGCGATGAACCTTCGCGGGGACTTTAAGATCATCACCACCGGGACCCCGATCGAAAACCACCTCGGGGAGCTCTGGACGCTCTTCAATTTCATCAACCCCGGTCTGCTCGGCTCCTACGATCGGTTCTCCGGCCGGTACGCCGTCCCGATCGAGAAGTACAACGACCGCAATGCGAGGAAACGGCTGAAAAAGCTCCTCCAGCCCTTCATCCTGCGGCGCACGAAGGCGCAGGTGCTGGAAGAGCTGCCGCCGAGGACCGAAGTCGTCCTACAGGTGGAAATGAGCCGCGAGGAGATGGCGTTCTACGAGGCGTTGCGGCAGCAGGCGCTTGAGAAGCTCGAAGTGGAAAACGCCCCTCCCGGCCAGAAGCATTTGATGATCCTCGCGGAGATCATGCGTTTGCGCAGGGCATGCTGCAACCCGAGGCTCATCACGCCGGATTCGGACATACAGAGCTCGAAGCTGGACGTCTTTGGCGAAATCGTCTCGGAGCTTCTCGAAAACCGGCACAAGGCGCTCGTTTTCAGCCAGTTCGTCGGCCACCTCGCCCTCATCCGGGAATATCTCGACCAGAAAGGCGTGAACTATCGCTACCTCGACGGAAGCACCCCGCCCAAGGAGCGCAAGAGCGAGGTGGACGCCTTCCAGTCCGGCAACGGCGACCTCTTCCTCATAAGCCTCAAGGCGGGCGGCCTTGGCCTCAACCTCACCGCCGCCGACTACGTGATCCACATGGACCCCTGGTGGAACCCCGCCGTGGAGGACCAGGCGTCCGACCGCGCCCACCGCATCGGGCAGCAGCATCCGGTGACGGTCTATCGCCTCGTCGCGCGGAACACCATAGAGGAGAAGATCGTCAAGCTCCACCAGGAAAAGCGCGACCTCGCCGGGAGCCTGCTGGAAGGCAGCGACATGAGCGGAAAAATCTCCGCCGAGGAATTGTTGCAGCTCATTCAGGGCAGGTGACGCGGGCGTGGGAGGGGAAGACGCCTGCCGTCGGCGGGATGTTCGGACGGCGCCCCCGGTTTCATTCAAGAGCCTCCGGGCTCCTCAGGAGTGGGGAACACCACCCGGAAAAGCGCTCCCCCGCCGTCAGGTTTCTCGACCGTCATCCAACCGCCCAACTGGCCGACAAGTTCAAAAACCAATAGCAGCCCGAGGGTCGAGGCGTTTTCGAGGTCTATGCCCGGCGAAAGTCCCACGCCATCGTCCCGGACACTCAGCTGTAGCCTTCGTTCGTCCACATTGTGGAACTCCACCAGCACCTTGCCGGATCGGCCATCGGGGAAAGCGTGCTTCAAGGCGTTGGTCACAAGCTCGTTCACGATGAGCCCGCATGGAACGGCAAGTTCGAGCGGCAGGCTTATGTCCTCGACGCTGTGTTCCAGCAGAACGCGCTGCGCCGCCTGCCCGTGGAAAGCGGCTATCTGCCTGCACAAATCCGCTATATACGTGGGAAAGCTGATTCGCGCCAGATTCCCCGAGCGATAGAGCACCTCGTGCAGGAGCGCCATGGAGCGAACCCGGTTCCTGGCGTCGTTCAGAATTTCCAGCGCTTCGGCATTCTTTGTGCGGTTCGCCTGCAACCCGAGCAGACTCACCACGATCTGAAGGTTGTTCTTCACCCGGTGGTGGACCTCCTTGAGAAGCGCCACCTTTTCCTCGAGGGAGCCGCGCAGCTTTTCCTCGGCGCGTTTCTTGTCCGTGATATCGCGCCCCACCACCACGGACCCGACAATGACGCCGCTCCGGTCGCGTATGGGAGCGAAGCTGTAGCTCCCGACCCAGGTCTCTCCCGTGTCTTTTCGCCGCAGGGAATATTCCGCGTTCGTGACGGTCTCCCCGCGCAGGGCCCTCGGAACGGCCCACGTCTCGAGCGGCGCGAGCGTCCCGTCGGCAGCGTACACATCCAGAAAAGCGGGATATTCGACCAGCGTCTTCGCGCACTCGTCTTTGCTCTTGAACCTGTGGAACGTGACGAATCCATCGTTAAAATCCATGAACCGTCCCTCCACATCCGAGATGAACACCGCATCGGTCATGGAGGCCAGGGCGGATTGCAGCTTAGCCTGGTTTTCCCTGATCGCCTCCTCCATCTGCTTGCGTTCCGTGATGTCCATGAGGACGCCAATATACCGCTTGGGGCGACCACCCGCACCGCGAATGACCCTTCCCTGGACGTGACAATGTTTGACGCCGCCGTTCGCGGCGACGGTTTTCATGTCCAGGCTCAGGGAACCGCCCGATTTCAACACCTTCAGGAACGCCTCGCGAAACGACGCCGCATCCTCGGGGTGAATGAATCCGGCGTTCGCATCCAGGGTTGGAACATACTCCCGAGGGGAGGCGCCCAGGATGCGATACATTTCGTCGGACCACCAGATGTTGCCGCTTCGCAGGTCCCAGTCCCAGCTGCCAATGTTGGATATCCGCTGCGCGTCGTTCAACTTGTTCAGGAGGTCCAGTTCCGCGCGCTCCCGAGTTCTGAGTTCCTTCTCCATTTCCAGCACCGCCGCCGTTTTTTTCAATAGGGCGGATTTCCTGAAATACAGAAGGTAGAAGGTCATGATAAGGCTCATGAGGCAGGCGGCCATCCCGATTTCCAGGAAACGGCGGAACTGGGAGCGCAGAAGATCACCCCGCGTCCTCTCTGCGACCACCATCCAGTTGACAAATCCGAGCGGTGCAAAAGTCAGATACAGCTTATCCTGATTCCGGGACTCCGTCGTTTCCAGCCGCCATCGGTTTTCCCGCATGGCTTTCCACAAGAGGGCGTGGGGCGAATAAACCATGGCGTCGTCCTCATATCCGGACAGATTGTTGCTGTAGAGCACCCTTCCGTCATCGTCGATGACGTTTAGCGTCATGTAAGGGGTGAGAGGCGCATTGCGCATCATGTCGGCCATAAAGGAAAGCCTCTGGGACGTCGCGAGGAAGCCGATTATATTCCGTTCCGCATCAAAAATCGGAACGGCAATGGCCGAAGCCAGGGGCTTGTTCCCGACAATGAGCTTGAAGACTTTGGAAATATAAGGGGCGCGGCGCGCGCTGGCCCCCTTGAACCATTCGCGGTAGGAGAGGTCCTGCCCCATGACCTCGGGAAACACGGGAAAATTGGCCAGCAGAACGCCCTTGTCGTCGGTTGCGAAAGTCAGGTCGATCTCGTGGTTTGCCTTCAGAGAGGCCAGATAACGCGTGATGCTGGAAGAATCTCTGTTCTCCACGGCCCATGCAAGCCCGGCCCTTCTGGCGTACGACTCGAGAATGCTGGCCACAGCCTTCTGACGCCCGTCGATGAGATCGGCTATAAGCTTCACCGTCACACGATCTGAAGCTATGAGGCTTTCTCTGTCGTTGGCATACTCCCAATAGCCCCAGAAAAAAGTGGTGGGAAAAACCAGGAGGCAAATTGCCGCCACCGCCGCAACGACTGTGCGGGTCCCTGAAAGCCGCTCTTTTGGCTTACGAAAAAAAGCAGTCCATTCCATCGGCGCCTCGTTGAGAGGGATGCATCACGTGCAACTTCTTATGCCCAGGAAGTCGTTCAGAATGAGTAGCGGGTGCGGCCGGGAGTCCAACCAAACAGCCGGATGCAGCATGTCACCGAAATCATCGACCCCACAATAGCTATTTTCATACCACAATATCGCCGTTTGACACAGCGGCTTCGATACCTGTCAAGATGAATTCCACCGAAAAATTTCCAATCTAAAGCCAACCTGTGAAATGAAAGCTGACGGCCCATGGCGGATATTTTCATTCCTCAACGGGTATAACGTCCGCATTGTATTATCGTGGGGGAATGGCCCGTCAGCCGCCAGATCCTGCGGTGCGGCAGGGAAAAGGCGTGAGCAGCCGCCGGGAGGGGGCGTGTTTCCAGCGATGGAATCGGCAGGGCGAGAGATTAGGAAAAAAAGCCCAAATAGGGAGGGGGAAGGAGAAAAGGCCGGGCGTTGCTGGCCGCCCGGCTCTTCGGAGGGGGAGGGCTGTATTGCTTTGAGGTTTCCTGGATGAGGAGTTTATCTGTGTGCAGATTAACAAATTCAGCGCTTGGGAAAATGGGGTGCACTATGTATAGGGCGCATGGGGAAGTGTGTATTTCCCTATTTTTTCTCACTGGAGACAACTCGCTTGGGAAGAATAGGTGAATTATTGCACATGCGGGAGGCGCTAAGTCCTTGTCTTATGCGGTAAGGAGCCTTCCCCTAGCTACGATTCAGCGGCGCGGTTGCCCCCACATCCCCGGAGGAATCATAACGGACTTTGACCTGCTCCGCAAAATAGCGGATATTTCCGAGAAATACGGCGTCAAAGCCATCAAGCTCACGTCCGCGGGGCGCTTCGCCCTGGTGGGGGTTCGCCCCGAGGAGTTGGACGAGGTGGGGCGGGAGAAGTTCATGGAGGAGCTGGGGCTCCCCGTAAAATAGCGGCGGATTTCAAGGGATTGAGGGGATGCGGGACGCATTCCGGGGCCTTCTTGCCGGGAAGTTCGCGGTTTCAGTTTCTTCCCGTATGTCGTTGCGCCATTTAACCCCGTTAATGTCCGAACGTCTTGATCTTGGGGGGCATATCCTGTTGCGGGAGCGGCATCCTGCCGCTCCCGCAACAGCGTAATCCTGAATCCTCAACGGGTATAGAATAAAATCGAGAGGCGGCTACTCTTTCGCTCCACCTCGGCTCCACTTACTCTTCCATGGAGAACTTCCAGGCGCAAAACCACTCATCGGGGTGCGCGTCGGGCGGACAGCCAATGCACTCCGTCTTGATCCTCGGGTCGATCGTCTCCGCGAAAGTCGGATACTCCGCCATGCCGCCCGACTTGCAGGGATAGTCGTCGAGCCCCTTGCGCTTCCTCGCCGACTGGACGCGACAGTCGTTCATCTGGAAAACGAAGCTTGTCGGCGTCTCGTCCTTCATGCTCTGCTTGTTGATGGTGGCGTACAGGCGGAACTTGAGGGCCTTCTTGAGGCCATCGAGTCCGGGGTTTTCCGGGAGGTCCAGGAGGCGCTTGATGGACCACGCCTCGAACGGAGAAAAGTTAGACCAGCAGGAATCATTGCAGCGCTTGGCGTCGAACATCCCCCGCGAAAACTCGACCGCCTGAAACCACACTCCGTCGTTGGCGAGCCAGTTGATGGCCACGTTGTCCTTGAGGCTCTTGAGATCCGCGTCCGGGAGGTCCAGCAATGGCTTGGGAATCCCATCCACCATTTCAAATCCCAGGACCTTGGCCAAGCGGTTCATCTGGATGTCGAAACTCCGCTCGAAAGCGGTTTTCAGTATGGGCAGGGATTTTGCGCGTCCCAGCTGGTGCTGAACTTCGGCGAACCACATGGCATGGTGCATCATGGTGCGATGCAGAAAATCCATTATCAATCGAGCAGTGTCTTCACGTCCGAGATCGTCGGCGGATTGAACATCGGGGTTCATCAAAGAGGCTCCTTTTTTCGAGTGGATCATTCTGGTGTATCGGTTGCTTCATGCCGCAAAAGACCGGAGAGCAATGCTCTCGCTATGCGAGAGCGGCCCGGCGGTCGCCATCGTGCGTTAAGTATTATCACAATTACTTCTGTATTCGCAAACATTACGAGTAAAGCAGCCGAGTCTCAGATGAAAGGAAGGGGACCATGATCGAATTCATTACGTATTTTCAATACGTAATGCTTGACTGACAATATGAAGGGAGAAGGACGGGCGCCGCGCGGCATGTAAAACGAGAAACTTGAACCTGTTGAAGCGGCGCGGAATATGCCGGTCCACAGTTGCTGTGCGTCTTTGACATTGCTTTGTTCCTGACTGATTCCTTGTTCTTATTTCAGTCAGAAGCAACCGATGCTACGCATAAAATCAACCTTGGCAGCCCAGTAGATTGGGGCGAGTGAAGCGAACCCCAACAGGGACTCAGGTTCTTGTCGGGATTCACATTCGTTCATCCCAACCTACAAAAACAATCCTGGCAAGGCGCTAGCGGGTCAGCAAAGGCCGGTCACGCATTTTGCGCGACTTCTTCGACGCATTCTGATAAGTAATGTTAGAGCATCTAGGGAAAATGCGTCATCGCGGGCGCCGCCATCCAACGCAAACATTCCAGAGCAGGAAAAACCAACGCGTCGAGAGGGATGCCGCTTCCGGCAAGCATGCCCGACGACGGAGGACGCCGACGCTCTCACATCCACGCTGGAATCATCCTCCCATTCCGCCCCGGGGAAAGCCGGTCAGAGGAAAGTAAGATTTCCAGAGGCCAACGCCCCCACGCGGAGACGCAAGCCGCCATTGCGGTCCGTGTCAAAAACGCTCGATCGATGCTCCCACCGCAGTGCAACAGGATAAGGAGCCAGCTTCGTGAAAAAGAGTCACTTCGCATCGTTTTTGATCGTCTGCGCGGCCATGGCCGTGGCAGCCTTTTTTGCGGGACGCGCCACCGTCAAGACGGGTGGGAGCGCGCATATGGCGGAAAACGTCCAGGGAGAGCAGGCGGTCCAGGAACCCGGGGCGGGGCCTCAATCCCCTGGCGCGCCGGAGAAGCCCAAGGGCGAGCGCAAAATCCTCTACTGGCGCGCGCCCATGGACCCCAACTACATCTCCGACAAGCCCGGCAAATCCCCCATGGGAATGGACCTCGTCCCCGTCTATGAAGACGAAGCCCCGGCCCCACGGAAGCAGGCGGCGGCCCCAGCCGCCGAAAAGGCCAAGGGCGAGCGCAAGGTTCTCTATTGGCGGGCCCCGATGGACCCGAACTACATTTCCAACAAGCCCGGCAAATCCCCCATGGGAATGGACTTGGTGCCCGTCTATGAAGATGAAATCTCATCGGGCGAGGTGCGCATCAGCCCCGCCGTCGTGCAGGAAATCGGCGTGACCACCGCCGAGGTCGAGACCGGCCCGGTCGTGAGGACAATCCGCACCTACGGGACCAGCGCCTGGAACGAAACGACCATCGCCGCGATGAACACGAAGATCGACGGCTGGATCGAGAAGCTGAACGTCAACGAAACGGGGCAAACCGTGCGGCAAGGGCAGCCGCTCATCGAGATATACGCGCCCCAGCTGGTGAGCGCCCAGCAGGAGTACCTTTCCGCGATCGACAACGCGGCGGCGTTGGAAAAGAGCCCGTCGCGCGTCCTCGCGGACGCGGCCGGAAAGCTCCCCGAGGCGGCGCGCATGCGCCTGCGGCTCTGGGATGTCAGCGACGCCCAGATAGCCGAACTCAGGAAGACGCGCCAGGTCCGCAAGACCCTCACGCTCTACGCCCCCATCAGCGGCATCGTGACGCAGCGCGACGTGGTCGCGGGCGACTACGTGAAAGCGGGCATGAACCTCGTGAGGATCGCGGCGTTCGACCCGATATGGGTCATGGGCTCCATTTACGAAGACGAAATCCCCATGGTCAGGAAGGGCATGAAGGCCGAGGTGCACTTCGACGCGCTGCCCGGTGAGTCCTTCGAGGGGACGGTCGATTACGTCTATCCCTACCTGGAGGGGAAGTCCCGCACGGCGCAGGTCCGGATCGTCCTGCCGAACCCGGCGGGCCGCATCCTACCTCAGATGTACGGGACGGTGAAGCTCGAGGCGAAGGTGGCGGACAACGCGGTCCTGGCTCCTGCTAACGCAGTCATCCGCGCGTCGTCGACCGACAACGTGGTTTTTATTGTCCTCGGCGACGGGCGGTTCGCGGGAAGAAAAGTCGTCCTCGGGCCGGAGAGCGACGACGGCAAGGTGATGGTGCGGGCCGGTCTCGAAGCGGGAGAGCGCGTCGCGACCTCGGCCCAGTTCCTCCTCGATTCCGAAAGCCAGCTCAGAGCGGCCATCCAGTCCATGCTGACCGCCCACGGAGGGCAGGCCCAATGATCTCCTCCCTCATCGACTGGTCTGTCCGCAACCGGCATCTCGTGCTGGTTTTGACCGTATTGTTCATAGGGCTCGGGGCGTGGGTCGTGCGCAACACGCCCCTCGACGCCATTCCGGACCTTTCGGACACACAGGTCATAGTCTACGCCCAGTATCCCGGCCAGAGCCCCCAGGTGGTCGAAGACCAGGTGACCTACCCCCTCACCACGGCCATGCTCTCGGTCCCCAAGGCGAAGGTGGTCCGGGGATATTCCTTTTTCAATTTTTCCCTCGTTTACATCATCTTCGAAGACGGAACGGACCTCTACTGGGCGCGCAGCCGGGCGCTCGAATATCTCAATTATGTCATGCCGCAGCTCCCGAAAGGGGTCAACCCACAGCTCGGCCCGGACGCCACGGGCGTGGGGTGGGTTTACGAATACGCGCTGGTGGACAAATCGGGGAAAAACTCCCTGCACGAGCTGAGGTCGCTTCAGGACTGGCACCTGCGCTATCAGCTCCAGACGGTCCCGGGCGTGTCGGAAGTCGCGGCCATCGGCGGGTGCGTGAAACAATACCAAGTGGAAGTGGACCCCAACAAGCTGGCGGACTATGGGATAAACCTCGCCCAGGTCAAGCGCGCCATCCAGCGGTCCAACAAGGACGTCGGCGGCCGCGTGGTGGAGAAGTCCGAGGTGGAATACATGGTGCGGGGGCTCGGATACATCAAGGGAATCGAGGACCTCCGGAAGATCGCGATTGGCCTCGCCCCCGGCGGCTTCCCTGTGCTTCTCGACCAGGTGGCCAACATCCACCTGGGGCCGGAGCTGCGGCGGGGGCTCGCGGACCTGGACGGTGAAGGGGACGTCGCGGGGGGCGTGGTCGTGATGCGCTTCGGCGGGAACGCCCTCGAGGTCATCCGGGCGGTGAAGGAGAAGATCGAGGACCTCAAGGGCAGCCTGCCGGAAGGGGTGGAAATCGTCCCGGTTTACGACCGGTCCGCTCTCATCGAGCGAAGCGTCGCCTTCCTGCGGGAGAAGCTCATCGAGGAACTGATAACGGTTTCCGTCGTGTGCATGCTGTTCCTCTTTCATTTCCGGAGCGCGTTCGTCGCCATGGTCTTCCTTCCGCTGGGAATCATGGCGGCGCTGGTCTCCATGTATTTCCAGGGGCTCAACAGCAACATCATGAGCCTTGGGGGCATTGCCATCGCGATGGGGGCCATGGTGGATTCGGTCATCATCATGATTGAAAACGCCCACAAGAAGATGGAGCACGGCTACGACAAGGCCCGCCACTGGGAGGTCATCGCCGAGGCGTCGAAGGAAGTTGGACCGGCGCTTTTCTGGTCGCTCCTGGTGATTACTGCGTCCTTCCTGCCCATTTTCACCCTGACCGGCCAGTCGGGGAGGCTGTTTAAGCCCCTCGCATTCACCAAGACCTACGCCATGGGATGGTCCGCATTCCTCGCGGTGGCGGTAGCCCCGGTGCTCATGGGTTTTTTCATTCGCGGCCATATACGCTCCGATCGGGAAAACCCCGTCACCCGCCTCCTCATCCGCATCTATCATCCAGTGGCGGTGTGCGTTCTCCGCTACCGGAAGACAGTGCTTCTCCTCGCCGTCCTCATCATGGCAAGCGCCGTCTATCCGCTCACGCGCCTCGGCTCCGAGTTCATGCCCCCGCTGGACGAAGGGGACCTCCTTTACATGCCGACCACCCTTCCCGGCATTTCAATAACGAAGGCCAAACAGCTCTTGCAGCAGACGGACCGGATCATAAAGACGTTCCCCGAGGTGAAATCCGTTTTCGGGAAAATCGGCCGCGCGGAAACGGCTACCGACCCCGCGCCGCTCAGCATGGTCGAAACGGTCGTCCAGCTCCACCAGGACCAAAGCAAGTGGCGGACGGTCAGGGAAGAGCGCTGGCACTCCTCCTGGGCGCCGGAATGGGCCAGGAAGCCGCTCGACTACTTCTGGCCCGAGGAGCGGTCCATCACCCAGGATGAACTGATAAGCAAGCTGAACGACGCCATCCATTTTCCGGGGTTGGTGAACTCGTGGACCATGCCCATCAAGACGCGCATCGACATGCTGAGCACGGGCATCAAAACCCCCGTGGGGATCAAGCTGCTGGGGCCGGACCTCGGCGTCCTGGCCGACCTCGCGAAGCAAGTGGAGGCGGTGGTGCGGGACATTCCCGGAACGCGATCGGTCATCGCCGAGCGCGTCATGGGCGGCTACTACATGGATTACGCCATCGGCCGGGACGAGGCGGCGCGCTACGGCCTGAACGTCGAGGACATCCAGGACGTCATCGAAACGGCCCTGGGCGGAATGAACGTCACGCAGACCGTGGAGGGTCTGGAGCGCTACCCGGTCAACATCCGCTACATGCGGGATTACCGGAGCGATATTCCATCCCTCGAGCGGGTGTTGGTCCCGACCCCGACCGGGGCGCAAGTCCCGCTGTCACAGCTCGCGCATTTCAGCATCCACCAGGGGCCGCCGGCCATCAAGACGGAAAGCTCCCGCAAGACGGCATGGCTCTACGTGGACCTGGACGCGTCCGACATCGGGGGCTACGTGGCCCACGCGAAGAAGATCCTCAGCGAAAAAATCCACCTCCCGCCGAAATACAACATCATCTGGAGCGGACAGTTCGAGTACATGATGGAAGCGCGCAAGAGGCTCATGATCGCCGTGCCGGTGACGCTCGCAATAATCGTTCTGCTGCTTTACTTCAACACGAAGTCGTTCGCAAAGGTGGCGCTGGTCATGCTCGCGGCGCCGTTCTCACTGGTGGGGTCTTTCTGGCTGCTATACCTGTTGGATTACAACATCTCGACAGCCGTCATGGTGGGGCTCATCGCCCTCGCGGGGCTGGATGCGGAAATGGGGGTCGTGATGCTCCTCTACCTGGAGCTGGCCCACGCGCAATGGGAGCGCCTGGGGCGCATGAACAACCATGGCGACCTCATGCAGGCCATCTACCACGGGGCCGTGAAGCGCATCCGTCCCAAACTCATGACCGTCGGGGCGATTCTCGCGGGCCTCCTGCCCATCCTCCACGGGACCGGCTCCGGGGCGCAGGTGATGAAGCGGATAGCCGCCCCGATGGTGGGCGGCGTTGTGACTTCGCTCCTCCTGGAGCTGACCATCTACCCGGTTTTGTATTTCTACCTCAAACGGAAGGGGTTGGAGTCCGATATGAATCCGACTTCCGAAGAGGAAGTGTATGACTAAGGTGAATTCTATCAATGACATTACCAGCAGAAGGATTGGATGAGGCGACTTGTCCGTGGTTTAACCGGATGCCAGCTCTTGGAAGGAATCAGACCGATGGCGACCAAGAGAGTTTTATCCTCTTGCGCTTCGCGCACGGACAACTCGCAACCGAGTTGTCCGTGTCACCCGCTATAATACGGCCACTCAATCCGGTATTTTCATTATGACGAATCACCCCGAGAAGGGGTTAACCTCACAAACAGCGTTTTCCCTGCGCCACGTTCATGAACCTTCGCCCGCGATATTACCGTCCCTACCGCCTTCGTTGAGCGCCCGGCAAAAGGCGCCGATGTCAGCGGCAGGGGCGGGCTCCTTGAAGAGGAAACCCTGCCCCACCTCGCAGCCGAGGGTGCAGAGGAGTTCCTGCTGCGGAGGGCTCTCGATGCCTTCGGCGATGACCTTGAGGCCGAGGTTCAGCCCCAAGCCAACGATGGCGTTGATGAGCGCGCGGGAGCGAAGCGACTCCTCCTCCGCGCCTTCCAGCTCCTTGATGAATGCCTTGTCGATTTTGAGACAGTCAATAGGCAAACGCTGCAGGTAGGACATCGAGGAGTACCCCGAGCCGAAATCATCGATGGCGACGCTCACGCCGAGCGAACGAACTTCCTTGAGCTGCTTTATGGCGGCATCGATATTTTCGAGCAGCACGCCCTCCGTAATTTCAATCTGGAGCCATCTGGGGTCGAGCCCGCTCTTGTCGAGCGCGCTTTGTATGGAACCGACGTAATCGGGGCTCATGATTTCAATCGCCGATGCGTTCACGGCGACAAGGAAAGGGGGATGCCCCGTATTTTGCCATTCGGCGTTCTGGCGGCACGCCTCCCTCAGCACCCACTTGCCGATGGGGATGATGAGCCCGCTCTCCTCGGCGATCGGTATGAACTTGACCGGAGGAATCCGCCCGAGTTCCGGATGGTTCCAGCGAAGGAGCGCCTCCACCCCGCATATGCGTTTCTCGCCCATGGTGTACTGCGGCTGATAGTACAGCTCCAGCTCCTTGCGCTCCAGGGCCTTGCGCATCTCGTTCTCGATCTCGAGGCGTTCCAGGAGCAGCGTGTTCATCTCGGGAGCGAAGAACTGGAATTGGTTTCCGCCCCGGTTTTTCGCCCGGTACATGGCGACGTCCGCGTTTTTCTGGAGCATCTCGAAGTCGGTCCCGTCCTCTGGAAATACGCTCAACCCGATGCTCGCCCCAATGTGGAGCTCGTGCCCGTTGACACTGAAGGGGCTCCGCAGCAACTCCAGCACGCGCGACGCGATTCTGCCCGCAGCCTCCCTGTTTTCCAGCTGGTCGAGAATGATGAGAAATTCATCGCCGCCCATTCTCACCAGCCGGTCCGTCCCCCGGGTGCACTCCTTGAGCCTCTCCGCGGCCTGCTTGAGTAAAGCGTCTCCCGTGCTGTGCCCCAGGGAGTCGTTGACGTGCTTGAAACGGTCGAGGTCTATGAACATGACGGCGATGCGCTCGCGGTTGGCGGCGCGGGATGTTAGTTGTTGGGTAAATTCCTTGAGGGAGGCCCGGTTGGGGAGGCCGGTCAGGGCGTCGTGGCGCGCCTGATGGGCCAGTTGCTCGGAGAGCTGGCGCTGCTCGACGGCGACCGCCGCCAGCCTGCATACGGCCCCGAGCATTCCCAGGTCTTCCTCCGTAGGATGGAAAATCTTCGGACTCATGAGGCTGAGCGCCCCGAGCACTTTCCCCTTGCCCGAAAAGAAGGGAACGGAGCAGTCGGAGCGCAGCCCCCCATCCATAGCGGCCTGTCTTCGCGTCCCCTCCCATATGGGGCTCGCCTCGATGTCGGGGGCGATCATAGGCTGGCCGAAATAGGCCGCCGCAGCACAGCAAGAGCCTCGCGGACCGACGTCCAGGGAGTCGAGGGCGGCGGCGTCCTGTCCGGTTTCAAATCCCGAGGCTGCGCAATGGTGCAGGCGCTCCTCCTTGAGGAGGAAGAGCGAGCAGCATGCGTCGGGCTTTTGCCGCCGGACCAGCTCCGTGATTTCGCCAAGGATTTCATGGAGCGAATGGTTGCGTATAATCATCTCGAGGACCCGATTTCGGTCGAATTCAAAAGATTCCGCTTGCTTGTGAGCCGTTATATCCTGCACGATCCCTATCAGCTGGAGCGTCCTGCCCGTGGACTGGTCGCTCACAACCTCCACCTGCTGCGACACGAAGCGCCGTCCTCCTCCCGCCGGAATGACGGCGTGCTCGAAGCGAAAGGGCTTCCCCATGCGGATGGCCTGGTTGATCCTGGCCTGGAGCGGCTGCTGGTGCTCCGGAGCTATATTTTCGAGGAGGTCCTCGTAGGCGGCGGGAGGCGAGTTGGGGTTGAGGCCGAGGATCTCGAAGACTTCCCGCGAACACTCGAGGCTCTGCGCATCCATGTCAAACTCCCAGCTGCCGAGGTGCGCGATGCGCTGAGCGTGGGCGAGGAGCGCCTTGCTCTTGTGGATGTCCGCTATCGCGCGGCTCGCCCGAAGGGTGTAGCGCACCCGTTGGGTCAGGATCAGCCAGTTGATCGGCTTGGTGATAAAATCCGTAGCCCCCGCTTCGTAGGCCCGGTTGATGGAATCGACGTCGTCGGCCCCGGTAACCATGACGATCGGCATGCTCCCGCCACCCGGACGACCGCGAAGGGCGCGGCACGTCTCGAAGCCGTCCATGCCGGGCATCACCACGTCGAGCAATACGATGTCGGGCTTGCGGACGTCGAAAAGCTCCAGGGCGCGGATTCCGTCGGGGGCCTCGGTAACGAGAAACCCCGAGCGGCGCAGCGACTTGGACGTCAGACGCCTGGCCGTCGGGTCGTCGTCCACCACCATTACGGAAGCGGCGGGCTGTTCTGTCGGGACCGTCAATTCAACCCGCTTTGCACTATGCCCTTCAGCACCCTTTCCACCTTCCGATGCTCCGCTTCTATCCGCATTTTCAATTCCCTCGCCGACCCATTCGTGTTGCTGCATGCAGCGACCTCCATTTGTTTGCAAAGCTCCGCAAGATTCATGGCCCCTACGTTCGCGCTGGACGATTTCAAGCTGTGAGCCGATTTCCTGACGTTTTCTCCGTCATCCCGCTCCACCGCCCCGGCGAGGGCGCCGAGGAGTTCCCTTGAATGCTCCATGTAGGTCGTGAGTATCTCCGATAGCAGGTCATCATCCTCCTCGTCTTGCAGCATCAGAATATCGTCAAGCGCTTTGCGGTCGATGGCGTCCACGCCGTCTTCCATTGCATCGGACTCCACGGGACCCGCGGCGTCATTGCTCTGCATGTCTTCTTTCCCGTCGTCGGCCGATTTGCAGAGCCAACGGTGCAGGACGTAATCGAGTTGATCCAGTGAAAAAGGCTTGCTGAGGTAATCGTCCATTCCGGTGGCGAGGCACTGCTCGCGCTCCCCCTTCATGGCGTGGGCGGTCAGCGCCACGACGACGGTCCGGGGAGCTCCGGCTTCCTCCCTCGCCCTGATCTGCCGCGTGGCTTCATAACCGTCCATTTCGGGCATCTGACAGTCCATGAACACCAGTTCGTATGGCGTCCTCGACAGGGCTTCCAGCGCCTCCCGGCCATTTGAGACGACGTCCGCCTTGCAGCCGAGCCGCTTCAGCATGGCCTTGCAGACCTGCTGGTTGGTCGGGTTGTCCTCCGCCAACAGGATAGGAGCGTCGGGAAGCGCGCGCCCCTTCTTTCCTGGAGCCGGAAGGACGGCTGGCGCTCCCCTTTGGACCTGCACGCCGAGGACGTTCATCATGGCGTCGTACAGTTGGGACTGACGGACGGGCTTGGTGAGGTAAACCGACACTCCCAGCTTGCGGGCCGTTTCGATTTCTCCATATTGCCCGACCGACGTCAGGAATATGAGCTTGATTCCACCGAGCGATGGAATGGCTTTAATGCGCCGCGTCAGCTCAAGTCCGTCCATCCCCGGCATCATCATGTCGAGGATGGCGACGTCGTAGACATCTCCCTTTTCCACCGCGGCTTGCAGCATGGCGAGCGCCTCTTCCCCTCCCTCCGCCATGCCATCCCGCATCTTCCATGAAGTCACCTGGTGATGGAGGACAAGCCGGTTCGTTTCGTTGTCGTCCACGATGAGCACGTGAGGCGTCTTCCCCATGAAGCATTCGGCGGCTTGCGCTCCGGCTTCTTCCGGCCGCTTCCCAAAACGCAACCGGAAACGAAACGCGCTCCCCTCCCCCACCGCGCTCTCGACCGCGATCCCTCCGCCCATCATCTCGCAAAGCTGCCGGCAGATCGTGAGTCCAAGACCCGTTCCCCCATATTTTCGGTTTGTAGACATGTCGGATTGCGCGAAGGCGTCGAAAATTCGCTTTTGCGCCTCGGCGGAAATCCCTATGCCGGTGTCGCGCACCTCGAACTCCACCAAGACGCTGTCGTTATCCGCCGCCCGCTCCTCTTCGAGCGCCTGGACGCGCACCAGCACTTCGCCCTGATCGGTGAATTTGATAGCGTTCCCGATAAGATTGGCAAGGACCTGCCGCAGCCTGCCCGGATCGCCTTTGAGCGCCCACGGCGTTCCGCTTTCTATCTGGCAGATCAGCTCCAGCCCCTTCCGGTGGGCGTGCTCCGCCATGAGTTCCATTAACTCCTCAACCTCGTTGTGGAGGTGGAAGTCCACGTTGTCGAACTCCAGCTTTCCGGCCTCGATCTTTGAAAAGTCGAGTATGTCATTGATGACCCGAAGGAGCGCCTCTCCCGACCGGAAAATGGTTTCCCCGAGGCTCCGCTGGTGTTCGTCGAGCTCCGTGCCGAGAAGTAGCTCCGCCATGCCGAGCACGCCATTCATTGGCGTCCGGATCTCGTGGCTCATATTGGCCAGGAACTGCGATTTTGCGCGATTGGCCTCCATGGCCTGATCCGCCAGCAGCTTTTCGGTGACGTCCTCGTGGCTGCCGAGCGTGCCTATGATATTCCCGTTGGAGTCGTAAAGCGGGATCTTACGGATTTCCATATACCGGGGCGCCTCACTCCCCTCGGCGGGCTGCTCAAGGGTCAGACTTTGGTGGGCGCGGCTTTCGATCACGCTCAGGTCCCATGATCGGAACATGTCCGCATCGCCGTCCTTCCAGCCCAGGTCGGAATCCGTTTTTCCCATGACGTCTTCCGGCTTCTCGCGGCCCGCTTCCGCTGCGAACTTGCAGTTGCAGCCCAGGTAGACCCCGCGCCGGTCTTTCCAGAAAATCGAGTGAGGAAAGCTCTCGATGACGGATTCGAGCATTTTCTGGGATTCCCGAAGGGCGGCGTCCGCGGCCTTCCGCTGGTCGATCTCCTCCATGAGCCTTTCGTTGATCGATATGACTTCACTGGTCCGCTCATGCTCGAGGGTCGCCAACGCCTCGAGGATCTTGGGAACCGGAGCGATCCCCGCCACCCGTCCGTCGTCATCGACGACAATGAGGTGGTCGAAGATCTTGTGCTTTTCCCGCAGCATCGCCGCCTGGGCGGCGTCCTCGATGGCGGTCCCGCGCCCTACCGCGAGCGGAGACGCGTCCATGAGCAGGGCTATCGGCCTGCTGTAATAGACCGCGAGACCGAACTGCCGGCTCAGCGCCCTGTCGAGGTGGAGGTTCATCACCAGGCCCACTGGCCGTCCCTCCTCCACGACCACCACCGCGCTGATGGGCTCGTCGTCGCCCAGCATGTCCTTGACCGCGCGAACCGGCGTATCCGGCGACGTGCATACGGCGCCATTCATTAAAGATTCAATAGAAATGGAACTCATCGGGAAGAAAACTCCATCGAAAATCCAGCAAAGATGTCGGTTGGAAGTGCGATTGCGCACCTCTCCCGCCCGGATCGCCTCCGTGAGTGCAATCGGCAAAACTATGGCTTTTTTTGAATGGAATCTGGTTACGATTGTGTTACAAATGAGAGGCGCGCCGCAATGTGCGCATAATACGGTCGTATATTTTATTTGTTATGATTATTTTCGCGGAATATCGATTATTGCAACGGGCTGACGGCGCGTCCGCGATAGCCGCGGATGCTGAAGAACTGAGCGGAGGGCGGTGGTTGCAGGCCGGCTTTCCTCCTTTCGAGGGATGTTTCGCGGCATGAGGGAAGAAAGAGTTCGAGAAAATAACGGACGCCTTTCGTTCTTCCACTCTCGCGCCGCTCCTTGCATGGACGGCGGAGCGAGGAGGCGCATGCCCCCGCTCCGGCGTCTTGCGATTCAGGTCACGGCGTCCAGTTGCCGGCGGATGGTTTCGGCAAGAAGCTGCCGGCTGAAGGGTTTTTGAAGGATGGTATGAATGCCCGCTTTATAGGCTTCCTCTCTGTGATCCATGTCGTCGCATCCCGTGCATAGAATAATAGGAATGTCGGGCCGGATGCTCCGCACCGCTATTCCCAAATCAATGCCGGTCAAGTTCGGCATGGTGTAATCGGTCATCATCAGGTCGAATCCTTGCGGTGAATCTTGAAGCAGCTTCAAGGCTGCTCCAGGGTTCGTCACCACTTCCGTCTTATAGCCCAGCCTCTCCAACATGGTGCGCATCAGTTTCGCGATGCTTTCCTCGTCATCCACAAATAGGATGCTCTCGGTTCCACCGGGAACGTCGGCTGGACAATATATTCTCTCGTCGGACCCGCCTCCGGCCGTTTCCAGTCGTCCGCAAAGCATGGCTTCGTTCCTCCCTTGCCGGGGCGCCCCCCGTCTACTCGAGTCTTCCGCTTTGAATCGTCGATCGAATGTGATTATTGAGTTGTTCCGGGCGAAACGGCTTCCGAAGAAAACATTCCACATTCAACTTCATCAGCCTGGCCTTCATGTCGGGATCATGGCTCCCCGACATGGCTATGATTCCGACTGTCATGCCCATGGCCCTAACACGCGTGATCAGCTCCAGGCCGTCGATTTCCGGCATTTGGATGTCCGTCAGCAGAATATCGACTTTCTCTCCGCCCCCGTTGCAGCGCAGCAGCGCATCCAGCGCCTGCCGACCATTGCAGGCCAGTGAAACCTCATGTCCTCCTTCCCTGAGAAGAGTCTGTAGAAAAACGGCCAGGCAGGCTTCATCTTCCGCAATCAATATATGTCGGCAGGGCACTCAACTCTCCAAGGATGCGTCTGTAAGTGCGTATTATAAAAACATTATATTTATTTCATCAAACAGGTCGCTGTGACCATTATAAGCAGAAACTGTGCCATAGAGAAACGTCGCATTTATGTGTTTGGATTCACATCCTGAAAACAGCCGAAGAGCAGGAAGCCCCAAGGACGGCAAGGGCGCGGGCATTCAGCATCTGACGGGTCGAGGCTCAATTATGAGGGATTTCTTATATTGCCGAGGCGTGCAATTTTTGATGATTCATTCAAAAATTGAATACTGAGGCGTGCTACTCAATTCCATACGCCACAAGCTTGCTCCGAAGCGTGTTCACCGCGACGCCCAATATCCGCGCCGTTTTTGTCTTGTTGCATCCACTCTCCTGGTAAACCCGCCGAATATGCGCCTCCTCCACTTTCGCCAGGGTCCGGGCGGTTTCATCGGCGCCGCAAACCTCCCGCCCCTCAGACCCGAGAGAGGAGACGATCATGTGCGGCGGAAGCGCCTCGGCGGTTATCCATCCGCCGTCCGCCCTATTAATCGCCGATTGCGCAATGCTTCGGAGCTCCCGGATATTTCCCGGATAGTCGTACCGCAAGAGCATGCGCATGGCATCTTCCGCCACACGGATCTTGCGGCCCTTTTTATCCCACTCGCGCAGGAACGTTTCCAGCAGCTCCGGCACATCCTCCCTGCGCTCCCGAAGGGGAGGCAGATGCAGCCACTCGCCCTTTAGGCGGTAATACAGATCCTTACGGAATTTCCCCTCCCCGACCAGTTTCTCCAGATTTTCGTTGGTGATCGCGATCACGCGGATGTCCATCCGGTGGAGCTTGTCGCTCCCGATCTTGAGGTGTTCCCCGTCCTGGAGCACCCGCAGGAGCTTGCTTTGGAGTTCGTAGGGGAGCGTCCCTATCTCGTCCAGCACGAGCGTCCCTTTATTGGCGCTTTCGACGTAGCCTTTGCGGTCCATGTCCGCTCCGGTGAACGCGCCCTTCACATGTCCAAAGAATTCGGCATCGAAGAGATGGGAAGGCAGGGCGGCCATGTTGATGGGGACGTACGGGCCCTCAGCGCGTGGGCTCGCGTCGTGGATCGCTCTTGCCAGAAGCTCCTTTCCAGTTCCCGTTTCCCCCGTCACCAGGATAGGGATGTCGCTTGCGGCGTGCAACTCCGCCTCCCGCAGCACTTTGCGCGTCTCGTGCGTCGATGCGACGATCTTCCGGAACGCCTCCTGGCTCCTTCCCGCAGCCCCGGCATCCCCCTCCTGCGAGCGTGGACCGCAGATGACGCACCGCTTTCCGAGCGCGGCGCGGATCGTCGCCAGGAGGTCCTCCCTGTCAAACGGCTTCACAAGATAATCGTAGGCCCCCCTGCGGATGCATTCGACCGCCGTTCTGACGTCGTTCACCGCGCTCATCATGATGCATTCCGTGTTGGGGCTTTCCGTCCTGATCCGTTCGAGCGCTTCGATCCCACCCATTCCCGGCATGCGGATGTCGATCAGCGCCACATCGAAAATCCGCCCCTGCCGAAAGAGCTTCACCGCCTGCACGGGATCGCTTTCCGTATGCACGTTTCCCAACCCTGCCGCCAGAAGGCCCCTCTTCAGGCTTCTCAAAAACACCGTCTCGTCATCGATGGCAATTATGGAGCTTTCCATGCAGCGCCTTTCAGATTCTAGGCTTCCATCGCCCTTGGGACGTCCGGAACATGCACCCGGAAAATGCTCCCCACGCCCGGCTCGCTTTCGACCTCAATGCTCCCCCCAATCACTGACAACAGGTTGTTGCAAAGGTGAAGCCCGAGGCCGGCCCCTTCCCCCGGGGGCTTGGTCGTGAAGAAAGGATCGAAGATTTTCCCGAGAACAGCTTCTTCCATGCCGCACCCGTTGTCGCGCACCTCGATGGACGCGCCGCCCCCCGCGAGAGGACTGACCTTGAGGTCTATGCGGCGCTCCGGTTTGTCCATCGCCTGCGCCGCGTTGAGGATGAGATTGATGAGCACCTGTTCCATGGCGTCGGGATTGGTGCGGATGGGCGCAACGCGCGGGGAGATTTCCACCTCGATCGCCGTTGCCCGCTCCTTGATCCTGTCGCGGCAAAACAAAATCGCCCGTTCGATCGCCTGACGGGGGTCGACGGCCTGAAAACAGGAGTAATTGCTGTGCGAGTGGCGCGAGAGCTGGGAAACGATGGTGTCGATCCTGCGGCACCCATGCTCCATGTCGTCGATGAGGCCAACCAGTTCTTCGCGGAACGTGGAGCGTGGCATTCCCCGCAGCGCCGATTGCTCTTCTTCCGGACCGCATCCGTCGAGGGCTTTGAATAGACCGTCGATATAATCCCTGAGCGTGGCAATATTGAAGGAAATCAGGTTGTTAGGGTTATTGATCTCGTGCGCGACCCCGGCCGCCAGCACGCCCAAGGCGGTTAATCTGTCGAGGCGGACCAACTGCTGCTCTCTGATGCGGGCCTCCTCCTGCGCCTTGCGAAAGTCCGTGATGTCAGTCCCTACGGCCACGCCCCCGCATAGGGAGCCGTCCGCAGCCCTGATGAGCTTCGATGAAATCAGGAGCCAGCCTCTCCGCCTATTCGTGGCGATGAACTCCAGCTCGAACGCGCTGGCGTAGCCGTCGTCATGGCCTTGTCTGCCGACAAAGTCGATCCGCGCCAGAAGCCCTCGCGCGGATTCCCCCACGCCGTACTTTTCCACAAGACGGGCAAGGCTCTTCCCGACAATCTCGCTCCTCTCCTCAAGGCCAAGAATTCTCAAAGCCCTGCCGTTTGCGTAGGTGACGCTGAGGCCCACGTCGTACTCGATCACCGCGTCGTTCATCGCTTCCAGGAGGCTCCGGTGCCGGATCTCGCTCGCGCGGAGCGTCTCCAACGCCCGCTTATGCTCGGTGATGTCGACGAAAGCGGCGATAGCGCCACGGACGCTCCCCGCCGCGTCGCGCAAGGGGGCTGCGTCGCCAAGGAGAGACGTCACCTTCCCACTCGGCAACAAGACGTCCAGTTCACAATCTCGCAGGGTGGCCCCTTCTGCGGCCGCGCGCTGCATCGGAAGCTCGCGGGGAAGCAACTCCCTCCCGCCCCGAAAGAATCGGCGCGACCGGCTTGGGGCCCCTGATGCGACCGGAGCAGCGGAGATGTTTTCCCCCGCCTCCGCCTCGTACAGGCGGTTTGCGGCCTCATTGCCGATGATGCGGCTGCACTGAGGATCGTGCGCCACGCAAATCGCGATGGGCGCAAGCTCCATCAGCCGCTCCATTTCCTCCGAGCGCCGCCTCGCCGTCTCCTCGCTCCGCTCGAGCGCCTTTTCCATGTGGCTGGCCGCTTCCTCGAAGCTCTCTCTCGGGTCGCGCCCCACGGAGCAGAGCACAGGGGCCTTGCAGCCGCGCCGCACGAGCGAGCGCATAAGCTCCGCTGCGCTTCTGGGAGAGGCTGGATGGTTGTAGGCGCAAACGTCGTAAGACTCCTCCCCGATCATCTCCCACGCCGCGTCGCAGTTCTCGGCCCTTCGCACCCGAGTCTCCGGTCCCAGGACGTTCAGCAACGTCTTCCTGAGAATCGAGTAATTGCTGTCGTCTTCGTCGATGATGAGGATATTCATTAACCCGGTCCAAGGATTTTGCCACCACGGCAAAATGCGTCCGATTTCCCGAATCGATTGCCGCGCGAGGGCTTCGCGCGGCCCTTTCCTATACCATGCTTTTCAGCGCTTCCAAAACTTCCGCCGCGTGCCCCTTGGATTTCGCCTTCGGCCACGCGCGGCGCACCACGCCTTCGGGGTCGATCAGCGCCGTGCTCCGGATGACCCCTTCATATTCCTTGCCGTACATCTTTTTCTTTCCCCACGCATCGAACGCCTTGAGAACGCCATGCTCCGGGTCGCTCAAAAGCGTCACGCTCAAGTTGTGCTTGGCGATAAACTTCGTGTGAGACGCCGTCGAATCGGGGCTCACTCCAACGACCCGCGCGCCCGGGGCCTCGAATTCCCCCTTCAGCGCCGTGAACTCGAGCGCCTCCGCCGTACACCCGCTGGTGTTGTCCTTCGGGTAGAAATAAAGGACGCACCATTTGCCGCGCAAGTCCGCCCCGCCCAATTCCGAACCGTCCGCGGACGGCAGCCGGAAATCCGGGGCCCCGCTTCCCTCAAGCATTTTGCATTCTCCTCTAATTGCCTTTCGCGCGTAGGCTAGGCCCGAGCAAGGTTCACCGCCGCGAAGTCCCAGTTCAGCAGGTTGTCGATAACCGCCTTCACATAATCGGCGCGACGGTTCCGGTAGTCGATATAGTAGGCGTGCTCCCACACGTCGATGGTCAAGAGGGGCGTTTTTCCTTCAATTACGGGGTTCGCCGCGTTTCCCGTCTTCAGCACCGTCATGCGCCCGTTTTCGAGCGCGAGCCACGCCCACCCACTGCCAAACTGGTTCATGGCCGCTTCCGTGAATTCTTTCTTAAAGTTATCGAGACTTCCGAAATCCCGCTTGATTTTCTCCATCATCGCGGCATCCGGCTTTCCGCCTCCCGGCATCATGCTGTTCCAGTAAAATTCGTGGTTCCACGCCTGCGCCGCGTTGTTGAAAAGAGCCGCCCGGTCCGGGGTGTAGACGGTTTCCCGCATGACCCTGAGCAGCGAATGGTTCTCGAAGAGGGTCCCCTTGACGAGCTGCGCCGTCTTAGCTACGTAGCCAGCATGGTGCTTCTGGTAGTGAGTCCGCACCGTTTCCATGGAAATGTAGGGGGCGAGGGCCCCTTCGCCGTATGGCAGCGGAGGCGGCTCCGATGCGGACGCCAGTCCTCCCGCCAACTCGGGCTTGGAGGACTTTCCGCAGCCCGGGAGGCCCATCATCGCGCCTGCCAGCAGGGCGCCGCCACAAATGGTGGCCTGCACAAACGACCTTCGATCCATCTTCGCTCCAGAGTTCGATTCGGATAGGCTACGCATGAAACCTCCTTCGTGAACGGGTTATCAGTGTTGCTCCACGGGAAAACCAAGCTCGCGCGACGCCTCCCCGGGGCGTCAGGCGTCGTCCCGAATGAAGCAAGCCTGCCGGGATGGCAGCCTGCCGGGACCGCTTCGGATTTGTACGAGCGCGTTGCAAATGGAGACATCGAGCGGGGTGAGGGGAATGGGGACGAGCTTTCGAATTCGGTTGTCTCTGCAAACGACTTCATTTTTCAGACCTTCGAGGAGTGGAACCGCCACGCCCGAAGGAACTGGAGTGACAAGATCTATCCATAGGGCGGAAAGCCTGGGAGTCAGGACGGGGACGGAAACAATGAGCCGCCTGAGCCCCCGGACGCGCGCATAAAGTTGCATCATCTTGCGATACGTGACGACGTCCGGTCCGCCTACGTCGAAATCGAGCCCCTCTGTCGCGGACTCCCTCAGACAGCCGACAAGATACGCCACCGCGTCTTCCACATCGATGGGCTGGCAGGGAGTGTCGATCCAGCGCGGGCAAAGCAGCACTGGCAGCCGCTCGACCAGATGCCGGAGCATCTCGAACGGCGCGCCGCCCGCCCCGATGATGTTGGCGGCCCGCAGGACGGTCGTTTTCGCCGATCCGGATTTCAGGATGCGCGCCACTTCCTGGCGGCTGGAGAGATGTTCGGAGAGGCCTTCGCCCACCTCCCCAAGTCCGCCCATGTAAATGATGCGCTTAACGCCCGCGCGGTCCGCCGCTTTGACGAAACCGTGCGCGGCCCGGCGGTCTCTTTCGGCAAAAAGCCTGTTTTCGCTGAAAGTGCGCCCACCCATGGAATGCACCAGGTAAAAGGCGGCGTCTATCCCCTCCATCGCGGCGGCGAGCGATTCCGGCTCGAGGAGGTCCGCCTTCACCACGTCCATTCCGTCCGTCGGGGCCGCTCCCCCCCGGAATTTCTTCACCGAACGAGTGAGCGCCCTGGGACGGATTCCCGCGTTTATGAGGGCGCGTCCGAGACGCCCGCCCACGAAGCCAGTCGCTCCCGTAAGAAGAACCCTGCCCGAAAGGCGATTCATTTCAAAGCCTCCCCGGTCGATTGGACTGCTCCGGGCGCGTTTTCCCTTTCCTTGAGGACGGAGTGGAAATTACGCCCCCGCGCTGAACTTCTTATTCTCGACATAGTGCGCCGCGGCCAGGGCCGCTATACAGCCATCCGCCGCCGCGATGACGATCTGGTTGGCGTATTTGGCCCTCAGGTCGCCGATGGCGAAAATGCCGGGGACGTCGGTTTCGCACTTTTCGTCCGTTATCACATAGCCCTCGGCATTCAGCCGCACGCCGGCCGGGACGAGCCCGTTCGTCGGGAGGTAGCCAACGAAAATAAAGGAGCCCTCGCACGGCAGGTCGCGTTTCTCGCCGGTCTTCACATCCTGCAACTCCACCGCGTTGACCCCGCCCGCGTCGCCCTTGATTTCCGTGACAACCGCATTCCAGACGAGCTCCACCTTCGGGTCCGCCTTGACCCGCTGCTGGAGCAGCTTGCTCGCCCTCAAGGATTCCCGTCTGTGGATGAGATAGACCTTGGCGGCTATCTTTGAAAGATAAAGGGCTTCCTCGACGGCGGTGTCGCCGCCCCCTATTACTACTACGGTCTGGTTCCGGAAGAAAAAGCCGTCGCACGTCGCGCAATAGGAAACGCCTTTGCCCGCGTATTCGGCCTCGCCAGGAACGCCGAGCTTCCTTGGCGCTCCCCCCATCGCCATTATCACCGCGTGGGCATGCAACGCCTCACCGTTGGCGAGCTTCACGACATGCGGACCGCCCTTGCCGGGCTCTATCGCCGCGACCTCCTGCTGGTCCACCTCGAGGCCGTAAGACTCAGCATGCTGGAGAAACTTCTCCGCAAGGTCCAGTCCTGGTATGAGTTCAATACCCGGATAATTCTCCACGTCTTTCGTTATGGCGATCTGCCCGCCGGGCGTCCCCTTTTCGATGAGGATGGTTTTCAGCGCGGCTCGCATTGCATAAAGGCCGGCGGTCAATCCACCCGGACCGCCGCCTACGATAATGACGTCAAAAGGGTCTGTGACCGACACGCATCTTCCTCCAAAGCAGTAGATGGGGGGGTGGGCGGCCCCGCAACGCCGCGGAGCGTCCACCCCCTGAATGGGATTACTTCTTCTCTGAATTGAAGCTTTCCTGAAACACCTGCGGATTAATGTTCCCCGAATCGGGGCCGCCGCACTCGGGAATGTAGCACGATACATCCACGAATTCGCATTTTTCCTTGCACGAAGGACACGTTTCCGGAGGAGTCATTACGTCGATGGTGTTTCCGCACTTGTTGCATTTAAAAATGGCCATCCCTATTCTCCTTTTCGCTAGTTGGTTCGCGTCCACGGGACGCCGTCCCGCCGGAGACGCTCTCACTGTCAACCGGGCGCACGCACGCCCCCTATCTCAACGCCCTTGCAAGCCCGAATTCCCTCCAGACCTTGGGCGCCGGTCAGCAGGGATCGAAGAGACTCTCTCGATGACTCACTTCAGAATATTCTCCATCACTCCATGCCACGCGCAACGGTTGCAGTGAATGCTCGATCCGCTGCCTATCTCCGGTTGTTCGGATTCGTCACATTCGCAGCTGAAGACAATTTCTCCCTTTTCGATCGTAAATTCATGCAATTCGTATTCGTCAACGGAATCCTTGACATAAAAATCCTGGGAACCGCACAAGGGGCATCGCGATTCAGACATGACAGGCCCTCCTTCTTCCAATGGTGAGTGCTGCCATTCAGCTATCCAAAAACCGAGCCATGCGTTCCGGTCTCGTGACAAAGCTCCGAGCGGCCTTTCCGGAGGAAGGATGGCGACGGCCAGCCTCCGTCTCCCTTCGCGCGCCCTTGTCATGAGACATCACCGAGACACCCAGAACACGCAGGCCCACCGGGAACTCCCTTTCCGGCAACGGAAGCCGCCTTTCCGCTCATTCGCACCCCCCGCCCCTCTTGATCTGAGACACAGTTGCATCATGAGACACAAAGCCTCTGCAACTCCGCGAACCAGCGCATCTCCCTGTAGAAGTATCGTAAATACCGTTACCCATTGCAAGGGTAATGAATGGCTGGATCGACCGTTGGCCGGATTTCAGGACGCAAGAGGCGACATGGATGAGTTTGCGCGTCGTTGCGCCCCGATAGCGACGACTACCAGGCGCTTTCAAAGACCTTTCCCCCTGCCGCATGGGACAACGGCGCCCTTCCCTTTCGCTCCGTCAACGACGCTCCCGCAGCAGCATCCCCATCAAGCCCGTCTTGGCCTTTTCGAGGATTTCCAGAAAACAGTCCTGGAATTCCTTTCAAAGCGCATTCTGCGAAAAAACGTCGCATAGAATCCGTTTGCCATCCGACAATGCGAATTGTATAATAAAAAAATTGCATTTGAAACATAATGGCGACTGGCTCCCTCAGCATTTTTGCATCACGGAAATGTGCTGGAAGGAGGCTCCGCGTCGCCCTTTGGTTTTTCCGGTGCGACGGCTGCGTCCCATGGTGGGCCGCCCCCTACTGCGCCAAGGCGGCGACGAAGCCGCGCGGCGATTCATCCCGACGGCTTGGCCCGTGTTGCTTTCAACCCAATATTCTACTGCCCGGAGAAGCTCCCTTGCGGAGCCAGGGCAAACCGGCGCATCCGGAAAGCAGCGGATGCGGACCGCAAAGCGCCGGTTCAGAAGCGATCAAGGATTTCGCACTTAATGACTTTTGAAGACCTACAGTTAGATTCGAAAATTCTTCAGGCTATCGAGGAGTGCGGGCATAGCATTCCAACGCCCGTGCAAGAGCAGGCCATTCCCAAGGCGCTCACCGGCCGGGACCTCATCGCTTCAGCACAGACGGGAACGGGCAAAACAGCCGCCTTTGTGCTGCCGGCGCTCCAACGGTTGTGCGAGCAGGGCCCCGACCGAGAACCCGGCCTTCGGATTCTCGTCGTCACGCCAACCCGCGAGCTGGCCGTCCAGATAACACAGGTCGCCCGCGCCTATGGCCAGCACCTCGATATTCACAGCGTCGCCATATACGGCGGCATGCCGATGGGCGACCAGGTCAGGGCCCTCGCCCAGTTGCCGGACATGATCATAGGCACGCCGGGCCGCCTGATAGACCACATCTGGCGAGGGCGCATCGGCCTCGCCAAGGTGGAAATGCTTGTGTTCGACGAGGCCGACCGGATGCTCGACATGGGCTTCATCGATGACGTCGAGTTTATATCCGACACCGTTCCGGAGGAGTGCCAGCGGCTGCTTTTCGCCGCCACCATGAATGAAGAAACGACGCGGCTCGCGGAAAAATTCCTAAAAAATCCCGACAGGGTGGAAGTCGCTCCCGGCGTTATCACTCATGAGAAGATTGAACAGCGGCTGTATATGACCAGCAATCTGGAGCACAAGCACCGGCTCTTGAGCGCCTTCTGCTCCGACCCGGATGTGACGCGGGCCATCATTTTCGCGGGCACGAAGCGCGACGCGGAAAAACTTGCCCGCGCCCTCAATGCGCAGGGGCATCCCGCGGCGCCCCTTCACGCGGACATGACCCAGGCCGCCCGAAACAACACCATAAAAAACATGCGCCAGGGGAAGATACGGCTCCTCGTCGCAACCGACGTCGCCGCGCGGGGCATCGACATCACCGGCATCAGTCACGTAGTAAATTTCGACCTGCCGCGCTCCCCCGAGGACTATGTCAACCGGATCGGCAGGACAGGCCGCGCGGGAGAGGCGGGAATCGCGATCTCGTTCGCTTCGCGGGCGGATCTCCCCTACCTTGCGCGCATCGAGCGCTATCTCGGGGCGAAGATACCCGTGCAGAGCGATGCGGACGTTCCCGCCGAATCCCCCGCCGCGCAAAAGCAGAAAAGCGAAAAGCGCGACGAACAAAAGACCTCTTCGAGGAGGGGAAGGAGCAGAAGCCGCGGACGGAGAAGCAGGGGCGGTGGAGCCCAGGCGCCTGCCGCAGCCGAGACGATTGAGGCAACGACGGTCGCAACGGCCGGCGATGAAGCTCTTCTCGCGGCGCCCGAAACGGCGGAGGCAACCCTGGAACTCGCCTCGGTCCCCGTTACGGAAGCCTCCATCGCCGACGCCGCGCCAACCGAACCTTTTGAAGCAGCGGAAGCGCCCGAGGCGGCCCAGCCCACGAAGTCGAAATCCAGCCGCAAACGCAGATCGAGAGGCAAGAAGGCCCAGCCGGAGGCCCCGGCGGAAGTGATTCTGAACATTTTCGGAATGCCCAGGTATTACAGACCGCAGGGAGCGCCCAAAAAGGCCCCGTCTTCGGACTAAGCCCGCCCGCCAGGAACCACGCTTCCACGCTCCGGAAACGCCAGCAGACTTTGCAGTCCACCCGCGCGCATCCGGAGCTTATTTCCCGGCGGCAGGCAAAAATTTCCTATCAAGCGTCCCGCCAACCCATAAAAACATAATGATATTAATGCAATACCAACGTGGCATCGACCTTGCTCCCTCCAAGAGACGAACGATCATACCATCATACTTACGGAGGGGGTCCCGTCATGAAGAAGATATTCGGCAGCATCTCACGCGGCTTTTCATTTGCGGCCGGCCTGGCATTCAGAACTGCCAAGAAGGCGGACTATGAAATCCTCAACCGTCGCATTCTCGACATCATGGCCGCGCACGATCTGGAGGGAATTCTTGACAACGCATCCAGATGCCTGGACGGCATCCTCTCCTACAGGTTGTTCGCCTTCGCGCTGGAGCACGGCAACGGCATGGACTTGTGGGTGGACCCAAGCGACCAGGGCAAGACCGTCATAAAGCTGGTGGAAAAGGATTTCAGGCTGTCCGAGCGTTGCGAATGCCATCACTTCAGCAGCCGTCAGGAAACGGAATCGAATCCCCACTACTTGCAAGGCGTCCGTCCGGAGACCTACGATCTGATGGGCGAAGACTACTACGCCAGGCTCTACCTCGTTCCGGAGCGCACTCCCCTCAGCTATCACCGGGACATCGTGAACACGCTGCTCAAGGCCATCGACATCGCCATAGCCAATACCATGAGCATCAAGAAATTGAGGAACGAGGCGGCCTTCGACCCCCTGACGGACTGTTATAACCGGAGAGAATTCGATAGGCTCGTCGAGCACAGCATCGCCAACGCACGCCGCTATCGAAGAGAGCTTTCGGTGATAATGCTGGATATAGACCACTTCAAGAAGGTGAACGACGAACACGGTCATCAGGCGGGCGACAAAGTATTGAAGGAAGTGGCTCACAAGCTGCGCTCGGAGCTTCGCAAGAGCGACTACGTGTCACGATACGGGGGAGAAGAGTTCATTGTGGTGCTGCCCGACACCAATCTCAAGAACGCCGCGGGGCTCGCCGAAAGGTTGCGGAAGGCGGTCGAAGAGTGCCAGATTCCGATCGGAGATGGCGCCACGTTGAGCGTGACCGCGAGTTTCGGAGTTGCGACCCTCAAGGAAGGCGCGGCGCCGGACGAACTGATTGGAGAGGCCGATGCGATGCTCTATGGAGCAAAAACGAGCGGAAGGAATCGCGTCATTTCGGCAGACAGACCCCTGCACCTTTCCTCCGACGACGATGCGTTGGAGGATGACGCCCAGACAGAGGCAATGATCGTCATAGCGTCGACGGGGAGGGCCGGCGCGATGTCGTGAGGATTTTCCAGCTCCTCAAAAAAAACTTATCGGATCGCCGCATTCCGCCGATACATTCCTTAACGGGCGCGCAAGGGCCAAGCACAGGCGCGCATCACCCGATGGGGAAATTTCGTAACGGGAGGCCGCAATGTACAACGAACTCAGCGCATATATCTTCAAGGTCCGTCAAATACATAAAATCGGCGGAGAATTCTGGTCCTCCATGAAAGCCATGATCGACGTCATGCACAGGGAGGCGATGAACGACCGCGACGCAAAGTGCGCGCCGATGCGCCGCGTCCGGAGCGTCAAGTAACGCCAAGGTCCGTGGAGGACGCCAGCCCCCATTTCATCGAATGAGCGCCCTCCGCTCAACTTTCTCGTCCAAGGCGTCCCGCACCATCCTGGCCAATGTCCCCATGAGGGCGGGCTTCATGAAAAATCCTCGAATTCCCATGGCCTTCGCCCTCTCCGCATCCATCTTCTCACTGAAGCCGGTGCAGATGAGAATCGGCATCCCCGGCCGGGTGCGCAGCAACTCCACGGCCAGGTCCTCTCCCGTCAGGCGGGGCATGGTCATGTCGGTAATGACCAGATCGAAGGGCGCCTCGATCAGGCGACTCCGGAAAAACTCCAGCGCCTCCCGGCTGTCCGTCCTGGATTCCACCGAATATCCCAGGCGATCCAGCATTTCCTTAAGGCTGGCCGCCAACGCGGGTTCATCATCGACAACCAGGATGCGCTCCCTGCCGCGCGGGATTGACTCCACGTTCAGCGGCTCCTGCAACGGAGTGTTCTCAAGGGCGGGAAGAATCACCTCAAAGCACGCCCCCTTCCCCGGCTGGCTCTCGACGTTTATGACCCCGCCGTGATTTTCCACTATTCCATGGACGACGGCCAGTCCGAGTCCCGTTCCCGCGCCCGGCTCCTTCGTGGTGAAAAAGGGTTCGAAGATTCGGTCGAGGAAGGCCGACGCGATTCCATGCCCCGTGTCCCCGACGACCAGCTTGACGCAGGACCCGGGCGCAAGGCCCATATGCGGCGGGATCGTCTCGGGTTGCAGGCTCTCCTCCGTAAGGCTCACGTCCAGCACTCCGCCGTTGTCCCGCATGGCATGCGCCGCGTTGGTGCAAAGGTTCATCAGCACCTGATGGATCTGGGTGGGATCGGCCAGCACCGCGGCCCTGGCGCTCACCTTCATTTTGATCTCGATAGTGGAAGGCAGCGAGGCGCGGAGCATCTTCATCGCCTCCTTCACGATCAAGCCCACCTGCACGGGCTTCTTCTCCTGGTCCCCCAACCTGCTGAAGGCCAGAATCTGCTGCACAAGGTCTTTCGCACGACTGGAAGCCTTGAGCACCTGCTGGAGGCATTTGTGCTCCTGCCGGTCTTCGTCAATGTCCCAGGCGGCCATTTCCGTATAGCCAATTATGATTCCAAGGATATTATTGAAATCGTGGGCTATCCCTCCCGCGAGCGTCCCCAGCGCCTCCATTTTCTGAGCCTGCCGCAACTGGGCGTCAACGCGGCTCCGCACCTCTTCCGCGTCCTTGCGGTCCGTAATATCCTGCACGGTCCCGACCACACGCAGCACTTTGCCCTTCTCATCGTATTCCGGCTCGCCGATGCAGGACACCCACCGCTCCCCGTCACCCCGCGGTCCCACGACGCGGAAGTCCTCGGGCCCCACGGCGCGCCCCTCCCGCACCTTGCGCCGCATGTCCTCGGCGCGGGCTATATCGTCCGGATGCACCATTTCAAGGAAGGAGTCGAAAGTTGCACAGTCATCGTCCAACTTAAGAATTTCGAGGCACTCGGGCGACCAGAAGCTTTTGTCGGTTCTTGCATCCCACTCCCAGACGCCCATCCGGGAAGCCGCGAGCGCCATGGCGAGCCTTTGCTCGCTTCGGCGGAGGGCGCGCTCCGCCATTTTGCTCTCGGTGACGTCCTGAATCACGCCGATAAGCCCCTCCACTCCCCTTCCGCCAAAAACCGCCTTATGCAGCACTACGTCATGGCGGCATCCATCCGCTGATTGCACCGCCGCTTCATAGACAATAGTTTCGGGACCCGATCCGCCAAGGAGCGTCACGTCGGCCCGCTCATGCACCGCCGCCAGGTCGGGCGCCCACAGATCCGGAAGCCTCCGGCCAATTACTTCCTTCCGGTTCATGCCGATAAATCGCTCGAAGGCGGTGTTGCATCCCAGGTAGCGAAATTGTTTGTCCTTGTAGAACACCGGATGCGGCACGGCGTCCATGAGCGTCTGAAGAAACGAACACTGGCTTAGGTATTGCGCGCTGAGGCGCTCCCGCTCCGCATCGCTTGCGATCTTGTCCAAGGCGAACGAGACGTCCGCCGCCACCTCCTCGAGCAACTCGACTTCCCGCTCGCGGAAGAAACCCGGCTCATTGTTGCACAAGTTCAGGATGCCGTGGACCTCTCCCCGAAACCACAACGGGAAAGATCCGCAGGAGCGGAAGCCAAATCGGGAAGGCTGCACAGGGACCGCATTGGGGCAGCCCCCATCCACGCACTCATTGCAAAAGGAGGATTTTTTCTCCCGAACGGAAATCCTCGCGTTGCCATCGCCTCCTTCCCCCGACGCGCTAAAAAAACCCGCCTCCCTCAGGGCCTCGCCACGGCTTCCACACCAGGCAACGGGAAGGATTTCACCGCTCTCCGGCTCGATCCAGCCGATCCACGCGAAATCGACCGCGGCGCGCTCCACCATCAGGCGGCAAACCGTGGACAGCAGTTCATTGCGCGAGTTCAAACGGACAACGGCCTGATTCACCTGGCTCAACACATTGTAGAGCCGGTTCAGGCGGCGAATCTCTTCTTCGGCAATGTGCTTGTACAAGGCAATTTCTATGGCGGATTTCAGCTCCCGGTCATCGAAGGGCTTGAGGAGGTAGCCGAAGGGCTCGGTCAGCTTGGCCCGCTCCAGCGTGGCGTCTTCCGAGTAAGCCGTTAAAAAAATGACAGGAATATGATAGGATCGTCTGATTTCGCTAGCCGTTTCGACCCCGTCCATTTCGCCCCGCAGACGGATGTCCATCAGCACCAGATCCGGGCGTTTGTCGCGGACAATCGAAAGGGCCTGCTCGCCGCTCACGGCCCGTCCCGCCGATTCATAGCCAAGCGCAGCCAGCCTGTCGCGGATATCCATGGCGACGATGGCTTCATCCTCCACAACCAAAATGCGGCAAGGCTTCATGGAACACCTCCCAGCGCAATCGCCCATGGAACAGGAAGCGCGGCGCTGAACGCGGCGGCGCCCGCATCGGAGTTCTTCACCTCCAACTGTCCTTCCAATTGAGCAACAAGATTCATGAATAGTTGCAATTCTAGGGGCATCGTCTTGCAAGTTCTATGCTATAACAAAAACCAGCTACACCATCCAAAACCTGCAGATGAAGCAACCCCCCCCGTCCACGAGCGTTTGGCTCCGGCCACATCCAGGACGGCCGCAATGCAATGCTCCGTCCCCCGCTCATTCACTCACTTACAGGCAACCATCAGCATCTCGAATGTTGAGTCATCCTTACCCCCGAGCGGGGAACTCCCGCGACCACTCGCAACTCAAGGTCCGCACAAGCCGACCTCAGGAGCGTTTCGACCCGCGACCGCCGTCTTCTGGGCGACTCGGTCCCGTAATCAAGATTTCCGGACATCCGGTCGGACAGCGCCACTTTGGGGGCGATGAAAAGCACTATGGGTGGATTGTCCCAAACAATCATTTCAGGACTCCATCCATGCGGAAGGAGGAGCGATTCAGCGAACATGACGGCATGCCTGCCATAGTGCAATAAGAACTGCACCTTATCTTATTATTAAAGAACACTTTTTCCTTACTATTTCCATGGAGCCGGACAGGAAACCCTGATAAATTACAAGCTTTTAATGTTAAAGCAGAAATAAACGAGTTTCAGCTTCAGAAGACCTGCCATTGCTCATGGCATATTTTCTTTCTGATTTTATATAATATAACTATTACAGACATAAGCACAAGTGTTTTACGTATTAAAAGCGTAGAATCGTTACTGAATATGGAAGGACCAAAACAGTGGCGCAAACGATCTGAAGGGATCGAGGACTCCGGTCTCCCCCCATTTAAGGAGAGACGCCCCTGCAAGTCCTCAAAACGTCAGGGGCCCCTTGGCGGAGGATAGAATCCACTTCCTCCGCCAAGGGGCCCCGAATACAGGTCGCGCGAACGCATGCCGGCGGCCTGAAAGGGCATTTTCCGCAGCCCGCGCGCTAGTCCACAAAGGCCCTCAACAGGGCCTGACGATTAGGGTTCCGAAGCTTTCGAAGCGCCTTCTTCTCGATCTGCCGTATCCTTTCCTTGGATACATTAAAGGTCTTCCCTATTTTTTCCAACGTCTCCGCGGGTTGCCCATCCAATCCAAAGCGAAGCCTGAGGATCTTCTCCTCCCTGGGCTGCAGCCCGGAGAGAAGTTCGCGAGTGGTTTCCGCAAGCTCCTTATCAGAACACTGATCCAGGGGAGAGGCCGCGTGGTCGTCCACCAGAAAGTCCCCCAGCCGCTGCTCATCCTCTCCAACCGGAGCTTCGAGGGAAACGGGCTGGACAGCGAGGGTCAACACGGTCTGCACTTTGTCCACCGGGAGGTTGGCCCGCTCCGCAATCTCGTGCGCCACCGGCTCCCGCCCGAGCTCCTTCAGAAGCTCGTAATAAACCTTGAAGAACAGGTTCTTCAGCTCTATAAAGTGGACCGGAAGGCGGATCGTCCGGGTCTTATCGTAGATGCCCCGAATGATGCTCTGCCGGACCCACCAAGTCGCATAGGTGCTGAAACGGTTTCCTTTCGTGTGGTCGTAGCGCCCCACCGCCTTGAGCAACCCCAGATTGCCTTCCTGAATGAGGTCGTCAAAGCTCATCCCACGCCCCCGGTAGCGCTTCGCGATGCTTAGCACCAAGCGCAGATTTGCGCTCACCAACTCGTGTTTGGCGTTGTCGATGCTCCACATGATGGTGCGGGACCGGACCATCAGGTCCACATAAAGCCTGTTCTCGGGGTGATCCTTCGCGGCCCGCTCCAACGTGCGGATAATGACCTTGAGGACTTTGTCCCGGACGCCGGGAAAGGAATCCTCGTGAGCAAGCAGCTTCCGCACCTTTTGGTCGAGGTCATAAAGCAGGCGTTCAGTGGGGGCATGCTCTTCCACGAGTCCTTCCAGCGTTTCCTGCCCCTGACGGATCGTCTGCGCCAATTCGATCTCCCGCTCAGCCGTCAGCAGCGGGTAAGTGGAAACTTCCTTCAAATAACAGGTGATGTGATCTTCTTCAAATTCATCAACGACTTCGGCGCCGCTTTCCTGAGAATCGTCCCCCTCCGTCTCCAACTCCCCGTCCAGCAACTCTTCCTTGCCGTACGCCCCGGCAGGGTATTCTTCCCCCATATTCGCTTCACTAAAGGAAGTTTCTCTACCCGTGAAGTCCCCCCCCGGAATGGAACGCTCTAGAAGGCTTTCAAAATTTCTTTGCGCCTCTTCAACTTCGGTCTCTGCATAGCAATAGTAAGAGGCGCATCCTTCATCCGTGAAGCTTTTCATATCTTCCCTCCAAGTGGGAGCGCTTAAGCGTCCTCGACTTCTTCCCACTTAAAATTATAATATTGTAATTTCCTCCTCTTCGCTGTAATATACGCGAAGCGCTGGCGTTCCTCTTGCCGAGCTCCGGAGGCAAATGGGAAGTATAAAGAATCCTCCTTCAGCAATCAACTCAAAAGTTAAGTTCGACCACCCGGGAAGTCAATTATTTTTTGTCTGCGTTATCTAAATATTTCAAGATGATATTGTGAAAAATCTCATAGGTTGGGAACAGTTTACAGGCATTCAGATCGGCATGCAACAGGCGCTGAACCTCCATAGATTTTCAAACGTGTGCTCCGGACGGCTTTATCCGGCGGCAAACAACAGATCAACGTTTCGCATTTTAGCAAAACTTCTCCCCACTGCAAGGCATTTCTGACCCTATCCTCAAAAAAAGCCAATAATTCTTAATGGAAGGACGCCCCCCAAGGGCTTTATTTCCGTCATTTCACACAAAATCGTTTATAGCTTGCAAACAGGATTTAAAGCCGGTATATAAGACTGGTTTCATTTGTCACCATATTCACAAAGTTTTAAATCATTAAAAATAGGAGCTTTTTTCATTGAAGTGCGCAAAATGCCATCAGGAGGTGCTATTGGTCCGCACCTGACGCACGGTTTTCCTGCGCTGCCGTGCCTGCGGCGCCCGTTATCCCCTGCAGGATTACAGCGAGTTCCTTACGGACGAGATGGAGCGTAAACTGGGAATGTGCCGGGTGGATCGACTCTAGAGCCTCCCCTAGGCGCACTTTTGCAGGTCGGGGTGAGCTAATGCGACCCCCAACACGAACCCGAGCGTTTGTTGGGGGTCGCCTCGGCTCGCTCCAACCTGCGGCCAATCCGTAAGGATAAAGGCTGGCAGCCCCCAAGCGGGGCTTCCGGACGAAAAAAACGCGGGGCGAGCACCGCCGCTCCGCGCGAGGGGGCCAAAGCGGTTCTATCGCATGGCCCCGACATTGGGAACGCGCCCGGCCCCGCCAGGAAAGAGCCAAAAGCCGGGAGAGAGCGCCCCTCCCAGAATTCCGAAGAGGCGCATCCCATACGCCGTGCTATTCCGCAAGCTTCCCGCGAACGATTTCCTTTGCGAGGTCGAGCGCCTCGCCCAACCTGTCGGGCAGATTTCCTCCGGCCTGGGCCATATCCGGCCTTCCGCCGCCGCTCCCGCCAACGACCTTCGCAATCTCCTTGATGATGTTCCCCGCGTGGAGACGCTTCGTCTGGTCCTGCGTCACCCCGGCCAGCAGGAACACCTTGTCGCCCTGCGCGGCGCCGAGGACCATCGCCCCGCTTTGCATCCGCTCCTTGAACCTGTCGTACATTTCGCGGAGGACCTTCGGATTGTCCGCATCCACGGTTGCCACCAGCACCTTGACGCCACCCATGTCTTCGCCCTGGTCGAGCAAGTCGGCTGATTTTTTCGCCGCGAGCGACGCTTTGAGGGCTTCGAGCTCCTTCTCGACGCGCTTGGTCTGCGCGAGCAGCTTCTCGATGCGCTCCGGAAGCTCGAAGGTGGCCGATTTCAGCATCCCTGCCGCCTCCTGCAGGAGGCCCTGCTGCTTTTCGATGTACTCCATGGCGCCGCGTCCCGTCAGGGCTTCGATGCGCCGGACCCCGGCGGCCACGCCGCTTTCCTGCGTGATGAGGAAGACGCCGATCTCCCCCGTCGAATGGGCGTGGGTCCCGCCGCACAGCTCGCGGCTGAACCCGGGGATTTCCACCATGCGCACGGTGTCTCCGTATTTTTCCTCGAAAAGAGCCATGGCGCCGGTTTTGAGCGCTTCCTCGATTCCCATGACGCGCGTTTCGAGCTGGCGGTTCTCCCGGATCTCGCGGTTCACTTCCCGCTGGATGGTTTGCAGCTCCTCGGGGGTGAGCGCCGAAAAGTGCGAGAAGTCAAAACGCAGGCGGTCGGAAGACACCAGCGAGCCGGCCTGCTTCACGTGGTCGCCTAGCACCGAGCGAAGGACCGCGTGGAGTATGTGGGTCGCCGTGTGGTTGCGGGCGGTGTCTCGGCGGAGAGACTCCTCCACTTCCAGCCGGACGGCGTCGCCCCGCCGGACGACCCCGCTTTCCACCTTGCCCATGTGCACGATGAGGTCCCCCGGAAGGCGGAGCGTATCGTAGACCGCCATGACCCCTTCCGGCCCCGTGATGCGTCCACGGTCCCCGACCTGCCCACCGGTTTCGCCGTAGAAGGGCGTCGCGGCGGTCACCACCTCGACCGACTCCCCGGCCAGCGCCTCGGTCAGCTCCTGGCCGTCACGGATCAATGCGACGATCGACGATTCGCCCGTCACCCCCGCGTAGCCCGTGAACTCGCACCTCACCCCGCGCGCCGAGAGCGACCGGAAGACTTCGGAGACCGCCTTCTCGCCGCTCCCCTTCCAGTGCATGCGGGACTGCTCGCGCTGCTTATCCATGAGCCCCTCGAACCCCTCCTCGTCCACATGCAGGGAAAGGTCCCGCGCCATGTCGGTGATGATGTCGATGGGAAACCCGTAGGTGTCGTACAGCCGGAAGATGAGATCGCCGGGGATGCTCTTCGCCCCCTGGTCCTGCAACGCCTTGATTTCGCCGTGGAGCAGCCGCAGCCCGTGGTCGAGCGTCTCGTTGAAGCGCTCCTCCTCGTTGAGTATGACCCGATTGATGAAGCTCCGGCTCTCGAGGAGCTCCGGGTAAGCGTCGTGCATGCCCTCCATGACCGCGTCGGCCACTTCGGTGAGGAAGGGGCGTTCAAGCCCGAGGTGGCGCCCGTGGCGGAGCGCCCGGCGAATGACCCGGCGGAGCACGTATCCCCTCCCCTCGTTGCTCGGCAGCACGCCGTCGCCCACGAGGAACGCGGCCGCGCGGCTGTGGTCCGATATGACCTTGAGCGAAACGTCCTTTTCGGGGTCGTCGCCGTAGCGCTGCCCGCTCAGTTGCATGATTCTCGCCATCATCGGGGCGAAAATGTCGGTGTCGTAATTCGAGGGCGCGCCCTGTTTGACGGCGGCGATCCGCTCAAGGCCCATGCCCGTGTCGATGCTCGGCCTAGATCGGAAGAGCACACGTCTGAACTCCAGTCACGAGTGGATATC
>CALFXO010000124.1 GCA_937958025.1 uncultured Syntrophobacteraceae bacterium
TCGAAGAGGCACGCGCGGCGCATCCAAGAGATTTACGCAGGGGCGCGAGAGTAATACCGTCAGCCAGACTGACAGAAATCCCCAATACCCCCGAGAACAGCGTTTCCAGCCACTAGAAACGATTTTCCCGCGACGAATGACCAAACCACCCCACCGTGAGAAACGCGACACACGGGGCCGTGAAGGGGTTCCACCTTTTTGTTGAGACCACCAAAATGGTCGGAAATCGAGGCGGCAGTCCTTCGGGGCGGTCGCCTTCTCTGTTGGGCGGGTGTGCATGGCTTCAATCCGCATCCGTGCACACTATGTGCACACCGACAAAAAAGGGGAAGCGAGCAATTCTCGCAACCCCTTGATTTTCTTAGAGCGGGAGACGGGCTTCGAACCCGCGACCCTCAGCTTGGAAGGCTGACGCTCTGGCCAGCTGAGCTACTCCCGCTTACGTGAGGTTGTTCTTAACACGCCTATCCTGGATTTTCAATGGAAAAATTTTTCTGAGCGAGCGATTCCGATTTACTTGCCCGTTATTATCTGTATAGTAAAAGACTTGTCGGAGTTGCCATGCGGAGCGTAAAAAATTCCAGGATCACGTTCGCCGACGGTGTTGTATGTGCGCAATTCGCTGAAAGGACGTCGCGGAGCCGCTTACCGGCCAAGCGACGATGCAAGTGCGTTTTTTCCCAAGCCTCAGGCCAGGAGGTAGCATGAGCCGTTTGTATGAAGATCTTATCCGCCAGATCAACATGCTCGAAATTTTCAAGGCGAGACAGGTAGTCAAAAACTCTCTCGAGAGAACGCACCTCAACTTCTGCAAGCGACTTTCAGACGAGCTGGGAGCGTCCATTTACATCAAGCACGAAAACCACCTCCCGACAAACTCCTTCAAGGTGCGCGGCATCGTGAATTTCATGGCCAACGTGCCTGAATCCGTACAGGAGAAAGGGATTGTCGTCGCCACGCGCGGGAACCACGGCCTGGCCGTTGCCTGGGCTGCCAAGGAGCGGGGGATCTTCTGCAACGTGGTAGTCCCTCAGGACAGCAACCCCGACCTCATCGCCTCGCTCCTCTCCTATGGCGCCCAGGTCATAGAACATGGACGCGATTTTTACGAGGCGCAGGACTACTGCGAAGTTCTCGCCGAAAACGCGGGCTATCATTACCTTCGCCAAGGCAGCGAACCGCTCCTCGTAACAGGGATAGCCACGATGGGGCTTGAAATCTTCGAGGCGCTCCCGAACGTGGATGCGATCATCATGCCGATCGGAGGCGGAACCGGCTGCGCCGCACTCGCCAAAGTGATCGAAGGCATCAATCCCAATGTGGAGCTCATCGGTGTGCAGGCCGCGCGAATGCCATCCTTCTACGAATCGTGGCGGCAGGGGCGGAAGGTCATAGTGCCGAGCGCCGACACCATTGCCGACGGTCTCGCGGCGCGCTCCGTTTTTGAGCTTCCTTACCTTCTGCTGAAGGACCGCATCAAGGGCGTTGTCTTGCTGGATGAAGAGGAGCTTATCGAAGGCGTGCGGATGGCTCTGCGTTACACCCACAATCTGGCGGAGCCGGCGGGAGCCGCTTCGCTCGCCGCCGCCTTCAAGATGAAGGAACAGCTAGCCGGGAAAAAAGTGGTGGTGGTCATGACCGGCGGCAACATGGACATTCGGAGGCTCGCGGAAATCCTTGCGTGACGTCGCGACATCCGAGGCCGGTCGCGCCTGCTCCATGGACCGGCTCTGGGGGGCGGCATCCGCAATCCGCTTAAACGGGTTCGACCACAACTTGATCCAGGCCGTCCTTTTCCGTCAACAGGACATTCACCTTTTCATTCTGGGCCGTCCCCATCTGCAACCCCACGAACTGGGCGCAAATGGGAAGCTCCCGGTGTCCACGGTCCACCAGGACCGCAACCTGGACTCGCCGGGGGCGCCCGTAGTCCATCAGGGCGTCGAGGGCCGCCCGAATGGTGCGCCCCGTGAAGAGAACGTCATCTATCAGGACTATTTCCCTATCCTCGATGGGGAAGGGTAATTCTGTCGAGCGGACGAGCGGCTGATTGTGGAGGCGAGTCCAGTCATCCCGGTAGAGGGTTATGTCGAGAGCTCCGGCGGGAAGATCCAACTGGAAGCGGCTCCGTATGATTTCATGTAGTCGATTGGCCAGATGCACCCCCCCGGTGCGTATGCCAACGATCGCCAGATTGCTCCGGTCGGTCGCGCTCTCGATCACCTCGTCGGCGAAGCGTTCAAGAACCTTCCGAATTTCCCGCGCCTCCATTACCACCCGCCTGCCGGACTGTGCTTCCATATCAACATTCCCATCCTGTGCGTGGAAACTCCAAAGCCACCCCAAAGAGAAAACGTAATAGCAAAGGGGCGCCTGTCGCGGCGCCCCTCTATATGCATAGTCATAAAGAGGCCTTTACACCATTTAACATGAGTCGTTAAAGCGTGTCAACAGATCATCCAGAGCCCAGCAGTTCTAAATTTGGCCTCTCAACCGGGATTGGCAACCACTCCGGGAGCTTGTCCGAGAATGCCTATTTTACATATTTTTGGCGCCGTAAGCGATTGAATTTACGTTGCCTGAATTGCCGAAAAACGAATTCTCGGGCAAGCTCCTAGTGGGCTGTCAGCCTTAGTTTTACAGGTTGACGGTACGTTGGGGTGAGCCGTGGCGAACCCCAACCTTGTATTTTCGGCAACCAGGGGATGAGCAACGCCCCTTCGCCCTCCCCATGCCCCGCCGGCTACCTGCGCCATCGACCGCCCCACCCTCTACGGCAATGCAACCCACCGAAGCGCCCTCGCTTAGCAGGCGCAGGCTGCCGCATTCGCGCCGCTCCCGTTCTTCCATGCAACGTCCGCGTTTCATTTTGAAATTTTCGCCTGCATTAACAAGGCTTTCTCCAGGAATGGACGCAGCGGGGAAGCCCATGCGGAGCCCTGTGCGAACGCCTTTTTTCATACGAATTTTGCGGATTTTTTTCTTGACATTCCCGCAAGGGGTTATTAATATGAAAAAATCTTTTAGTCCGGTTCGATATTTTAAGCTATCGCGGAAGTCGGTCTTTCCGCCAGAATGAGGCAATTCTGAAGTAGCTCTAAAATGACGCACCAGTAAAGTAATCTATCTAAGGAAAGGTTTAGAAAATGGCGGAAGGTCGAGTAAAGTGGTTCAATGAGAGCAAGGGCTATGGATTCATCGAAACGGGTAACGGCAAGGATGTTTTTGTGCATTACAGCGCGATAGAGGGAACCGGCTTCAAAACGCTGAGCGAAGGCGACAGAGTTACCTTCGATGAAGAGAAAGGCGCCAAGGGCCCGCAGGCCGCCAGAGTAAGAAAGATCTAAGCATCTTGAAAGCATAATTTCATTGAGCATGAAAGCCGGAATCCTTTCCGGCTTTTTTATTGCCTCCCGCACAGATCATTCCGGATCAGGATCGAATAGCGCCCCACCCCTCAACGCAACAGAACGCCCCACAAATTAATCCCATTTGCTGACGCTCATCGGCTCCTGGATGCTGAAGACATTCCCGCAATCCCTATAGGGCGGCTGAAACAGACGACTTGCAAGCGAGTCTTCCGTTCCGGAAAAGCAAGGAAATAGCCCCCATTGCCTCCCATCAGGGCAACTTCCTGGATTTTGCCGTTATTGTATTATAAACGCATTATCTCCAGCATCTCTGAAAGGACATTCACTCCAATGGAGGCGCCACCGCTCACCCTCTCCCGCACCACTATAGGTCAGGACACCATCTGCACAACGCGGTCCGAACCTGACGCCGGAGCCGCATGACGTCGGGGAGGCTTTCCGCCCATCCCGCCCCCCAATGCGGCGGCCATAGGCCAAGCGATTCGAGGGACTTTAGTTGCGCCGCGTTCAGCAGGGAGGAAGTCATATTGGTGCATAACCGGAGCCTGTGCTCCAGCGCCCGCATCGTCTCGAACGCCCCCCGCAACACAGGAAGCGAGGACGCCTCCACGCCGGAAAATCCCGCAAGGGGCCCTTTGAGCGCCTCGCGTATAGAAGGGACTTGCAGCGCCGCATCTCTCCACCCCTCGACAAGGAGGTTGCCTTGAACGATGAATTCCATGTCCACTATGCCCCCGACGCCCAGCTTAATGTCCAGGGAGTCCAGCGTTTCCTGACTCCGTTCTTTCTGCATCCTCCGCCTCAAGTGGCAGATGCGCCCCCACACAGCCGACGAATCGCGCTCCCGGTAGCATATGCTTCGAGCATTTTCCTCCAGCCAGCTGCAAAGGCCGTCCGGTCCGGCCACGCAACGCATCCGGGTGAGCGCCTGAATTTCCCAAATGTCGGCTTCGGAAGAATAATATTCAAGCCATGCGTCCCGCGTGACAATGAGGGGGCCGTAGCTGCCGGTCGGGCGAAGCCGGGCGTCCACAGGGTATCCCGGGCCCTCCTGCAAGGGAGTGCTTAGCATGTGCATGAGCCGTTGGACCAGGCGCACGACCGCCCCGGGGGTCTGGTCCGGCCGCTCGCCGGGGAGCGGCTGGTAGACGAACACAAGATCGAGGTCCGAGAGGAACCCCATTTCCCGACTGCCGAGCTTGCCAAGGGCCACGACGGCGAGAGGCAGTTCCGGCGGCATGCCGAGCTTCCCCGCAACCCGCGCGAAGGTTTCCCGGATCACGAAATCCGCGAGGGCTGTAAGGACCGTCTCCAGCTCCGCCTCCTTCATTTCGCCGTTAAGCATCGCGAGCGCAGCCTGGAGCATCCGCTCGTTTTTAAGCCTGCGCACCCATTCGACAGCCTCCTCGTAATCTTCGCACTTACCGAGGATGCTCCGGGCCTCCCGCGCCCACTCTTCCGGCGGCGGGCAAAGAACTGCGCGCTGAAGCAGTCCCTCGATGAGCCCCGGCTGGTGGGCGAGGAGGTCAGCAACCAGCCGGGTCTGCGCAAGTGCGCGCAGGAGGCTTTTTGTCCACGGCGCGGGGTCCGCGAACGCCTTCACGAGCCCCCGCCTTCTCCTCACTTGGCCAAAATAACGCTCCAGCCGTAGGATGGCAGACGCCAGCGCCTCCGGGTCCTCGACCGCATTGAAAGATTCGAGAACGTCCAGCGCCTCCGATTGCAGGAAGACCGGAAACGCCTCGAGGCATCCCCTTAATCGATCGACGGCGTCCGGGGGCGCCCCCTCGATGGCCTTGAACCGTTTGGAGGGGTCGGACGAAGTCCCCCCCTCATCCAAAGCGAAAGCGGGCTCGCGCACCTCCACCTGGAAAAGCGCCAGAAAATGCCGGTGCACTGTTTCCGTGACCGCCCCCAACTTCCCGAGGAATGCAGCCTCGTCTCCCCCAAATCCAAGTGCGTTGAAAAGCCGTCTTCTCGCCTCCGGCGTGCGCGGCAGCTTCTGGGTTTGACGGTTCTGGTCCAGCTGTATCCAGTGCTCCACCCGCCGCAAGAAAACATAGCACTCAGCCAGTTCCGCCGCTGCGTCCTCCGGCAAGAGACGGGCCTCCCGCAAACGATCCAGGCACCGCAGCGTTCCCGGTTCGTCGAGTTCGGGGCGGCGACCGCCATAGATCAGCTGAAGGCACTGGACCACGAATTCCACCTCCCGGATGCCCCCCATGCCGAGCTTCACATCGAACTGCTCCCATCCAGGGCGCGGGGGCGGGGCTTCCTTGAGTATCCGGTCGCGCATGTCACGGATTTCATCGAGCGCCTGGAAATCGAGAAAGCGTCTAAAAACGAAGGGTCGCACTTCGCTCACAAAAGCCGCCCCCAGAGTCCTCTCCCCCGCCACGGGGCGGGCCTTGAGGAGCATCTGCCGCTCCCAGGCATGCCCGTGGTGCAGGTAGTGCTCCGTCGCGCCCGCGAGGGAAGGCGCCAGCTCCCCGTCCTTGCCGCTGGGCCTCAGGCGCAGGTCCACACGGAATACGCAGTCGCCCGCGACGTTCTCGGCCATCAGACGAGTGAGCCGCTGGCAGAGGACGCTCAGCACCGTGAGCGCCTCCCTGGCGTCTTTCGACGCATCCTCGCGCAGGTCGTGCAGGAACAGGATGTCTATGTCCGATACAAAATTGAGCTCATTCCCCCCTAGCTTTCCGAGTCCAACGACAACCAGCCGGATATCCCTGCTCCCATCGCGCCACGTTGCCGCCATATCCTCGCCGAGCCACCAATCGGGGTGATCCATAAGCGCTGTGAGCCCCGCCTGGAGGGTCACGCAAGCTATGTCGCTCACCTGCGAAGTGGTCTCGGAAAGGTCCGCCCAACCGATCAGGTCCCTGGCCGCTATCCTCAGGAAATGCCGCTGTTTGAAGGTCCGGATCGCCAACTGCAACTCCTGAAAAGAGCCGGGATTCCCGATGGACTCCGTCAGGTCCTGGTAAAGGCCGGTCAACGGATAGCGGCGCTGGATGTTCTTCCGGTCCCACAGCCACTCCAGCATTTCAGGGCGGCGCAGGAGCGTTGCCAGGTATTGCGAGGATTCTCTGATGCGATCGAGCTCGTTCATAGCCACCTAGAATTGTACAAAGTTGTTTAATTGGACTTTTACCAGGAAAAAATTGTATTTCGCACACAGCACTTGATTCAAAATTGAATCGTTTTTAACCTTCCAACTACAATTAAAACCCAAAACGCCTTGTATTTTACTCCATATTTCGCCGCACCCACAACCTATTTCGACGCCTTCATCGCCGACCCTTTCAAACGCATGTCCGGCGCAGCCAATGGGGAAGATTCTCCGCCGCGCGGGAGCCGCACAAGGGAATCCCAGCCCCTTTCCGCCCCCCCCTAACCACCTATGAATGCTGCAAAAAATGAGCCTTGAGCCTTGAATGGGGGACGGCGGAGCAATGTAAGAACAGTAGCACATAAATGCACCAAATATGCACCAACTCACAAATACGTTGGACAACTCCAATGGGCAGTTGTGACGCCGTCCCGCCAGCCTGACTTATTTCCCCTTTACATACAAGCTCTTGCCCACGTTCCTTCATGACCATCCCTACATGGCACACATCTTGATTATATGGGCGGCGTTGTCGGAATGACGCGAGGGACAAAGGAAGGTCGGCGCGATATTCAGGGAAACAACGGCAGGGGCCATAAATATCAACCCAGTGGGAGGAAGGATCGTCATGATTAGGATCGAGGCAATCATCAAGCCGTTTCGGCTCACCGAAGTGCAGGAGGCGCTCGTTGGGATGGGCGTCCAGGGCATGACCGTCATGGAAGTGAAGGGCTTCGGAAGACAAAAGGGACACGTCGAAATGTACCGTGGGGCTGAATACCAAGTCAATTTTGTTCCGAAGCTGATGCTCATCGTGGTCGTCCCGGACAACCTCGCTCAGGACGTTGTAGCCGCAATCCAGAAGGCGGCCCACACGGGCAAGATTGGAGACGGAAAACTCTTCGTTTCCCGCGTGGAAGACGCTATTCGCATCCGCACGGGAGAATCGGGAGTCGAGGCGCTGTAGCGGTCCTCCTCATTCAGACGCAATTATTTTACATATTACAGCAGACTCCGGGATCGCGGATCTTTAACAAGGCTAATTTTGGGAGGCGGCAATGAAGAAAGTAGCGGCAGCATTGTTATTATTCCAACTCGTGTTAATGTCGGGAACTCCGTTCGTATTTTCCCAGGAGTCCCCAACTGGCGCGGCGGCAACGGCTCCCGCCGTCGCCGCTCCGGCCCCTCCCCCCACGGTGGATGCGGGCGACACCGCATGGCTCTTGGCATCTTCAGCCCTGGTCATGATAATGACCCCGGCCCTCGGGCTTTTCTACGGCGGCATGGTGCGCCGCAAGAACGTGCTCGGGACGATCATGCATAGCTTCGTGGCCCTTGCCATCATCACGGTGCAGTGGGTCATTTTCGGCTACAGCCTTTCATTCGGACCGGATATAGGCCACTTTATAGGCAGCTTGGATTGGGTCGGACTGAAGGGCGTTGGGCTTGACCCCAACCCCGACTACGCCGCGACCGTTCCGCACCAGGCGTTCATGGTGTTCCAGTTGATGTTCGCCATCATCACTCCCGCCCTGATTTCGGGGGCCATCGCGGAGAGAATGAATTTCAAGGCATATGTGCTGTTCATCCTGATCTGGTCGACAGTCGTCTACAATCCCCTCGCGCACTGGGTGTGGGGCGTCGGCGGGTGGATCAGGAACCTCGGGGCGCTCGACTTCGCGGGAGGCCTGGTCGTGCACATCAGCTCCGGAGTTTCGGCCCTGGCGGCGGCCCTTGTCCTCGGCAAGAGGAAGGGATACGGCGTTGAACTCATGGCCCCGCACAACCTTACGATGACCGTCATTGGCGGCGCGCTCCTATGGTTCGGGTGGTTCGGATTCAACGGCGGCAGCGCGGTCGCCTCCGGAGCGCTCGCCACGTCGGCCTTCGTGGTGACTCATATCGCCACCGCTGGCGCCACGCTTTCCTGGATGCTCGTGGAATGGATGCACAGGGGCAAGCCGACCGCCCTCGGCGCCGTATCCGGGGCCGTAGCGGGTCTGGTTGCAATCACCCCCGCCTCCGGCTTCGTCGGTCCGCTTCCGGCGCTTCTCATTGGCATTGTGGGCGGCGCGATCTGCTACGGCGCGGTCAGCCTCAAGCCCAAGTTCGGATACGACGACTCCCTCGACGTCGTCGGCGTCCATGGCGTCGGCGGGACCTGGGGCGCGCTCGCGACGGGCCTTTTCGCCTCGAAGTTGATCAACTCCGCCGGGGCCGACGGCCTTTTCTTCGGCAACCCCGGCCAGCTGGGAATCCAGGCGCTGACAGTAGTCGCGGCGTGGGTGTACTCCTTCATCCTGACGCTCATCATCCTCAAGGTGCTCGATGCAGTCGTGGGGCTTAGGGTCAGCGAGGAAGACGAATCCGAAGGCATCGACATCAGCCAGCATGGCGAGACGGGCTACACGTTCTAGCGCCTTGCCGGGCTTGCTCTTGCAGGTTTTGGGGTGAGCGAATGCGAACCCCAACAAAAGCCTAGGGCGAAATCTACCAATGAGGTTGCCGGCAGAGAGATTGAATGCGATAATTTATAGGCAATTCAACCGATGCCGGCTCTTGGAAAAAATCATCCCGATAGAGGCTGGGGGGGACATCCTCTTGCGATTCGCGCACGGACAACTCGTAACCGGGTTGTCCGTGTCACCCGCAACAACTCGACCCCTCTGACCGCTATTCTCATTATCGTAAGTTGCCTGGGACTCTGTTGGGGTTCAACGCGGCTCGCCCAAACCTCTCCGCTGGCAAGCCGGAAGTCCCCGGAACTCACTCCTCCCCTTCTGCCTCCCCAGCCACCAGCACTTCATAGACCGGCATCGGCTCGTCGATCCCCTTGACCTTTATTTCGCCGAGCGACTGCGTCAGGACATGGTCCCTTACAAGCTCCCAGGTGCGCCGCGACACCATAATTCCGCCGACCGGGGCGTTCGATTCGAGGCGTTGCGCGAGGTTGACGGGAGAACCGAGCACGGTGTACGAGAGGCGTCGCGCCGATCCCATATTCCCGACAACGACCTCCCCCGTGTTGATCCCGATGCGGATCTGGATAGGGATGCCCCCCTCCTTCTCCCACTTTTCCTTTAGCTCCCGCACCTTGCGCTGCATGTCGATGGCAGCCCGGACGCACCGGACCGCATGGTCCGGTTGGGGCTCCGGGTCGCCGAAGAAGACCATAAGACCGTCCCCGATGTACTTATCGACCGTGCCCTCGTAGCGGAACACCACCTCTACCATGGCGTCGAAGTATTCGTTGAGGGATTTCTGGATCTGGTCCGGCGCGAGAGGGGCGGAATAGGTCGTAAAGCTCTTTATGTCGCTGAAAAGAATCGTCAGCTCTTTCTTCTGTCCCGTCGCCGTTATCAGCTCCGGGTTTGCGACGATCTTCCGGAGCACCGAAGGCGGAAAGTACGCTTCAAAGGTCCTGCGGAGCACCAGCCGCTCTTTCTCCTCGCTGATGTAGCGGTAAGCCGTGACGAACAGCGCCGATGTGGCGAGAAGAATGAGAGGCCGCACCACGTTGGCGATAAGCCCCGCATAGAGAAAGCCCGCGGCTGCTCCAGCCGCGGCCAGCCCCCCCAGCCCGACGACGCTCAGAGAAAATGCGAGCGATGGCAGCGTGAGCGAAAGGAGGAGCACGGCCACCGCGAGCAGCGCCTCGATCGCTATCATCTCCTGACGTGACAGCTCGCGCAGAAAATTCTCCGTGAGTATGGTGTGCATCACATTGGCATGCAGGCCGCTCAGCGGGAAATCGACGTCCGTCGGCACGGCGGCCACATCCGATGCGCCCGTCGAGACGTCCGATAAGACGACGATCCTGTCTTCCAGCTCGTCGCGCCAAATGTCCATATCGTCCGGGTTCTCCGAAGCCTTCAGGACGTCCGCGAAATCATAGTGCGTCATGCGGTCCCAGGAGCCGATGAAATTGATGACCATATTGCCGTGACGGTCGATGGGGATCACGATGTCGTGCGCGGCCTTGCCGGGGCGCCGCGCGTCTTTCAGCCGGATGCGCTCGCCGGATTCGATGACCACGTTTTCAGGGGGGACATGAAGGTAGTCGCAAACGACCCGGAACGCGATGCTCGGGTAATAGGCGTCGCGCCAGCGCACGAGGAGCGGGACGCGGCGGAAGGCCCCGTCGCGGTCCGGCTTGATGCTCAGAAACCCAAGCCCACGCGAGGCGTGAGCAAGGTCCGGGAAGGTGATGAGGGGGTTCACGCCCCTGTAAAAATCGTCCGGAGGACGACCCTCGACCCGGACGCGCCATGCGGTGGAATCAAGGTACTGGGTCGTCTCGGGAGTTTCCGGCCGTTTTCGGACCGTCGCTCCCTTTCTGGCTAACTCGAAAGCCACCCCAAAATAGGCCCTGCCCGCCTTGCCCGTCGCGCGGATGAGCGCAGTGTCGCCTTCCTTGTCCGTTTTCGCGGCGAAGATAAAATCGTAGAGCTGCGCGGCGGCCCGCATGCTCGCAAGGTTCTGGATGCCCTGAGCGAACTGGGCGCGCCCCAGATAATAGTCATTCAGCTTCTGGATCGTGGCGTTGCTGTAATCAACGTGGCAGATGACGGGATCGTAGGCGGGGAGGAAGCGCTCCGAGGCGCTCCGGAGCACGAAAAGCCGGTCGATGGCCTGGGCGTTCCAGGGCGCGAGCAGATCGTCGAGGAGCAGGAAAGCGGCCTCGCAAACGCAAAACGAGAGCGCGACCAGCAGGATCGTGGCTCTCGTCTTGCGTTTCGCAGGAGTTCCAGAGCCCTTATTGGTGCTCAATGGAAAACGTTTTCGCATAGAACCCGGTCCCCGAAATCTCGACCGCGATATCAGCCACATCCGGGACGCCGGACCCCTTGGGGGCGCCGACGCCGCGCACGTTGCCTCCGATCGTCACCGGGCGCTCCGCCGTTGTGGACAACTGGCGGTTCTGCTTTTTGATGTTCTTTATTTCAGCGACCACCTGCTCCCCGGCTTCGGCCTTTTTGTCCTGTTCCGCCGCCGCGTAGGCTTTCAGCAAGTTTTCAAGTTCCGTGAGCCTCTGCGCGGAAGCGAGAAGGTAGAACGTTTCCCGTCCGGGATTGTTGTCGAGCGCAAGCCACGGCTCTCCCTTCGGAACATAGTTGCTCTCGGACGCCTGGCAAATGTCGCCAAGACGGTCGAACTCATACGGGAAAAGCAACTCGACGGAGCCGCCCTCTCCGGCGTGGATAACGTAAACGTAGCATGGCGACTCCGCCTCCACGAGCATCTTCAGCTGGTCCCCGGACTTCAGGACCATGTCGCGGTCCACGGGAGTGATCTCCCGGTTGTTTCCGGACCCGGAAATGGCCCCAAAGGCCCACCGGAACATAAAGTTTCCTTCCGTCGCATCCTGACCCGCCGCCGGTTGCGGCGCAAAGGCAAGCCCCAGCGCGAGAACCAGGGCGAAAACCACCGCCGCTCCAGCCTCTCGCATTCGCGAATGATTACGGTGCATGGAATCCTCCTTTTATTTATGGCTGCCGCACTACGCGGAAGCCGAGATTGTCGTTCATCCCGCCGGGGAGGCCGCTGCCGCGCGCGGCGCTCCGGACCTTATCCGGCTCGCTGTGCCAGTTTCCACCCCGGATGACGCAGTAAGCGTCCCCGCCCGCCTCCGTAAAGATAGTCACCGGCTTTTTCTGGTCGCCCTGGTTGTAGGACTCGCTGCTGTAGACGTCATTGCACCACTCGCAGACGTTGCCAAGCATATCGTAGAGGCCGAACCCGTTGGCCTGGAAGCTCCCCACCGGGGCAGTCGCGGCGTAGCTGTCGTCGCACTGGTGGACGTCGTCCCATGCCCAACGCTTCTTGGCGGTCTCATCGGCCACGTTTTCGCACCCGCACGCCTTTGTCGGATCATCGCCCCAGTAGCGGGACGCACTCTGACCAGCCCTTGCAGCGTACTCCCATTCCGCTTCGCTCGGCAAGCGAAACTCATACTGACCGCCATTTTGCCCCTTAAGCCACTTGGTGAAACCCTCCGCGTCATCCCAGCTGACGTAAACGACCGGCTGACTGTCGCCGTTAAGCGACATATTCTCATAGCTCTTGCTGTCGTGGCTCGGCTGGAATTTCCTGAACTGCCCATTGGTCACTTCCGTCTTCCCCATCCAGAAGCCATCCACGCACACCTGATGCACAGGCCCCTCGTCGGGGTCCCTCCCCGCCTCGCCATCAGGGCTGCCCATCATGAAACATCCGCCGGGGACCCAAACAAATTCCATGCCGGTGACGGGCTCCTTCCACGTTTTCGTCAGGTTGCGCGAAGGCGTCTCCACACCCGGCGCAGGTGGGGGCGGAGGAGGCTGTATCGCCGTCGATGGCGGAAGCGCGGGAGTCGGGGGCTTTATGAAATAAAAATCTCCCTCGAGCGACGAAGACTCCCACGGGGTCTGCTTTCCGTCCGTCACCTGCCGGACGTCGGTGCGGACGCGCTTGAAAACGTCCTCCACCTTCAACCCCGGCGACTGCATGTACTTGACCAGGGCCTTGGTGTAAACCCCGTTGCCATCGTCCCCGTCGGAGGCGACCGAACCGGGGGCGGTGGCGTAGGCAATGAGCGTTCCGGAGGGAGCGTCTATGGATGCGAGCCCCTGGATGTTCGAGCGGAAGCTCCGCCCGAACGGATTGTCGCGGCAGGCGTCAAGTATGACAATATTCATTCGATTGCGCGCGTGCTCCATTTCGGCCAGCACGGCCCCGGCGTCCACCGCCTCGTACTCCACCTGTTTTTCGTGTTCTATCTTCGCCCCAACGGGTATGAGGTAATTGCGCCCGTCCACCTGCATCCCGTGCCCGGCGAAATAGAAAATTCCGACGCCGCCCTTTTGCAGCGTTTCGCCGAAGTTCTGGATTTCCTGCTTCATGGATTTTTGGTCGAGATTCTCCCGCTCCGTAACGTCGAAGCCTATGCCACGCAGAACAATTGCGACGGACCTCGCATCGTTTACGGGGTTTTGCAGAGGGCTGACGTCATAGGCGCCGTTGCCGATGACCAGCGCGGTCTTCTGCTCGGGGTTCGATGGCGCGGCCGTCTGCCCGCCGCGCGTCACCGTAACGAGGCCTCGCTCTTCCTGTGCGCCCGCCTGCGCCGCCGCAAAAAGAAAAATTGCGAAATAACAGAAAAATGATGCAATGAACACCCGATGGACCCTGGATTCCAGCATGCTGAACCTTCTCCTCGATGCTCGTCGATGCCCTTCAACGCTCGTCAATGCGCTGGGGCGCGAATCGCGTTCAAATGCAATCGGCGCCCCCATGCAATATCCTCATTGTTATAGCAGGTCGCACATCGCCCGCTCCGGACGCCCGGAGCATGAGGGCCCGGCGCCTCCACAGCCCCCCCACACACACAAACCATCCGCTACGGCCCAATTTTATCCGAAATGCTTTCTAGTGCAATTTCAATGAAAGATCAAACCTTCTTTTGAATTGAAATTCTCAGTTATTACGCCTTGCCGGCGCGATTTTTCCATGTTCCGGAGGGGCCGCCCCGTCCGCACGGCTCCAATGGAAGAGAAGATGGAAATTTATTTCCTTCTCCATCAGGAGAGCATTCATTTTGGCTTCACTACGGGGGGACAAATAGGTATATTAGGGCAATTATAAAGTACATATGTGTAGCTTATCTCATTACTATGCATACAGCCGAAAATGCGAGGAGAGCGCGCCATGGACATCGCCAAAGAACAGTTGCTTTGCAACCTGAAAGCGACCCGAAAGACCCGGGGGCTCTCTCAAAACGAATTGGCGCAACGCGTAGGAGTGAAGCGGCAGGCCATCTATGACATAGAATCCGGGCGCTACACTCCCAATACGACGCTCGCCCTGCGGCTCGCCAGGGAACTGGGATGCAGGGTCGAAGACCTTTTCGTCATCGAGGAATCCGAATGCGAAAAGACCGTAACCCTCGCGGATGCGGCGCATTCGGGCTGCACGCGCGTCTCGGTGACGAAGGTGCGCGACCGCCTCGTGGCCCATCCGATCGAGGGCCGATGGATGATAAACGAGGGTTTCCATGCCGCGGACGGCTTCCTCCAGCCTAATGCGGAAAGCGTCAAGATGATCCAGCCGAGCGAAAACATGGACAAGAAGGCGCTCCTTCTCGGCTGCGACCCGGCATTCTCCATACTTGGGGAATACGTGTCGCGCTACGCCGGAGACGCGAGGCTCCAGTGCCGGTTCGCCTCGAGCTTCAGCGCGCTGGAGGGGCTCGCCGCCGGTCACGCCCACATAGCGGCGGCGCATCTCCATAATCTCGAAGGAGCCGAATCCAACCTCGAGCTTGCACGAAGAATCGTGCCCGGATCGAAGCTTATGGTCATCGCCTTCTCCTCCTTTGAGGAAGGGCTCATGGTCGCCCCCGGCAACCCTTACGGCATCAAGACCATAGCCGATCTGGCGCTCGAAGGGGTGCGGTTCGTCAACCGGGAGGAAGGCGCGGCGCTCCGGATTCTCTTCGACGAATGCCTCAGGAAGGCCGGGATTCCGGGCAGCCGGATCATGGGTTACAACCGTCTGGTGTCGGGCCACTTCGAGGGGGCGCAGCTCGTCGCCTTCCGCATGGTGGACGCCGCGCTCGGCCTGCGGGCGGTGGCGGCGGCCTACGGGCTCGACTTCGTGCCGCTCGAGATGGTGCGGTGCGATCTCGTCATCCCTCACGAATTCCAGGAACATCCCGCCGTCAGCATCCTACTCGACGTCCTCCAGACGCGGGCCTTCCGGACGGAGCTATCCGCGCTTCCCGGCTACGATCCGGCGAGCACGGGCAAGGTTGTCGCCGAAATTCAGCCATAGCGCCGGGCTTCGGTTCAGACGCTTCTCATGGCGGCAGTCCGGCGTAGGGTGGGCGCAAGTGAATCGGCGCCCGCCGTGCGCACCCGTCCGAGCGATGGAATCACGGGCTGCTGGCTCTGGCCGCTCCAGGCATGGAAGCCGGTGGACTAGATGCGATTATCCTCGTTGAGGATGGAGAACTACGCTTTCATAGCGACGGCCCTCGGTTTTTCTGTGACGCCCGCCTCCAGGCAAGCGCCTGTATCGCCGCCCATTCCGGGAGCTTTACGAGGCCTTTCCCGTGTCCTATCCAGTAGCACAATTTCTCTTATGCTTTGCATCAGTATAACCGATAATCATTTACGGACAGTGCGCCAAGCGTGGAAGAGCGGCAACGCCTCCCATTCCCGCACGACCTGGGTTCCTTTTGTTGCTTTGCGAGCATTCATTCCACCAACACCAACATGAGAGGGACATTATGCAATCGAGAGGACGCATCATTTTTATTGGGATTATGATTTTTGCATTGGCAGCCGTCCTTGGTTTGTCGGGAAAAGCGTCCGCACAGGATTACCAGTTCAAAGTGCACAACACCACCAAGAACACCATAAAGAAGCTGATGGTTTCAGAAGACAACAAGAAGTGGGGAAGCTTTAACGTCGGCAAGGGCATAGCCCCCGGAGCGACAGAGACGATCGCATGGGACAACAGCACCAATAATGAAGAATGCAAGCAGTACATCAAGGCCGTCTATGACGACGGAAGCGAAACAGAGCCCGCTATATTCGATTTCTGCGAGAAGAAGCTCGAGCTGGAATTCTAAAGGCGTTGCCTTTCTCAGATCCAATCCGCTTTGCAGATTCCTTTTTCCCAGTTCATGATTTCCGGAAAGGCAATCGGCAAAGCGGACTTGGATCATGCCAGCGCGGGCTTGGACTTCAGCTGCTCCGGGCCGTGAGTATGGCTCCACCAGCGGCGGCCCTCAGTTGGTCGGCGACGCCCGCTTCCTTGGCCAACGCTAAAAGCCTCCCGATCCCGTCACCCGACGGCGCCGTCTGAGTCGTCACCCACTCAGAGAGCTTTGCGAGGGCCTTCCCGCTCCCGATGATCTCGCGGCTCATCTCCACACCCGATGCGATGTCCCCGGCCCTGCCGGCAAGGTAGAAAATCGCTCCGGCGTTGAGGCATGCGAAATCCTGGCATTCCGGGCTTCCAACGCCGCCAATGACCCCAAGAAAGCGAGCGGCCTCTTCCTTCACGTCACCCAGGGCGGCTACGGCGGAATAGTCCGCGCGTTTCACGCCCATGTCCTCTGGAGCAATGGAAAAGACGTTCTCCTGGCCGTCGGGAAGATACTCATGGACGAGAGTTTCTCCGATCGTGGAGAATTCGTCCATGCCCTTTTCCCTCGTAGCATCGAAGCCGTGCACGACCATCGCCCGGCCGACGCCGATTTCCTTCATAACCTCGACGGCCTTGGGAACGGCGGCCTCCGACCAGACGCCCCGCAGGGCGTGCGTCGGGCGGCAGGGCCCGGCAAGCGACGCCGCTATGTTGAGGGTGGAGCCAAAGCGGATCTGCATGAGTATCCGCGCAAGCGAACGTGGATGGACTTTGGCGCTCATGCCGTTGAAAACCCCGATTCCGACCTCCCGGATGCTCCTCGCGACGGTCGCGGGGTCGCACTCCACGTCCACCCCGAGCGCCTCGACGAGATCCACCGCGCCGCACGAGGATGTGAGCGCCCGGGCCGCGTGCCGCGCCACCCGAACCCCGCCTGCAGCCGCTACGATGGATGCGGCGGTGCTCACGTTGAAGGTCTTCAGCTGGTCCATTCCCGTGCCGGAATTCTCGACAAGCGGCGCGCCAAAATCTTCTTCCACCCGCACCGTATCGAGATCCGATATAGCCTCCCACGCGCCCGCGATTTCCGCGGCGGTCTCACCTTTCGCCGCGAGCGCCGCGAGGAACGCCCCCTGTTGCAAGTCCGGCTGGGCCTCGAGCAGCACTTCCCTGAACATCGCGTAGCTCTCTCTCCGGCTCAGATTTTCTTTCCGAATCAACCGCTGAATATTCCAACCGAAAAGTTTCACCGACTCATCCGTGTACGTCATGGCGTTCACCTCCCTTTCCTTATGGATACAGGTGGACTTTCATCCCCCCGCGATTCGCGACAATATCGAGCCCTTCCTCGAGCTTCTCGAGCGGCAGACGGTGCGAGATCAGGTCCGCCACGGGGACTTCTCCGGAGGCTATGAGGTCGAGCGCCCGCCGCCCGTGCCGGAACTGGCACCCGTAGGCGCCGACAAGCGTCTGCTCGTAATAGTGCAGTTGGTTGAAGCTGACCGGCAGGCGGTCTTCCGATGGGTGAAGCCCGGAGAACACTACGAGCCGCCCGCGCGGGTTGAGCGCCCCGAGGGCGTCTTCGTAGGCCGCGACGGCCCCCACGGCGACGATGCAAACGTCGAAGGTCCTCCCGTCGCGCGCCCCCGCCCCCATCATCCGCTGATGCCGCCTCGGATCGGGATCGATGCAGAAGGGATGCGCCCCCATTGCCCGAGCCGCCCTATGGAGCAGCGCGCCTGCCGGCCCCGCGCCCCAGATCCCGAGCGTCTCGCCTTCGCCGAGCCGGGCCAACTCCAGGGCGTTCAGGCAGCAGGAAAGGGGCTCCGCGAAGACGGCAAGCTCTGGCGCGAGTCCTTCGGGAACCGGCAGCAGACTCTGCACGGGCGCGATCACATACTCCGCGAACCCGCCGTCCCGGTGGAATCCCATTATCTCCATTCCCCGGCAGAGGTTTTCGGCCCCGCGCCGGCACGACGGACACTCGCCGCACCAGACGCCGGGATAGACGTACACCCTGTCCCCTTCTCTAAAACTTCCCGCCGCGCCACCGGTCTTCCGGATGACGCCGACGACCTCCTCTCCCGGAATCCTCGGGAGGGTCAAATCCCGGTGCCCCACCCGTATGAGCTTGAGGTCCGTGCGGCAAAGCCCCGTCACCTCGACCTGTATCGACACCTCGTCATCCCGGATGTCCCGCAGCGGAACTTCCGTTATTTCAAAACTTCCTATCTCCCTCACCACGACCGCGCGCATCTTCATAATTCACCCAGTATGTCACCCATTCCACCCGCTCCTCCGCGGGAAAAACAAAAAAAGGGCCCCAATAGCCACATCGGCTCTGGGGGCCCTTTACCATCAGATCCCTATTATACTGGGCGACTCAGTCGTCTTCTGGCTCCGGATCGCCCGTGGGCTTCTCCCTTCCCGTGACGATGCGTGATTGCGCTCGCCACGGTGGAAAATGCACGTGAAGCCCGCGTCCCCGGTTACAGCGGCGGGACCGCCACGGATTCGCACCGTGTTCCGTTCCTGAGGCCCTGAATTTCCCTTCCGTTTAGCGGCATCAGAGGAAAAAGTCAAGTCGAAGGAGCGGTCAAAAACAGTATATTGACACGCACTAGCGGTTCAATATACTGGCGTTTTCGATCCCTGGAAATAAGGAGCAGGATAATGAATCTTCCTAGGGCGGGGGAGGCGCGCTGGAGCGCCCCGCGCCGTTGTGAGTCGAAAAGAACCGCCATCCGTGGCGCAACAACTGAAAGGCCCAAGCTGTGACTCTAAAAATCGCACTCGAAGACGTCATGCTCGACGCGGAGCCATTGGGGCTGGCGGAAGAATTTACACCCGTCGCAATTCCGTTTACGACCATCGTCGGGACGGATGAGGAAGCCGTCCCCGGAGAAATCGTCTATTTCGGCGCGGAAATCGCCATGGGCGACGTCGGCGAGGTGAAAGGCAGAGTCGCCGCCTCGGAGCAGGCAGGCGACGCGTTCGCCGTTTCCATCGAAGTGCTCGAACTGGACTCCCGCTTCCCGGACCTGCTGGCCAAGGCATTGCGCGGCCAGACGGAAAAGGGGCCGGAAGGCGAAAACGAGCCGCTCTGGGGTATTGGTCTCAAACAACGCAACGGCGCGATGGCGACGCTCGTCAACTGCCCCGGCGGGCTCCTCACGGCCGAGCAGATGGCGAAGCTCACCGAACTCGCCTCCAGGGGGCATGGCCTAGTCAAGCTCACCCACGCCCAGCGCATCATCCTGCTGCTCCGCCCCGAGCAAATTGAATCCGTGCGCGATGAACTCGCCTCGGTCGGCCTCCGCATCGGAGTGCTCCACACGGGCGTCCGAAACATACGCGGGTGCTGCGGCGCGCTCTGCCAGTTCTCGCAGGGATTGGACGGGCTCGGACTTTCCCTCGAAATCGACAAGGCGCTCTACGGACGCCCCATGAAATTCGACGTGAAGATTGCGGTGTCCGATTGCCCTCGCAACTGCATGGAATCTTACTGCGTCGACATCGGCCTCGTGGCGCGGGGCGACAGTTACGCCGTCCACGTGGGAGGGGTCGCAAGCTCCGCCCACATGAAAGGCCTGAAGCTGACGGACGGCGTAAAGCCTGACGAGGCAGTGGCGTTCATATCCCGCATCCTCGACTGGTACGACGTGCAAGCCATGAAAGGCGAAAGGCTCTACAAGACGCTTGACCGCGTGGGCGCCGGGGAGCGCTCCCTCCCTGACGATGGGGCATTTTCAAACGCCGCCGCCGTCTTCGCCGGTTTCGGCATGGAGGAGGCCGTGACGGCGCATCTACAAAGCTCCTTCCACCGAGCCGCCGCCGTCGCCCGGATGCGCGCGGACCTCGGAATCACCCGTTGACCATGACCCGCTTTCCATTGCGCGCTTATCTCTTTTCCCCTTTTCAAGCGAGGCCCCACTATGCCGGTAGGAAGCCACAAGGACGCATTCAAGGCCCATCAACTCGTGAAGAAGCTCGCAGGGCGGGACGCCAACGCCGTGTTGGCGGACCTGGCCCAGCAGGTGCTCATGGATTTTGTCAAAAACGCGCGGCAGGTGAACGCGGACCATGCACTGGCCGCGCTTCCGGAGGATTCGACCCAATACGATATTGAAAAGTGCAACCGCGCCCTCGAGGCCGTCGATGGACTCTGCGGCAAATGCGACGAAAGCCATGACGACAATTGCTTCGTCAACCAGACGCGCAGAATCCTGATAAGGATCAGGACCAACTACGATCCGGGCCCCAGGTTCGACGGAAAGAAGAGCCTGGCGAGCCTCCTGGAGGAGGCCGAACAGGCCGCCCTTGCTCTTCAAGAGCGCGCCGACGCGGCAGCTCGGAAGACCCGAACCGGCGCGGACAACCAGATGGAAGCCTTCGCCCCCGGGAGTCTCGCGGCGCGGGTGGCGTCGCTCGAGCGCGGCCACAGGGAGCTGGAGGAAAAGGACGTCTTCCGCTCCACTCTCATCGACGAAATCGCGGCGACCATCGAGCGGGTCGCGGCGGGCGATTTCGCGGCGGAAATGCCGGTCCACGACGACGCGCAACTCGGCAAGCTGGCGTCCTCCTTCAACCTCATGCTGGGGACGATCAACAGCACGATGCGCCATCTCGACGGACTCGTCGCCGAGCGCTCCGCGAATCTGCGGCGCATCATGGACACGGCCCCCGTGGGGCTGCTATCCCTCGACGAGCAACTGCGGGTGGCCCCCGAATACTCCCTCGTTTGCGAATCCATCCTCGGGGTCCAGGACCTTCGCGGGAGGCGTTTTCCCGAGCTCATCGGGCTCACCGGGAGCCGCGCCGCCGAGCGCGCCAAGCTCGAGGAATTCCTCGACCTGCTGCGCCAGCGCATCCTCCCCGAAGAGGACATGGCGCCGCTCAATCCCGTCGAGGAATGGCTGCTGCCGGAGCGCGACGCCGATGGCAACGGCGATGAAATCCCCCCCGAAATGGAGCGGCGCAAGCGTTCGCGCGAATCCGGGGGCGTCTGGATACGCACCCGCTTCCACCTGATCGACCGGGGAGACGCGACGCCGCACTTTCTCGTCACCATCGAGGACGTCACGCGGGCGAAGGAGATGGCCGCCGAGATCGCCCAGGCCGACCGCGAGAACATGCAGCTCAAGATCATCGCCGAAGACCCCGACCTCTTCTGCGACTTCCTCACGGAGGCAGGGCGCATCACGGCCCAGGTCGGAGAGCGCCTCCGGGAGCTGGACGGAGCGGGCGACCCGCGTCCGCTGGTGAACGAAGTGTTCCGTGGCGTCCACACCATCAAGGGAACGGCCGCCACGCTCGGGCTCGACGCCTTGAGCGGACTCGCTGCCGGACTGGAAGACGCTTTCGGGAGCATGCGGGAGGAGACCCGGATCGACCCCGTGACCGCATCCGCCGCGAGAGCGTCCATGGAGGACCTCAAAGCCGAACTCGGTGCGATCGTCGAGAACACGGGAAAGCTCCTCGGGTATGATCCTCTTGGAGGCGGCGACGCGGTGCTGCGCGTTTCGGCGAAAATACTCGCCGCGCAAATCGACAGGATATCCGCCATGGAAAGCGTTCCGGAAGCCGCCCGGCGGGAGATTGCTGGCGCGCTCGCGGAGCTTCGCATGACTCCCGCCCGCAAGGGTCTCGCCAGGGCGCTCCGGATCGTCCCCGGCCTCGCCGACAGACTCGACCGGCAGGTGCGCTTCGAGCTCGAAGGGGAAGACGCCCGCATGGACGTCGATATCGCCCGCGCCCTCAACACGCCGCTCATCCACATTTTCCGCAACGCGCTCGACCACGGGATCGAACCCCCGGAGGAGCGGGAGGCGGCGGGGAAGCCCCCCGAAGGCTCGCTCCGTTGCTCCATCCGGCAGGACAACGGTTCGCTCGAAATTTGCGTTAGCGACGACGGGCGCGGGCTGGACCCGGATGCGCTCCGGCGCAAGGCGGTCGCGAAAGGGCTCATGACGGAGGCGGAAGCCCGCGCACTCGACGACGCGGCGGGAATGGAGATCATCTTCATGCCGGGATTTTCCACGGCGGAAACGGTGAGCGACGTATCGGGCCGGGGCGTCGGCATGGACGCCGTGCGCGCCATCGTCCGGGAGGAGCTGGGAGGCGCCGTCGCGATCGAATCGAGCCCCGGCGCGGGCGCCAGCTTCATCATCCGGATGCCTTCCGGAATGAAGCGATAGGCGCGGTGGATGGATAACCGTTCAATAGCTTTTATACTTGATATGAGTCGCCGTTTTGCCTATGGTGATGGGTGCTTTTTTCCACTATCCAACCATCCATAGAAAAGGAGGAAGAAGGGCATGGCCAATTTCCTGTTTATCCTGAGCAAAGACGACAACGAAGCCGCGACCCGGTGCTTTCAGTTCGCGAAAGTGGCCCATTCCAAGAGCCATAAGGTGAACCTGTTCTTCATTGACGGCGGCGTCATGTGGGCTGACAAGACCAGGGACCTCACCCAGAAGACCACCACGGGCGACTGCCCCGGCGACTACCTGCCCTATCTCGTCGAAAACGAAGTGCAGATCGGCGTTTGCACCCCCTGCGCCAAGAACCGCAAGCTGGACGAGGCGAAGTTCTCCACCAATATGCAGCTCGATGGCGGCCCCCACCTGATCGACATGGCGGCGGAAGCCAAGGTTTTCAACTTCTAAGCAAAAAAGCGGCAGAGCGAGGCGGCGGTGGGTGAATTCACGCCTCCGCCCCCTCTCGTCTCTCATTTTTTACTCCCGCCTCATTCAATATCGTCAGGCATCTTCCCTTTAAAGCACGCCGCCAGTCCAGGACCGTTTCACAGCGCCCCGGAACCATACTTGAAATAGGCTGATTTTATATCATTTTTTAATAATTCGGCCGTGAAAAAATATCTTGACAATATTCAGTCAGTCGATTTATTTAATCACTCGTTTGACAGAATATTTCCAAAGGAGAAAAAGCTATGGCAAATTCACCTGGAAAGACCCCGACAAAGAAGCGAATCCTCCTTGCGGCGGAAAGACTGTTTGCGGAAAGAGGCCTCGAAGGGACCTCCCTGCGAGACATCACGGAAGCGGCGAAAACGAATTCCGCTTCCATCCACTATCACTTTGGCTCCAAGGACGCCCTCATCTCGGCGGTCTTCCTGCACCGTCTCGCGCCGCTGAGCGAAGCCCAACTGGCAATGCTCGACGCCGCCGAAGCCGAAGCGGGTGGGCAGCCCCCGAGCCTGGAAGCGGTGATGGAAGCCCTGGTCCGGCCGATAGTCGCCCAGGGAGCCAGCGGGGAAGAGGGAATGGACGCCTTCATGCGCCTCATGGGCCGCTGCATCAACGAGCCGCCTCCCCAATTTGAAAAACTCATACGGCCCAATTTCGATCCGATAAAAGCGCGCTTCGACGCTGCCGTGAGCCGTTGCGAGCCGGAGTTATCGGATGCGGACATCTTTCTGCGAATGGTTTTCGTGCAAGGGGGGCTTCACCAAGTCCTCCATGTATGGGGAAAGCAGGAAAACGGTCCTCCAGAGAAAGCCCTGCTGGAAAGATACGGGGAGGAGGACCTTGTTCGCCAGATAGTATCCTTCGCGGTCGGGGTCATACGGTCGAAACCGAGGTGAGGATTTTTTGGGTGGCCTGTACGCTCAACCCCGCCTCACAAGAGAGAAACTGCCATCATGATTAAGATAGCATTCAAGATGCTCTTCGGAGATCGCGGCAAGTACCTCGGCATCATAACCGGCATCGCCATGGCGTCGGTCCTCATGATCCAGCAGCCGGGGATTTTGCTCTCCATTCTGAACACGGTGTATGGCTTTATCACTGACATCGCCCTCCCCCAGATCTGGGTGATGGACCCAAAGGTGCAAACGATCGACGACTCCAAGCCCATGCTCGACACCCAGCTGTACCGCGTGCGCGGAATAGAAGGCGTGGAGTGGGCGGTCCCCCTCTACAAGGGCAACCAGAAGGTGCGCCTTGCCAACGGCGAAACGGTCAACTCCATCATAGTGGGGTTGGACGATTCGACGCTTATCGGGGGCCCGCCTGTGATGGTGGAGGGAAAGCTTGCGGACCTGCGGCTTCCGGACGCAATCATAGTGGACGAAACCGGCGCGAAGGGAAGGCTCGCCACGCCTTCCGGCAAGAAAGGCGAGCCCGCGACGCCGCTTAAAATCGGGGACATTCTGGAGATAAACGACGTACGGGCGAAGGTGGTGGGGTTCGCCCGCACGACCAACACTTTTCAATCCCAGCCGGTCATCTACACCACATACACCCGCGCCAAGACATTCTCGCTGGACGAGCGCAAACTGCTCACGTTCATACTGGCGCAACCCAAGAGCGGCGAAAGCGCTTCCATCGTGGCCGCGCGCATAGCCAAACAAACGGGGCTTGGAGCTCACACGGCGCAGGACTTCAAGAAAATATCATTACAGTATGTATTCGACAACACAAGCATTGTGGTCAATTTTGGCTTCGTGGTGGTCGTCGGATTCATAGTAGGAGCAGCCGTCACGGGGCAGATCTTCTATAACTTCACGCTCGACAATCTGCGCTATTTCGGCGTCTTCAAGGCAATGGGCGCAACCAACCGGCTGGTGCTTACGATGATACTGCTGCAAGCCCTTCTTGTCGGTTTCGTCGGGTTCGGCATCGGCGCGGGAGCGACAGCCCTGTTCGCCAGGGCGACCCAGGGCAGCGGCGGCCTGTCGATGCGCATCACCGCGCCATTGCTGCTCGGAAGCGGAGGCGCGGTGTTGTTCATCGTCTTGCTTGCGGCTCTCATAAGCGCGCGTAAAGTCATAAAGCTGGAACCCGCGGTAGTGTTCAAGGGGTGAGTTCATGAATAGCGAGGAAAAACCCGCGGTGAGCTGCCGCGGCATCACAAAAGTCTATGGAGCCGGGGAGACGCGGGTGCAAGCCCTTCGCGGCGTGGACCTCGAGGTGCGCCCTGGCGAGCTTCTCATGCTGGTCGGGCCTTCCGGTTGTGGGAAAACCACTCTCATCTCGGTCATCGCGGGCATTCTCGACCACGACGATGGCGAATGCGAGCTTTTCGGAAGGGACCTCCGGAAGCTCTCGAAACTGGAGCGCACGCACTACCGTGGGGAAAAAATCGGCTTCGTTTTCCAGGCGTTCAACCTGATCCCAGCCCTGACGTCCGCGGAAAACGCGGCGGTCCCGCTGCTGATAAACGGCGTCCCCATGGAAAAGGCGCTGGCGAAGGCCGTGGAGTGCTTGCGAAAGGTCGGCCTGGAAGGACGGGAAAGCGCACTCCCGGCGCAACTCTCGGGAGGCCAGCAACAGCGCGTGGCCGTGGCCCGCGCCCTCGTGCACGAGCCGAAGTTGATCGTCTGCGACGAACCGACGAGCGCCCTCGACCACAAAACAGGACAGCTCGTAATGGAGTCGCTCAAGAGCGTCGCCATGGCGCGGGACCGCGCTCTGGTGATCGTGACGCACGACGCCCGCATCTTTGACTTCGCCGACCGGATCGCGCACATGGACGATGGACGGATCGTAAAGATTGAAGAAGCGGACAAAGCCGCCGCATTAGCCTCGTTATAGGAGAAGAACATGAAGATCAGGAACAAGATTTTGCCTTTCATCGCGGCCTGCGGTCTTGTTGTCGCCGGCATGGTCGCGGCGCAGTCGGAGAAGGAGACGCCCCCGGCGCAGCCCGTGGCCCAGCCCGCCCAGGCGCCTTACAAGGCGTACATCGGAGGGGCGGGGATCGTGGAAGCAAGCACCGACAACATAAAGATCGGGACGTCCATCGCCGGCATAGTCAAGACGGTGCACGTCAAGGTTGGAGACAAAGTGAAGGCGGGCGACGCACTCTTCCTGATCGACGACAGGGAGCTGCGCGCGGAACTGCTGGTCAAGCGAACCGATCTCCTCAAGGCCAGGGCGTCCGTTGAGGAATCGAAGGCGTCCCTCGAGGACTACAGGTCGCAGTACGCGCTGGTGCGCAATGTAACCGACCGGCGGGCGGTGAGCGTTGACGAGGTGCAACAGCGGCGCAACGCCCAACTGCTAGCGGAAGCCAAGGTGGAAAGCGCCAAGGCGGACGTTGCGTCGGCGGAAGCCGCGTTCAGGCAGACGGAATGCAACATCGAGCGGCTCACGGTGCGGGCGCCGATAGACTGCGAAGTCCTCCAGGTCAACGTACGCTCCGGAGAATACGCCCCGACCGGCGCGCTCGACACGCCGCTCATGATGCTGGGCAACCTGGATGCGCTGCACGTCCGCGTGGACATCGATGAAAACGACGCATGGCGCTTCCGCACCGGAAGCAGGGCTGTCGCCTTCATGAGGGGCAACAGCGACCTCTCGACCGATCTCGCTTTCGTTCGCGTGGAGCCGTACGTCACGGCCAAGACCTCGCTCACGGGAAGCAGCACGGAGCGCGTGGACACCCGGGTGCTCCAGGTCATTTACCGCTTCGACCGCAACGCGCTCCCCGCCTATGTCGGGCAGCAGATGGACATTTTCGTCGAAACCCCTGAAACCAGGGACGCAACCGCAGCCGTCTCTTCCGGCGGGCGCGGCGCGACAAAAGGAGGCCGGAGTTGAGAAAAGCCATTATTGCGGCAACGTTGGGCGGCGCGCTCCTGGCGGGGTGCTCCGCCGTCGGTCCCAATTACGTCCGTCCGGCGCTCGATGCGCCACCCCAATGGGCGGAAGGCGCCGGGGCGCAGGACGGGAAAACGGCGCCCTCCCTGGAGCAAACCGCGTGGTGGAAATATTTTGACGACGCGGACCTGAATTATCTGATGGAGGAGGCCGTAAGATCGAACCTCGACGTGAAACAGGCCAGGGCGAGGATCATCCAGGCCCGGACGGAAGTCGTCTCCGCGAAAGCCGCGGGGCTGCCCACGGCGAACGCGACGGCGTCGGTGGATCGTGAAGACAGTGGGGAAAACACCTATGCGGAAGGCGCTTCGACGAACGCCACCCTCTATAAGACCGGGTTCGACGCGAGCTGGGAAATCGACGTCTTCGGGGGCGTCCGGCGAAGCGTCGAAGCCGCCCAGGCGAGGCTCGACGCCAGCAGGGAGGAATTGAACGACACGCTGCTGACTCTGCTCGGCGACGTCGCGAAGTATTACATAGAGCTCCGTGCAAGCCAGGAGCAGCTCGATATCACGCGCAAGAACGTGGACGCCCAGCAGCAGAGCGTGGAAGTCGCCAGGGAGCGCCACCGGCTCGGGCTGACCAGCTACCTGGATGCGGCGCAGGCCCAGGCGCAGAAGACCACGACGGAATCCGATATTCCCACATACCAGAATTCCATCAAGCAATCCATTCACCGCCTCGGCGTGCTGCTCGGAAAAGAGCCCGGGGCGCTCAGGGCGAGACTGCTCGAAGACCGCCCCCTCCCGAAGGCCGACGGCGTTGTCGCGGTGGGACTGCCTTCCGACCTTCTCACCCGCCGACCAGACCTGCGGCAGGCGGAGCGCAACCTTGCGGCGGCGTCGGCGGATATCGGGGTCGCCGTGGCGGACCTCTATCCGAAATTCGACCTCACGCTGGGACTCGGCGTCAACAGCAAGAGCACGGGCAATCTGCTGTCGCTCTCGAGCGGCTACTGGTCGCTTGTCCCGGAGCTATCCACGCTCCTTTTCGACGGCGGGAAAACAAGGGCGAACATCGAAAACAAGCGGGCCGTATATGACGAAACCCTCGCCAAATACCGGTCCACATTTCTAACGGCCCTGGAAGACGTGGAAAACGCTCTCAGCGCTTTCCAAACGGAGCAGGCAAGGCGCAAGCTCCTCGAAGACGCCGTCCGCTCCAGAAGGGAAGCCGTCGATCTGGCCGACGAACTGTACAGGAAAGGACTCACCAACTTTATCGACGTGCTGGATGCGCAGCGGTCCCTCTACAGCGCACAGAGCAGTCTCGTCGAATCGGAATCCATCATCCTCACAAATCTCGTTTCCTTGAACAAAGCGCTGGGCGGCGGGTGGGACGCGCCGGAAATCCAGCGTCAGGATGCTCACGCTCTCCCGAATGAAAAGATGGCGGCGTCGGAGGAATGAGGCGGTTTCCCCCGCTCGATCGACATGGCGGGGGAAGTCAGGGTTGCACTTACCCCGTTTCACTGGAGGGGAGGTTAAGGGTCTATGGTTGTCTTGCGTTTGAAATCGCCTGGACGAAGATATCCGAGAGCGGAATAACGACGCTTGCGGTGGCGCCAAGTTTCAATCGATTGTAAAATGCCGCTCTTCGCTTCTGTTCCTGTGTAGTGGCGCTTATCCTGCATCCAACCCCTGCCATGGTTGTCACATTTCAGGCATGGACGGCTTTTTAAGGATTTGATATATTTGCGAACTATCGGAGACGTCTGTGAGGCGCGAGGCGCATTCTAAGTCCAGGACTCACAATTAGCTGAAGGTTGGATGCCATGCCAAAGCTAAGCATCGTCGTGCCCTGCTACAACGAGGAGCGGACCCTTGAGAAATTAATCAGTAAAGTCCTTGATCTCGCGGACAATTCCCTGTCACTCGAGATCATCATTGTGGATGATGCTTCAAGAGACGGAAGCCTTAAAATCGCAGAAAATCTTGAGAGGCAATATCCTGAAACCATAGTGCTTATTAAGCACGAAAAAAACCAGGGCAAAGGCGCTGCCTTGCGATCCGGGTTCAAGAAAGCAACGGGCGATTTTGTCGCCGTACAGGACGCTGACCTTGAATACGATCCCATGGAGCTTCGCAAACTCATTGTCCCTCTCGTTGACGGAACAGCGGATGTGGTTTTGGGGTCCCGTTTTCTGTCATCCGGCGCTCATCGCGTTCTCTATTTTTGGCATTCTGTAGGAAACCGCCTCCTGACGCTTCTCTCCAACATGTTTACGGACCTAAACCTCACGGATATGGAAACCTGCTACAAGGTTTTCAGGCGGGAAGTCATCCAGGCAATTGATATAAAAGAAGATCGGTTCGGCTTTGAGCCTGAAGTTGTTGCCAAGATAGCCCAAAAACGGGTGCGCATCTACGAGATGGGAATCTCATACTATGGCCGCACCTATGAGGAAGGGAAAAAAATCGGCGTCAGGGATGCTTTCAGGGCCCTCTATTCCATAATTCGCTACAATGGCCCCAAGGCTCCCGTGCCAATCCAATTCCTGGTGTATCTCTTGATTGGAGGGCTTTCGGCTGCCTGCAACCTGGCAGTATTCCTGTCGCTCCTTTATTTAGGCTTCACGGTTAACACCTCGGCATTGAGCGCCTTCGCCATAGCCGCAGCTCTAAATTACTTTCTAAGCATCTTGCTCCTCTTCAGACACAAGGCAAAATGGACTTCAATAACCGAAGTCATTGTCTACGCTCTTGTCGTCTCCATAATTGCGGGGATAGATCTCGCCTCTACCAATTTATTCCTGACCATGAAGTGCTCACCCGCATTATCGAAGATTGCCGCAAGCCTTATCGGGCTTATTCTCAATTACTCCGGAAGAAAGCTCATCGTCTTTCCCGAACGTCCCTTAGGAGCGTGGAAACCGCAAAGCAAGGACGATTGATCTGAATAATATT
>CALFXO010000125.1 GCA_937958025.1 uncultured Syntrophobacteraceae bacterium
AGCTTGTTCCTGGCCGCGAATCGAAGGGGCGCAAGATCGACGCGGTCCTTAAAATCGCCTCCGACGCCTACGCCGACGGGCGCATATCCGCCGTTTCCATGACCGACAACCCCGGCGGGAACCCTTCCCTGAGCCCCGATGTGCTCGGGCACGAAATCTTCCGGTTCGGCATGGACGTCATCACGCACTTCACCTGCCGCGACCTGAACCGGATCGGCATGGAATCCCGCGCATGGCAGCTGGACCGAATGGGCATGAAGAACATCCTGGCGCTCACCGGCGATTATTCGGGAACCGGGTTTGGAGGGCAGGGAAAGCCGGTTTTTGATCTCGACTCCGTATCGCTCGTCTGCGCCTTGAACATGCTGAGCCGCAAGCTGGAGGAGCGCGGAGACCCGGAGGGCTTTTTCGTCGGCTGCGCCGTGTCGCCCTTCAAAAGCGTGGAAAGCGAAACGTTTACGCAATACGCGAAGCTCTGTAGGAAGGCGGCGGCGGGAGCGCATTTCGTCATCACCCAGCTTGGCTACGACGCCCGCAAATTCCAGGAGTTGTTGCAGGTGCAGCGGGATTTCGGCGTCCGGCTGCCGACGCTGGCCTCGATTTATCATTTAACCCCCGGCGTCGCGGCTGTCATGAACAGCGGCAAGATCCCCGGCGTCGTGGTCACGGACAAACTGCTCCGGCGCGTTCAGGACGAATGGCGCGGCAAGGAGGCGGGGCGTAGCGCCGCGATCGAGCGCTCCGCGAGGCTGATAGCCGTGGTGAAAGGGCTTGGATATCGTGGCGTGCACATCGCCGGAATCCACGGGAGCTTTGAAGCTGCGGCCCGCATACTGGACCGTTCCGCCGAGATCCAGAATCGCTGGGAGGAGTTTATCCCCGACTTCGACTTTCCGCAGGAAAACGGCTTCTATATCTATGGAAGAGATCCAAAAACCGGGTTGTCCACCGATGAGCCCGGCGGATTCAATAGCTCGGCGTCACGGATGGAGCGCTTGGGGTATAACGCGTTCAAGCAGGCTCACAACATAATGTTCGATTTCAACAGCCCCCTGGAGCCGGGCCTTCGCATCGTCGCCGAAGCGCTGGATAAGCGGAGGGCCGGGCGGCTGGTGATGCACGCCCTCGAGGACTCCACCAAGTGGCTGCTTCTTGGCTGCCGGCGCTGCGGCGACTGCGCGATTCAGCACGTGGCCTTCCTCTGCCCGGAGTCCCAATGCCCAAAGCATATGCGGAACGGACCCTGCGGCGGGAGCCGGAACGGACGCTGTGAGGTCCGCCCCGAGCGCAACTGCGTGTGGCGAAGGGCCTACCGGCGGTTGGCGGCGGCTGGTGCAACCCGTGAGCTGGCCTTTGACTGCGTCCCTCCCCGCATGTGGGAGCTGAACCGCACCTCCTCGTGGCTCAATTTCCATCTCCAGCGCGACCACCAGAGCAAGGGCGGGGAGATCACCGACGCCTGCGGCGCGCCGGGCTGCGGCGTCCCCGATGCTTTCTTGGCGGGGAGAGGCGAGAATGCATGGGAAAGTGAGAAGACGGCAAAGGCAGGTGGCGGACGCGCAGGCGGGAAAAAGCGAAGTTGGTAGCAGGACTGTCTGGATTATGTCCCAAAAAGGCCCAGGATATTGCGCGCCCCGTGCAGGATGCGTTCTATGCGGACGCTCTCGTTATCAAGGGTGTAGAAAATGAGGTATTTTCCAAGGGTCGCCATGCGGATGCCTTCCCCGAGTTCATGGCGTAGGGGAGCTGCTTCTGGGGCCATAGTGATCTTGATGCATCTCGCACGAACTTCTTGAATGAAAGAAATGGCGCGGGAGGGATTGTCGCGCGCGATGTAGTCGCCGATATCTTCGATGTCGTGCTCAGCGGCCGGAGAAAATGCGCACTTCATGAGCCTTGACGGAAGTTGCTTGCCAACTCGCGATACTTCGTTTCGAGACGATCAAAGACTTCTTCAGACGCGATGCCGGGGCCGCTGTTCATCCCTTTCTGAATCCTCAATCGCAGGCTCTCGACCCCCGTTTCCCGTCGCTCTTCGCGCTCTTCCAGCAAACGTAGCGCTTCGCGGACGACCTCGCTCGCACTCTTGAATCGTCCGCTCTCAATCTGCCGTTGGATGAATGTCTCATAGTGCTTATCGATTGCATACTCGTGCGGCATGCTGCACTCCATGCGGTTAGAGTTGTTATTTGTCTTGATAACACACAAGATATCGGACTTCAAGGTTTTCTCCCGGGAGGCGTCGCGCGGCGTCTGGCCGCGGCAGTGTGCTGGGAGGGTAAACCTCACGGCCTCAGGCTCCGCCGCAGCTTCCTGGCAAGCGCGATCGTCTCCGCCGACTCCCTCTCCCTCGGATGCCGGGTCTCGATTGCCGTTTCCAGCACCAGTCTGCCGGGGCGGGGGCTCATGACGAAGACCCGGTCGCCAATCGCCAGGGCCTCGGCGACGTCGTGGGTGACAAAAACTATGGTGTGGGCAAATCGCTCGCGGAGGCCAAGGAGAAGCGCCTGCATGTCCTCGCGCGTCTGGGCGTCGAGGGCCCCGAAAGGCTCGTCCATGAGGAGCGTCTTGGGCCTCAGGATGAGCACTCGCGCGAGCGCCGCCCGTTGCTTCATTCCTCCCGAAATCTCCCGGGGAAGATAAGCCCGGAAAGAGGCAAGCCCCACCAGTTCCAGAAAGTCCTCGACCTCTTCGCGAAGCGCCTTCTTCGCCAGACGCCGTCCCTTGAGGCCAAAGGCGACGTTTTCGGCGACCGTGAGCCATGGGAAAAGGGCGTCCTCCTGAAAGACGACGCAGCGGTCGGGGCTGGGGCCTGTTATGGGCGAGCCCTCGATCCTGATTTCGCCGCTATCCGGAGGGATGAATCCCGCGACGATCTTGAGGAGGGTGGACTTGCCGCAGCCGCTTGGGCCGAGCAGGCAAATGAGCTCCCCGCGCGCGGCCCGGAGCGTAACGTCCTCAAGCGCCGGAATGGCGTCTCCGTTTTGCCGGAACGCCTTGGAGATGTTGTCCACCTCAAGCATGGGACGCTCCCGGCCGCTCGCATCTGCCGCTTTCCCCGCGCCCGGCTCCCGCATTTTCGCATCTTCCGGATTCATCGGGGCATCCTCCGGGCGCTCCGGAAGCACGCGCGCAAAGCGAGTTTGAGAAGCGCGTCGCTCGTCTTCCCCACCACGGCGATGACGATGACCCCGACCACGATCATCTCTATGTCTCCCGACATGCGGGCGTCCATGATGACCGCCCCGAGTCCGTCGGGAACTCCGGAAAGCTCCCCGAGCACGAGGTAGGCCCACGATATGCCGAGCCCAAGCCGCAGCCCCGTAACGATGTGCGGCATCGCGGCGGGGAGGAGTATAGCGAAGGCGCTCCGCATCTTTCCCGCGCCCATCATGGCTCCCGCCTGCAATAACAGCGGGTCGACATTCCGCGAGCCAGCCGCCGCGTTCAGATATATTGGAAAAAAGGCGGCGAGCGCCACCAGGAAGATCGTGGTCCTGGTCCCTATCCCGAGCCAGACCATGGCGAGCGGGAGCCAGCTGATGCCCGGAACGGCGCGCGCCGCGTTGATCGTCCCGCCGAGTAGCTCCCGCGCCATCCGCACGCGACCGGACAGGATGCCAATCGGCAGCCCCAGCGCGGCGGCGAGCGCAAAACCGGCTCCCACTCTCCCGAGGCTTGCCGCGAGGTCGCCCGCGAACCTCCCGGCGTAAGGTCCTGCCCCGGATGCCCCCGAAATATAACTCCACCCCGCCTCGGCCACCTTAAAGGGGTGCGGCAGGAGGTATGCCGGGACGATTCCCGTCTGCGACGCCATGAACCACAGCGCTGCGCCTAGAAGAGGGACAATCCAGCGAATCATTCCCGTGCGCGTCCCAGTGCGGGTTTTGGTCTTTTTGCGGGCGCCGTCACGGTTTGTCGGGCGCTTTCGACTCTTCGGCGCCGGCCTTCCCCGCCGTCTCATCGAGCGGCTCGCCAAGCTCCTTCGCTCCGCCCTCGCCGAGCGCCCCGCGCACGCGCTTCACAAAAGCAAGGTCGAAGAGCTTGTTGTAATCCGGCTGAGCGTCGATCACTCCGAGCGCCTGCATCCTTTCACCCAGCGCCCGCGCCCGCAGCACAAACGCCTCGTCCATGTCCCAGGCTAGCTCAATGTTGGGGACGGCCTTTTCCAATATCTCACGGGGCGTTCCGACTTCGGACGCTTTCCCGAACCATTCGTCCCTATCTGCCATAAGGCGCCGGGTGGCCTTGGCGTGGGCAAGGACAATCTGGTAGACCAGTTCGGGGTCCTCGTCGATGGTCTTGCGCTGCACGAGCATGCCGGCATTGATCGTCCCGATGGAATCGTCGAAATAGGGATGCGACAGAATCCTCCCGTAGCCCTTTGCGACGGCGAGCGTCGGGAAAGGCTCCCCTGAGAGGAACGCGTCGATGTCGCCCGCCGCGAGCGCCGTTCCCATGTCGAAGAAATCGACCCGAAGGAGGGTGACGTCCTTTTCTGGGGAAAGCCCCGCACGGGTGAGCGCCTCCCGCAGCAGGATTTCATGCATGGTGCCGGGGACGTAGCCGATCTTTTTCCCCTTGAGGTCCGCGACGCTTTGGACGTCCCCCTCCTTCCTCACGACCAGGGCGGAGCACTTGTTGCAGAGCGCCGCCACGACCACCACGGGCTGTCCCTTCGCGGCGGACTGGATGGCGTGCACCAGCGTGGTCCCGCACATATCCAGCCTTCCGGCAAGGAGGGCGGTCTTCTGGTCGGCGGGATTGGTGAAGGGAAACACCGTGATTTTCATTTCCGGGGGCAGGAAGTCCTGGTAAAAAAAAGGTTGGATGGTCTGGGCCGTCTTCCATGAGCCGACTCTAACTTCACTCGCCTCCCCGGCGCAAACCGGTGAAGTTCCGCTGAGAGCGTGAAGGGTCAGGAAGACGGCGGCAAGGGTGCATGCGGCGAAAATCTTTGCTGTGCGGGGCATATTCCTCCTCTTTGATCAGGGGATGAAGAGTTTGAATGCATCTTTAGACGACCTGTCGCATTGTGTAAAGGACAATAAACGCCTCGGTTCTCCTCCCAGACTCATTGGCAGGGGCATGCACAAACGGAAAAACGGACAGCGCGCGGGTGTTGGGTGCTGGTGAAAAGATCTGTCGCCTGCGACGAGTTGTCCGTGCGCGGAGGGAGAAGGCGCAGTGCACCAACTATCGACGGTCTCTCCGGTATTATAGGTTCAAGATAAGATTCTGATGTAGTGCAAATGGGAGCGATGCAGCGCTGGGGGAGATTACTGCCTTATCAAGCTTGTTTTTGTAGGTTGGAACGAACGAATGTGAACCCCGACAATGGCCATCCCTTGTTGGGGGCCGCCGCAGTTCACCCCAACCTACGCCCAACATGCAAAATGAAGCCTGACAGCCTGGGCGATTTCCCGTAACAAGTTTCTCTGTTTTGTGTTGCAGCGTCCATGATGCGGGGCTGCTTCCCGGTATTTCCATTTTCGGAAATTACCAACGTCCTTGTTCTCTCATTACCTTGACTGACTATTCAAAACAGTTGGACGGCAGCTCGGGGCGCCATCCCGTCTCCCGCAGCATTTGGGCGCAAGCGCCCGCGCCCCTCCCGACGCCGTGGCTGCTGTCGGCCAGTTCGTCCCGCGGGCTCGACCCCACCTCGGGAAAGAGCAGGTTGGCCCCGGCGATCAGCGACAGGGCGTTGGGTTCGTGGGTGCAGTGCGCCTTGACCGAATCGCCCATTACGAGACGGCTGATGGCCGCCAGCTTCGCCAACTCGATCTCGCTTATCATCCCGTATTTCTCCATCGGCGAGCCGGGGAAGTTGATCCTCCGCATCACTCCGCTGTATGTCGCCCCGTATTCCCGCGCGAGCAGCATGAGATCCACGATTTCCCAGTTTTCATGCTCGGGGCCGACCGGCTCGATGCAGTTCATCCAGCGCAGGCCGGTTTCTTTCAGCGTTTTTATGGTCCGCAGGCGTCTCTCGGGCCTGAAGGGCGTGTCCCTCCCTTCTCCGAGACGCACCGCGTGGTAGAATCCGACAAACCCGGCTTCCATGAGCATCTCCGCCTCCTTGTGATCGATGTCGCGCGTATTGGCGACGAGCGGGGTGGAAACCTCGGCGCGGAGCATCCTGCCGATTTCGAGCAGCCTCTCGAGGGGGTAGGAGCCTGTCGTCATGATATTGAGCGCGTCCGCGGCGTCTGCTTCCGCCGACCTGGCCCATGCGATAATCTGCTCCTCCGGAAACTCTTTCTTCTCCGTAAAAATCCCCGCTTGCCGGGTGAGCGAGCAGAAGCTGCAATCCATCGGGCAAGGCTCTATATTCACCCCTATGTGGAAGTGAACCTCTCCTTTTCCACTAAAGGTTTGGCGCGCCAGGCGGTTCGCGGCCTCCATCAGTGCGTACGCCTCCCTGGAGTGCACGGGGGCTCCCATAAGCTCCAGGGCTTCGTCTCTGTCGATGCCGCTTCCGTCCGCTCCCTTTTCCAATATGTACAAAATGCGAGCATTCATCGGGGAACCATGTCCTTCTCGGTATATTGCGTCCGGTGCTTTCGGCGCGGTGGAGCGAGCTTCTCCCGTTCTCGGGGACGAGTCTCCACCGCCGGTCTGTCTCACGCTAAGCCGCCGAGGAAATCGTCCAGTAGCGAAGAGGCGGTTTGAATGATGGAGAAAGCGGTCTTGTCGAGCAGCCAGAGTTCGATCAATCCGCACACGAACGCCGTGAGCATGAGTGCGGCGTTTTCCGGGTCGAGGTTCTCCCGAATCATCCCCGCGCTTTTCAGTTGTCCGAAAATGCTCTTGATCCGGCTGAGCACCTTGCGTTGATTCTCCTGATGCATCCTGCGAACCGGTTCGAGTTCCTCGGTGTACTCGGTCCTGTACCGCAGCAGTTCGTAAAGGACGCCATACGAATCGTTTTCCTCGAAATGAGAAAGGTATTCAAGGACTTTTTCCCGCACTTCCTGGAGGGTCCGCACCTGCGAATCCGCCAGATCGTCCGGACGCACGCCCGCGGAGCTTTCTATTTCGTCGCAGAGCACCATGAAGAGGTCCACTTTGTCCTTGAAGTGCCAGTAGATGGCTCCCCGCGTCACGCCTGCCGCCTCCGCGATGTCGCCTAGCGTCGTGCGCGTGAATCCTTTGCTGGTGAACACGTCAAAAGCGGATTCGATGATTTTCTCGCGAGTCCGTTCGGACTCTTCCTTGGTTCTTCTCGCCATGCGAACGACTCTTCCGACACGGTTGCACGCCGCGCCCCGGTTCCCCGAGGCCCCGGCTGCGCGGCGGCAACGCCTATTGAGCTTTCTTCGGCGGGCGAATCCATTCGCTTACCCGCTGGATCACCACGTAATAGACCGGCACGAAAACCACCATGAGGAAGGTGGCGACGAGCATGCCGCCAACGACCGCCGTGCCGATGGCTTGGCGGCTCGAAGCTCCCGCGCCCGTTGCTATCACCAGGGGAAGGGTCCCGAGAATGAATGTGAGGGCTGTCATGAGGATCGGACGGAACCGGAGCCGCGAGGCTTCAAGGGCCGCTTCGGTGATGCTTTCCCCCTCTTCATGGCGCACTTTGGCGAATTCGACGATCAGGATCGCGGTTTTGCAGGCGAGCCCGATGAGGAGGATGATGCCGATCTGCGTGTACATGTTGACGTCAAACTGCCGGAGCATGAGCGCCCCGACTGTGCCGAGGAGTGCGAGCGGCGTCACGAGGATGACCGAGAGCGGCAGCGACCAGCTTTCGTACTGGGCGCAGAGCACAAGGTAGATAAAGACCACCGCGAGGGCGAAAAGCCCCAATGCTTGGCCGCCGGTTAGTTTCTCCTGGTACGACATTCCCGTCCACTCGTAGCCCATCGACGTAGGCAGCTTGGCGGCCGCCATGCTTTCCATGATCTGCAGCGCTTCTCCAGAGCTGTAGCCGGGGGCTGCCTCGCCGTTGATGGCCGCCGACGGATACAGATTGTAGCGGCTTATGATCTGCGGCCCAAGCGTCTTTTCGACCTTCACCATGGCCCCGAGCGGTATCATCCGTCCGTTCGTCCCGCGCACTTCCAGCCTGCGGATATCCTCGACGCTCCTTCGGAAATCGGAGTCCGCCTGGATGTTCACCCGGTAGGTGCGACCGAACTTATTGAAATCGTTGACGTAGAGCGATCCGAGGTTGGCCTGGAGGGCGTCGAATATCCCCGATAGGGGTGCGCCAAGCGTCTTGGCCTGCGTTCGGTTCACGTCCGCGAAGACCTGCGGCACGTTGGCCCGGAAAGTGCTGAAAACGTTCTTGAGCATCCCCTGGGCGTTGGCGTCGTGGGTCATCTCCTGAGCCATCTGCTGGAGGGCCGCGAGCCCTACGCCCTCCCGGTCCTGGAGCTGCATCTGAAAGCCCCCGGCTTCGCCGAGGCCGATAATGGCGGGCGGCGGGAAGGCGAAGATGCTGGCCTCCTGCGTCGCGAACGATATGCCCCAGAGCTGCCCCACTATTCCCTGGAGGCTTGTCTGCGGCGTGGTCCGCTCATCCCACGGCTTGAGGATGACCCAATACGCCGCTGAGTTCGGAGCGTTGGAGCCGTCGAGGAGAGAAAAACCGGAGACGGACACATAGCTTTCGACGCCCTCCATCGTGGCGAGCGCGCCGTTGATCTTGGCCACTACCGCGTCCGTCCTTGCCTTCGACGCCGCGTCCGGGAGTTGCACGCTCAGCATGGCATAGCCCTGGTCCTCGGTGGGAAGGAAGCCCGTCGGGAGAATGGTGAATCCCCAGTAGGCGACTCCCGCAAGGATGGCGGCGATCGGCAGGGAAAGCGCCACCCATCGCACCATGACTTTCAACACGCTCATGTAGAGCGCCTGCCCCTTATCGAAACCCCAGTTGAAAAGCCGGAAAAAGGCGTTGCGATGCTCCTTGCCGGGGCGAAGCACGATGGCGCAGAGCGCCGGGCTCATCGTCAGTGCGTTGATGGCGCTGAAAACCGTGGTGGTCGCGATAGTGAGCGCGAACTGGCTGAACAGCCGCCCGGAGACCCCGCCGAGGAATGCCGTCGGAACGAAAACGGCGAGCAGCACGAGCGTCGTCGCCACGATGGGGCCCGTGACCTCGCCCATCGCGCGTATGGTCGCCTCCCGCGGGCCGAGCCCAGATTCGTCGATGTTTCGGGAGGCGTTTTCCACGACGATGATTGCGTCGTCCACGACAATGCCGATGGCGAGCACGATGCCGAAGAGCGAGATCATGTTCAGGCTGAATCCGAGGAGCCCCATGACCGCGAAGGTGCCGATGAGAGAGACGGGAATGGTCACGGCCGGAATGAGGGACGCCCTCCAGTCTTGCAGGAACACGAAAATGACGAGGAAAACCAGCAGCGAGGCAATCACCAGGGTCAATATGACCTCATGAATCGCCACGCTCACGAAGCGCGCCGTCCGGAAGGGAATGTGGTATTCGATCCCCTGCGGGAAAGACTTGGCAAGCTCCGTCATCTTGGCGTCAACTGCTTCCGTGACCTTCAGGCCGTTGGCGCCCGGTAGCTGAAACACTGCCAGGGCCGCCGCGGGCAGGCCGTCGTACTTGCTCGACACGTCGTAGGAAGCCGACCCTAGCTCCACCCGAGCCACGTCCTTGATGCGGATGAATCTCCCGCCCTCGCCCTCGTCCGTCTTGATGATGATGTTCTCGAACTGCTCTACGTCCTGGAGGCGCCCAAGCGTGTTTATGACGTACTGGAAGCTCTGGTCGTTGGGGACGGGCGGCTGTCCGATCTGGCCGGCGGCCACCTGGATGTTCTGCTCCTCGATGGCGGCTGTAACGTCGCCTGTCGTCAGCCCTCGAGCCTTGAGCTTGTCGGGGTCCATCCAAACCCGCATGCTGTAATTGCCCGCACCGAAAACCTGGACGCTGCCGACGCCGTCAAGCCGCCCCAGTTCGTCGCGTATCCGCAAGGATGCGTAGTTGCTGAGGAAAAGCTCGTCGTATTCGCCCTTGGGGGCGGTCAGCGTCACGAAGAGCACGATGTTGGACGACTGCTTCTGCGTCGTCACGCCGAGGCGGCGCACATCCTCGGGGAGAAGCGGCTCGGCCGCCGACACACGGTTCTGCACGCGCACCGCCGCCATGTCGAGGTCGGTCCCGGTCGCGAAGGTGATGGTCAGCTGGTACTCTCCGTTGTTTGAACTCGTGCTCGACATGTAGAGCATGCCCTCGACGCCGTTCACCTGCTCCTCGATGGGCTGCGCCACGGTCTGGGCCAGCACGCCCGCGTTGGCCCCGGGATAGCTCGCCGTCACGGTTACGGTTGGGGGCAGGATATCCGGATACTGCGATATCGGAAGCGAGTCGAAGGTGACGAGCCCGCAGATCACGATAACTATCGATATGACGGTCGCAAAAATCGGGCGATTGATGAAAAAAGTGCTGAACATTTTGGCTGCCTCTTTTCCGCCGGTCTTTTCGTTTGCCTCAGTTGGAAGCGCTCTCTGGTCCAGCGCCTGCGGCCGCCTGCTTCGGGGGCGCGCCCTCGACGGGGTTCACCTGAAGTCCTGGCCGCGCGCGCTGGAGCCCGTTTACGACTACGTGGTCCTCAGGGGTCGCCCCCTTCTCGATCACGCGCATGCCGTTAACGATTGGCCCCGTTGCAATTTGCCTGTATTCCACGATATTCTTGTCGTTAACTACCAGGATGTAGTCCCCTCGCTGGTCTGTCCCGATAGCTTCGTCAGGGACCATGAGAGCGTTTTCCTGCTCTCCGATGGGGACCTGTATTCGCGCGAAGAGTCCCGCCATCAGCCGGTGATCGGGATTTGGAAATACGCCGCGCACCTGGAGCGTTCCCGTCCCGGATTCGAGGCGGTTGTCCACGTAATCGATGGCGCCTGCGATCGGGTAATCGGTTTGGTTCGAGAGCCCCATGAAGAGCTTCGTCCCCTCGTTGCGGCTGGCGGGGGAGGGGAGGGCGCTGTGCTTCAGCTGGTAATAGAGTAGGTCGCGCTCGTTGACGTTGAAGTAGACATAGATGGGATCGTCCTGCACGATGGTGGCGAGCAGGGTGCGCTCCGTCGCCCCGACGAGGTTGCCCTCGTCCACCATGTTGCGGCTGATGCGGCCACTGATCGGCGCCGTGATCCTGGTGTAGGAGAGCTGCAAGTCCGCCGTATCGATGGCGGCCTCGGCGCCCTGGATGGTTGCCTTGGCTACGTCGAGGTCCGCCCGCGCCTGAATGACTTCGAGCTCGCTCACCGCGTTCGACTTGTAAGCAAGCTCCTTTTTCTTGAGCGTCGCTTCCGCTTGTTTCATCTCCGCCTCGCGGCGGGCGAGTTCGGCCTTGGCCTCATCGAGCTTGGCCTGGAACGGCTTGGGGTCGATCGCGAAAAGCAATTCGCCCTTCTTCACCCGCGCGCCGGGCTGGAATTTGATGCTTTGGAGGTAACCCTCCACCCTTGCCCGAATTTCCACCGATTCCACCGCTTCCGTCGTCCCGGTGAAGTAAGCGTATTCTGTCACGGCCTGCTGCGTTGGCTTGCTCACAGTGACGTTCATAGGGGGCGGCGGGGCGTATTCGTTCTTCTGCTTGCAGCCGGAAGCTGCAATGGCTGCTATTGCGGCGAGGGCGATCCACAGGACGGACGTGCTCCGTCTCGGGCGTGCTAATAGCATTTTCTTGTCTCCCATGATTGTCTTTGGAAAGAGTTCTGCGCTGTTTTGAAACCGGCCCCGTCTGAATCCCCGGATTTACACCCGGGCCCGGGAGGTCGGCGGTCGCCGTATGGGGCTTGGGATCGCCCGAAGGCGCGGCGGCTTGTTTCCATCATGCTCCAGGTCGCCGCCCTCGTTCGGGCCGTTTCTTGGAAATGATCCGTCAGGAGGGGCGTCCGTCGCCGGGTGCGGCGGGTGCGCCCATTCCCTCGGGCTCCACTGGGGGCTGCGGCTGGTTGGGGTCCCAGCCTCCGCCAAGCGCTTTGTAGACCTGCACGAAGCTGATTGCGATGGTTCCCTGCGCCACGGCCAGCTGATTCTCGCTGTCGAACACTGTGCGCTCGGCGTCGAGCACGTCCTGAAAATTCGTGAGCCCTTCCTTGTAGAGCCGGATGGCCAGCTCCAGCGTCCGGTTGGACGCGGCGACCGAGCGCTGAAGGGCCGCCACCCGGTTCCTTCCCTCTATGTAGGAGGAGAGGCTGTCTTCGACCTCGCCCACTGCGTTGAGCACCGTCTGCTCGTAGGAAAGAAGCGCCTGCTCGGTGAGGGCGTCCTGCACCTTGATCTGGCTTCGGACGCTTCCCGCGTTGAAAATATTCCACGTCATGCTCGGTCCCAGCGAAAACATCCGGCTTCCCCACTGGAACAGATCTCCGCCGTTCTCTGCCTCGAAGCCGAAGGAGCCGATCAGCGAGAAGCGGGGATAAAGGTCGGCCGTCGCGATGCCGATCCGCGCCGTCTGGGCCGCAAGCTTGCGCTCCGCGCGACGGATGTCCGGCCGCTGACGCAGGACGTCCGCGGGGACGCCCACCGTCACGCTTGCAGGCGCCGCCGGGATGGGCTTGGTTTCAAGAAGCTCGTCGCAAAGCCGTCCTGGCGGCTTCCCGAGGAGGATCGAAATCGCGTTCGTGCTCTTGCTGATTTCTTCCCGCAATGGCGGCACCTGCGACTCGGAGGTTGCAAGGACGTTTTCCGCCTGCGACACGTCGAGCTCGGAAGCGAGCCCGTACTGGAACCGGAGCTTTGTCAGATCGAGGATCTGCTTCTGGGACTCGATGTTCCCGAGCGTCGCGGTCATCCGCGCCTGCGCGGCCCGGAGCGTCAGATAATTGCGGGCGACGTCGGAATAAAGGCTCACCATCACGTCCGTCCGGTCTTCCTGCGCCGCTTCCAAGTCTGCGGTCGCCGCCTCCACGGAGCGGCTCACCCTGCCGAAAAGATCCAACTCCCAGCTTGCGCCAAGCCCAACGGACATGTCATTGTATGCGCTGATCCCGTAAGAGGTGGCGGTGTTCTCGCTCGGGCGCTGGTGCGTGGCGCTCCCCGTCGCGTTGACCTGCGGGTAGAGCTCTCCCGCGACGACCCCTATCTGGGCGCGGGCCTGCTTGATTCGGGCGACGGCCGTCTTCAATTCGAGGTTTCCGGAATCCGCCTCCCCAATGAGCCGCGTAAGGAGAGGATCGTCAAAGACGGTCCACCAATACCGGACAATGTCTTTCCCCGGCGTGACGGCGGGGTCCGAAGTGGTGCGCCAGGCCGAAGGCGTCTCCGGCGTGGGCTTGACGTAATCCGGGCCCACGCGCATGCACCCCGTTAGCAGGGTGAAAACGGCCGCGATGAGGATTGCCGGGAGCGCCAGGCGGTGAATGTTCGGAATGTGGCGGCTTGGGGCCGTCGCAGGTGACAGAGGGGGTTTCATATCGGACTTTTTCTCCTTAGGACCGTGGCAACCATCCCAAAAATCCGCCAAACTCCGGTTCAGGAGTGGCGATGAATGCCTCTCGGCAGACGATCCGCGGCTTTCGTGCGCGCCGTTCGGGGAGGGTTTGTTGTTGCAGCGAAGCGCTCTGGCCTTTGGGGTGCGGGGCTAACTTATAAACATACATGAATGTATGTAAAATGACGCGCCACACCCCCTATCCTACCTAAAATCTATTAGCGGCTTCTCTAACACAAAGTAAAGGAGTCCCGCAAGAGCTTTCTGGTGGTTCCCTGGAAACGTCAAGTCCCGGAAAGGGAAGGCCGCTGGCGTCAATCGTCATCCCAAACGGCCCCATGGCCCCTGATGCATTTCACCGTAGGGTGGAGCCAGCGCTTCGATGAAGCGCCTGTAGCCCGTAAAACATGGCGCATCGCCCCTGAAGCTCATTTTCTTCCGGCAGCGCGTGATTTCTCTGGACAACGTAATAATTATTGCCTTAAGGTCTAACCATATATCGATCACTCTTTTCGTTGCGAATGATTTGTTGTTAGCGGTCTGTTTATTGCGATAAGCGTCCCGCGCCTGGTGGACGCGGGGAAGACGTCGCCGCATGGGGCGGTGCGGTCCAACCGGGACCTTGTAATGGTCTTTCATGGAGGCTGCCGTGTATGCGAACCATTCCGTTTGCTGGTCGAAGTGTGTACTTCCCGTAACCTTGATGATATTTCCTTTGACCTTTGCGGAGGCTGCTCCCCCGCCGGATGTGTTCTACGTCTCTCCCTTTGGGGTGAACGCCGCCCTGCGCTCTGGCTCCGCTTCTTATCCATGGCGGACTATCGGATACGCCCTCGGCCGCGCCGAAGTGGGATCGGGGGATATTATCGTCGTGCAGAGCGACGGCGTCGACGGCAATGACGATTATACGGAGAACGTTAGCGTCGGCAAAAGCGTCAAAATCAGGGGCGACGATGCCGCTTTGTCTCCCCCGGTTGTGAGGGCTTCCTCCGCATCCGATGACGTCTTTGAGGTTGCTGCGGATGGCGTCGAGATTTCGGGGCTTTCCATTTACGGCGCCACTGCTTCTACATCCGTCGCGGCCATCCATTTGAACGGCGTGCATGGCTGCCTTGTAAGAAATAACGCCTGCGGCCTGGATGCTGCCAAAACGAACGCCCTCGGTGTATATGTGTCGGACGGAGCCCGAAATACTGTTGATGAGTGCGTCGTCTTGTATGCGAGCGCGTGCGGAGTGCGCCTCCTGCGAACCCCGGGGGGAATCGTCTACGGCAATGAAATCCGGCATGGGGCGGCGGGCGTCGAAGTGAATCAGAGTCCGGCCAGTGTGGTGGTGCACAATGTCGTCACCGACAACTCCACCCTGCTCGGAAACGGATGGGGAGTCTTTTTGTGCGCCGGTTCAGGTTGGAGCGTCGTCACTGGCAACGCCATCGAACGAAACGACAAGGGCGTGCGCCTCGACGCATCCGACGTCATCGTCGCCGCCAATGCCTTCACGGAAAATGTCGTTGGCCTCTGGGCCGAATCGACCTCCGGTGTAAATGACGTCTTCTACAACTCTTTCGATGGCAACACCCTCAACGTTGCGGCGAGCGCCTCGATCGCCTATCCCGTCGTCTCCCTTGAACCCCTTTTTTACAGGTATGCGGACAACTTCTCCAAGTCCCGTTTTGGCAACAGGTATTCCGATTACTCAGGCGCGGACGCGGATGGTGACGGCTTGGGCGATTTGCCTTACACGGCGTACGGTTGCCGGGACGAAGCGCCTCTTGTCGCCAGTGCGTCCCAATACGCCCTCTTGGGTTGGACCATGGGGCCGGCCGATGAAGGCGCGATGACGCTTGACGATAACGACTGGAGCAGAAGGGGAGAAGTGGTGGTCCTGCCCGTCGGAGGAAGCCTTGTCTTCGTGAGCGAGCACGGCATGGACGAACTTGCCACATTTGCCGCGGGGAGCCAGGCGTCCGGGACGACCTGGAGCGGCTGGTTCACTTTTGCCTCTCCACCGGCGGTGGGGGAAGGCGTGACGGCGACCCTCGGATCGGCGTCGAGCGCCGCTGGCGCTTTCCTTGCCGTCGGTCCGTCGGCGGCCGTTGCCGGCGACGGAGCGTCTTATGCCCTCCGGTTTGCTGCGGATGCGGGACAGCTCATTTTACGCGAGGGAGAGCATCTGGCGGTGCGTCTCACCAATACTGGCTCCAGCGCCCTCTATTTGTTGACGGGGGGAGGGGCGAGCGCGCTTTTCGCTCCGGAAGGCGCGCGTTGGGGCGGGCCGCTGATTCCATGGCTGTTGTTGCTCGAATAGGGGGATTCGATCATGCGTGAGAGATTAGGTGATTTATGATAATGAAAATAACGGCTTGAGGAACCGTGTTGTAGAGGGTGACACGGACGACTCGGTCACGAGTTGTCCGTGCGCGAAGCGCAAGAGGACAAAACCCCCTTGGCCGCCATCGGCCTGATTCCTCCCAACAGCTGGCATCCGCTAAATCGCGAATAAGC
>CALFXO010000126.1 GCA_937958025.1 uncultured Syntrophobacteraceae bacterium
AGCAGAGGCAGACTCCAGACCTTCCACGGAATGCTCGACAGCACTTCCCGCCAGCTCATGTCGTAACCGCCGTCGAGACCGTTGTAGAGCGTCTCGATGGCCTGCGGATCGTTCGGGAAAAGCGCCCCCGGCGCGAACGGGCGCAGGATGTCGCCTATTCCCCCCGCCGCCGTCGAAAACCATGCGGGCGAGGTGATGTTGATGATAAAGGTGCGGAAGAGCCCCGTGTAGGCTATCCCCGTCGCCACGGTGACCATGGACCATATGAGCAGCAGTTCGTGGAGGTGGAAGCCCCACCCCTTCCTGATCCGGGAAAGGACAGGATTGACGGCCGCCATGAGAAACAGCAAAACGGCGAACGAAACCAGTGGGAAGTGCCCGCCCGCCAAGGGGCTGTTCTTTAGCTGGATATTGTTTACCGGCGTGAGAGCGCAAAAGAAGGCGACGAAGATCAGACCGACGACGACTGCCGAAAGGCGCAAGCGGGTTTCTTTCATGAAATCGATTCCTCCACCACCTCTCAAATGGAAACAAGCTCGGAATAATGCGCCTTGTCCTCGTCGCGCAGAAGCCGCCACAGCAGCATCCGCTTTCTCAACTCCTTGACGAAGGTCCGGTTCGCCCGCACCCACGCGGACCGCTCGCCCGAAAGTCTCAGCATGCGGATGTATATCTCCATGTACCCCGGATTTTCCTCCGACGGGCAGCAGTGGAGCTGCACCCGCTGCTTGATCCCGAAATCGAACGGCGCGAGCCAGACGTTCGTGCGCATATAGACGCAAGTCGGATTTGCCAGGAGGTGGGCGTTCAGCACCGGCGCGTCCCGGTCCATCTCGATCCCGTTGGCGGTGAACTTGCCGTGCGACGAATCTTCATGGTCGGCGAAAAACGAATTGAGAAAGCCTATGACCCCCCGCTCCTCATCGTACTTGAGGAGGAAGGGCAGATTCAGCGAAAGGCTGTCCCCCTCCGGCTCCGGAAGGTCCCAGGTCCGGTTCACGTCGGGCATCGCCATCCGCGCCGCGAGCCGCGCCGGATAGAGGGAGGCGAGGAACACCACGGAAAAGACGAGAGCCATGCAGGCCACTCCCGCGAGGGAGGAATAGTTGAAGGTCAGGTCGGCGAACATCGCTGTCGAGCCGAGGTATTTCGCGCTGAGCTGCGCCAGAATGTACCCGATGACGGTGGAGAGCGCCGCGAGCGACATCGCCTCCACGATGAAAAGAAATCCTACGTGCCAGGGCGCGAGCCCCACGGAAGTGTATATGGAAATTTCCTTCTGCCTCTCCTGCACGTGTCCGATCATTGTGTTCAGGCAGATGAAAACGACGATGAGGATCGGAATGAAAAGGTTCGTCACCCCCTGATAGCGAAGGGAAGACCCGGAGCTATGGAACCACACGCCGCCGCCGTCTCCCACGAATAGCGGAAAAGCCAGCCAGGACGAAAGCTTCTGCGCCGCCTGCATCGGGGTCTCCGACGGCGGCGGTGAAATGGATATGGCTTTCAGGTCCCCGTCATGCTCCAGACAGGCGTCGAAAGACGTAATGATCGTCGATCCCGCGTTGGCGTACCGCAGTCGCTCGGTCGCGGGAAGCACCACCTCTCCCGACTGCATGGCCTCGACTTCCACCTCGCTCAGGTCCTCTTCCTGCGAAATCTCCATATACCCGGGAGTGACGGGTTTCCCGTCGAGGTCCACCATTTTCGACAGCGCACTTTCGTCAAAATAGCCCACAACGCGGCAACTGCGCCCCCAGAGGTGCACGGGGGTCCCCACATCTTTTTCCGGGTCGAGTCCGAGGCGCGCAGCCAGGGCTGTCGGCAGCAGGATCGCATCCCTGTCGTCCTTCGGGAGCCAGCTCCCGTGCGTGACGATCATCCTGAAATTCTCCGGAGGGTCATCCCCAAGGCCCAGAACGCCTTCCACCCCCACGGCGAGCAGGGAGCCGTCCGGACGCACGCGATGCACCGTGGCGATGGAGCGCCCGCCGGTTCTCGGAGCGTCCACCCACCCGCGTGGAAAGACCTTCCCTTCCCCCGCCGGGAAGCGCACCCTCATGTCTTCGAGCGTCATTAGGGTGAGCGGCAGCCACAGGGGGTGGTGCAGCAATATCCCCTTGTAGGGCGCCGCATCGGCGATGCGCGTATCCGTAACGCTCCGCAGACTCTTCACGTTGGTGAACGACATGACCGTAAAGGTGAGGATGACAAGCGTCGCGCAGGTAAGACCCGTCCGCAGTTTCCGCCGGTTCAGGTTGGATGCGCCGATCGTGAAACCCGCCCCGAACGCCTGCCACTTGTTCGCCTGGGCGTAAGCTCCATGGGCCCCATGTCCCTGCGCGTGGACCATCTCCGCCTCGAAACGCATGAATAGGATTGCTGACACCAGGAGCGAAAGCCCCACGATAAAAAAGGCGATAATGACCACCATCGGACTGTACGTCAGCTGAAACGCCGGATGAAGCCCTCGGATGACGAAAATCGTGAGCAGGAGCACAATGAGAAATGTAATGATTTGCCTGTAAATATTCCTATGGCAGAAAAGGAACCGCTCCACGACATATGAGAACGGGACGAAAAGGGCGATAAAAAACATCACCCCCAACAGCACGTCGCGTTGCGTGGCGCCAATTTCGGTGTAGACCACCACCAGCTTCGCCCACGCCTCGACGACGTCCTCCCAGAATTGGCCAAATCGCCCCTGCTCGAAACTCAGCATCGCGCTGTCCAACTGTGCGGACGACTCCCCGTAAAGCGTTTCGAGACGCCGGTTGATGATCCCGCACCGATGCAGGTTGCCGAGCCTCTCTCCGATCAGAAACCGCATGTCCTCCGCCGCCCGGTAGGGCGTCAGCTCGATCGAGGGCGGTTCGCCTATCAGATATCCCCTGCCGTTCGGATCGTCCGGCGACCCGTGCAGCAGGATGAATTCCTTCTGCAGGAGCCCCTCTGACAAAATGAGTTTAAACGCGGTCCCCGGCTCCAGGAAAACGGAGATCGCCATGGTGTCGCGCCCGTCCACCCGGCTGTACCAGTAGCGCATCGGGCGCGCATCGGTCGCCGCGTCGAGCAGATCGACTTTAGTGAGAACCCCCATCTTCTGCGGCTGAAAAGCCCCGACGACGTCGGTCTGCGCGCAGCGAAACATCGTGAGGGCCGTCGAAGCCGTTTTCCCCTTCACCTTGATGCGGTAATTTTCCTTGCCCGTCTGCACCTTGTCGGCCGTCCATGCGACGCGCCCGGTCGAAGCGTCGATTCCGTAAGGCTCGAGGATCAGCTTTTCCAGGGCCACTTTTCCATTGGCGAGCCCGTGTATGGTGAACGAACCGTCCCGGTGCGTCATCGCCCGGAAAACGTTGTCCCCCTGGATGATCGAAATGATGGTCCCCGGCGCCGGTTGGTCGGGGAAAAGCTCCCCCTGCCGGAGGAACATGGCGGAGCCCTCGAGGCTTGCCCAACCCCCGAAACCCGCCTGGCAAAGGTCCCCCAGGCCATTGAGGGAGCACACCCGCCGCAGGAGAGGCGGCAGGAACGCCGATATAAGCCCGATGTTCTCCCCGTTCACGTGTTCGTCTACGTCGAAGGGAGTGCCCCAAAGATGATGGTCGCAGCCAATCCCTGCGAGCGCAACGGCCGGACTCCCGGCGAGCGACGCGACGTCGCACCCGAGACATCCCGTCATCGGCCCTCCCTCGAAACCTTCCGACGACGCTCCCGATCGCGGCCCGCTTTTGAGAATATTTTGAAGTCCCGTCTCGCGGGCCACTTCCTGCGCCACTCCGGCCACCCGGTCCTCCAGGCGGGAAGCGCGCACCTGCCGCCTTATCTGCTCCCGAAGCGGATACGAACTCCCCTGCTCCATCAGGCCCAGCACGGGCGCGCGGCTCGAAAGCCGCAAGCTTACGTAAAGCACTGCTTGCCGTTCTCCCGCAAGAGAGCGCAACCGGATGCTCGACTCGAGCGCCTGCCGCCGCTTCTTGAGTTCCTTGCCCTCCGCTTTCAGATCCGCCGTCGCTCCCTTCAGAAGCTCTCTGGTAAGGACCCGCTCCTCCGGCGTCAGTTCATCCAGGCTGCTCCTCCAGGCCATCCTCCGGTAGTGGCGCGCATCCACGATTTCACCGGACGGAGCCGCGTCTTCCCCTTTCGCCGAATCTCCGCCCGAAACCGTCGTCCCGGCAACATCCTTACGCATCTCCATCACCCGGCGGCGCATCGCCTCCCGCGTCAGGTCATCCGCGACGTCCTTTGCCTTTTCCGACGCGATCTTCCAGATCAGCGCACGGTCTTCGGGGCTGTCGAGGGCGAACGCGTCCGCCCCGTCCTTCAGGACGTCCAAGGCGTGGTCGAGCGCTTCCTTGCGTCCGGAAAGAATGCGCTTGGCCTCCTTCATATTCTTCTTCCGCTCGGTGGCCGCCCACATGAACTCCCGCATGCCCGCAAGCGATTGCCCACCCCCGGCCGTCGCCATGAGCAGCACGCTGCGCTCCGGCGGGTTCCGCCCAAACTCCCGCGCAAGCCGCAACAGCATGGCGGCGGAAGTGGACTCATCCGCCCCTGGCGCAATCCCCAGGACGTACGACGATGCATCGTAGGGCGCTTCGATGACCACCATCTCCTCCCCGAGCGTCTTCGACTTTCCGGGGACGAAGGCATAGCAGTTGCGCACCAGCTCATCCTGCCAGCGGGTCTTCGAATGAACGACGGCCTGCGGCCCCGCCGCCCCGCCGCCCCCCAAGGCCAACCGCTTCAGCAGTTCTCCTTCCGACGGCGCGACCCAGAACCTCGGGAACGCAACCGGAGTCGGCGTGCCCTTTTCGTCGAAATCCTCCCTCCCGGACCGCTCGTCTCCTATGAAGATGAGGGCGCTCGCCCCGAACATCGCCGCGTTCATCCAGTTGTCATACGACGCCATGTCCATGAGCACGATGCTCCCCCCGACCGGCAGGCCGTCGAAACGATCGGGACGCCCGTCTCCCGCGTAGATGAGCGGCCCCGTCAGCCCTTCCTCGGGCGTCATGGGGAGGTAGACCATGTTGGGCCCCCATGGATAGAGCTTCACGGAGCCTTCCCCCACCGTGATGGACGCCGAAATCACTTTCGGGACGGGTTGCAGGAATTGCTGGAACCCCACTTCCGTGAGCCCCGCCTTCTGGAAAGCGTCGAGGATGTAGTCCGCCGCCTTCTCGCACCCCTCCGATCCCGTCGAACGGTCGCCGAGCCCCGCGAAATAGGCGATGTCCCCCCGCATTCCGCCCTCGTCATCCCCCGCCCGCGCCAATAGGGGACACAGCAGCGCCGCGCCGAGCAATATCGCGATGAAGGAGGTGAAGTTTCTCATAGGCTCTCAGGAAATTTTTCCAACGGATATATTCAGCTTCTCGCGGTCCTCGATCCGGTCGATCCGCCCGTCGCGAATCCACACCACCCGGTCCGAAACGTTTATCATCTTGAAGTCGTGCGTGGCCGAAATGACCGTTCCGCCGCGTTCGATGGAAAGCTGCTTGAGGAGGTCGATGATTTCCTCGCCGGTCGAAAGATCGAGGTTTCCCGTAGGCTCATCGGCCAATATAATGGCGGGATCGTTCGCCAGGGCCCGCGCGATGGCGACGCGCTGCTGCTGCCCGCCCGAGAGCTCCGACGGTTTGTGGCGGGCCCGCTCCCCCAGCCCCACCAGTTGCAGCAGTTGCATCCCCTTGTCCGTATACTCGTCGCGGCTCATCCCCGCGAATATCATGGGAAGGGTCACGTTCTCTATCGCCGTCATAACCTGTATCAGGTTGAAGGTCTGGAAGATGTATCCGATCTTGCGGCACCGCAGCCAGGCGAGTTCGTAGGCGTCGAGCTGCGCTACGTCCACCTCGTCGATAAAGACCCTTCCGGACGTTGGCTTGTCGAGCGCCCCTATCATATTGAAAAGCGTCGACTTGCCGGACCCCGACGGCCCCATGATGGAGATGTACTCCCCGGCGGCGATCATCAGATCGATCCCCTTGAGCACCTCCACCTGCCCCTCTCCCATCCGGAAGCTCTTGGTCACCCCGGAGAGCCTCACGACATTGTGCCCGCTATCCCGGCCGGATTCCACCGGATGCAGCGGGGTCGCGGCCCCTCCATTCTCGCGGTCCATCGTCGCATCCTGATCCATAACGCCTCATCCTTGCCGCCACAGGCGGCGCAAAATATTTAGAGATTCGATTCCATGTGCATCGCGTGGCGACCGGATTCCCGGACAGTAAGAATAAACACCCCCCGGCGGGTTCTTGATTATACCCGCTTGAATGCCGAAGGATAGCCGCAAAAATGCACCGGAGCGGGGAGCGCGGGAGGAGGACCGCTCAAAAGGAAGTCATGGCGGATGGGACCGAAGCGGGATGAGACGGCGGGGAGCGGACGTCCCCCCTCCCCGGAAGTTTCCTTCCTACTTTCCGAGCAGCAGGCGCATGCCCCGGCGCATCCCGGCCATATCGAGCCAACGGTTGGTCACCCGCCGCGCCAGCGAAAAAGAGCGTTTCATATGGAAGGCGATCTGCCGGTCAAGGTCTCGAAGCACGGGCGCGAAGCGCTCCCCCACCACGAACTCCGGGTCCCGCGCCCACGCGCGTATGATGTCCGGCGTCACCTCCAGGTGGAATTGGAAGCCGTACACGCAGTCGCCCACCCTGTACGCCTGGTTGCGGCAGTCCTCTCCCGCCATGAGGAGCGTCGCCCCTTCCGGCAGGTCGAAGCTGTCGCTGTGCCATTGCATCATATGCACGGGTTCCTCCCCGGCGTCCCACAGGAGCGGGTCCAGGCGCCCGGCCCCGGTAAGCCGCACCGGCTTGAATCCAAGCTCCATATCCGGAAGAGTGAAAACGCGCTTGCCGTACGCCCTGGCGATCAGTTGCGCCCCCAGGCATATTCCAAGAACTGGCTTCCCGGCGTCGTCAAAATCCCTGATGAGACGCAACAGAGGCGGATGCGTCGGAAAATTCTCGTCGTCAGCCGCGCTCATCGGCCCCCCGAGAATAATCATCCCATCGAATTTTCCGGAATCGGGCGGCAGCGCGTCCCCGTCATGAGGCATCACCGTCGAATAACAGCCGCCCCGGTCAATGATGCATTCGCCCACTACGCCCGACGGGACCACAACGCTGTACATGATAACGAGAATATTCATTGATATGCATCCATCAGCCAGCGGATTGAAATCGTTCCTGCCCGTCCGGTCCGCTGTTGCGGCGGGCGGCGTGAGAAAATCTATCACTGACGGTGAAAAAATCAACATCCAATTATGTAAGCCGCATTTCCCATGGCCAGGTGGAGAACATCGCGCCTTGCTCCCGGACGCGCCCCGAAAATAATTCTCATGACCCGGATCACGACAACATTTAGCTTGCTATAACGAAAACAGACGCTAAAATCCTGCGACCACGTGCAACTAATGCTTATATTGAGAGGCGGCGAAAAATGTCTGACAAACAAACGGAATGGACGCACCTGGATGCGGAAGGGCGGCTCAGGATGGTGGACGTGAGCGATAAGGAAGCGTCCGCAAGGGAGGCGCGGGCCGAAGCCGTCATCCATCTTTCACCGGAGACTCTCAAACGCATTAACGACCGCGTCATGCCGAAGGGCAATGTGTACGAAGCGGCCCGCTTGGCTGGCGTCATGGCGGCGAAGAAAACCTGGGACCTTATCCCCCTCTGCCACCCCATCCAGATAACGGGCGTTGACGTGGATTTCTCCTCCGACGAGGACGCGTCCAAAATCCGGATAACATCGCGGGTCCGCACGCTCGACCGCACCGGAGTGGAAATGGAAGCGCTCGCGGCCGCGGCCGTCGCGGCGCTCACCATCTACGACATGTGCAAGGCCATCGACAGGGGAATGACCGTTGAGAGCGTGCGTCTTCTCCACAAAAGCGGCGGCAGGAGCGGAACGTACGACCGCGAATAGGCTGCACGGGCTGCAATTATAACTTTACAATACATTTCTCAAGTGTTAATTTTAAAGGCTTCAGAACAATAACGCGAGAGGGAATGCTATGGACGATAAGACAATTGCTTTTTTCAGAGAACTGTTGCTGCAGCGCTTGGACGAACTTCTCAATGAAGCGGAAAAAACAGTTGCCGGCATGACCGATATGGAGGAAAGCTTTCCCGATCCTACCGATCGCGCGTCACTTGAGTCCGATCGCAACTTCACCCTGCGCATACGCGACAGGGAGCGAAAACTCATATCCAAGATCCGGGAGGCCCTCGACCGGCTGGAAGAAGGCACTTTTGGAATCTGCGAGTCGTGCGGCGACGACATCAGCTTTGAACGGCTGCGGGCCAGGCCTATGACCACGCTCTGCATAGAGTGCAAGCGCAGGCAGGAAGCGTCCGAGAAAGCCCGGGGAGATTGATCCGGGTTGGGGGCCGCCGCCGTGCGAAATAAAATCCGGCGAATTAATGGAAGCCTTCCACGCGGGTGATGTCCCCCACCCATACGATTTCCTCCCTGCCTTGGGAATCCGCCAACAGGAGGGCTCCTTCGGCGGTGAACCCGGTCACGACGCCGGAAACCTGCTCCTCCCCCTTGAGCAGGGTCACCACCTTGCCAATCACGCCGGACGCTCCTTCCAATTCGGGAAGGAGCGCCGTCAATCCTTCCTTCACAAACCGCTCGTACTCTCTCTCGAACCGCTCCAGGAAAGCCGCCAGGACGTCCCGCCGTTTCACCGTGCGCCCAAGCTCGATCGCGAGGGAAGTGGCGGGATAGCGGAACGTTTCCGGCATGTCTTCGGGCCGGTGGTTTACATTGATCCCGACCCCGATCACGAGGAAGCGCACCGCATCCTGGTCGGACTGCATCTCGGCGAGCATCCCGGAAATCTTTTTCCCCCCTATGAGCACGTCGTTGGGCCACTTGAGCTGAGCGGACAGCCCGAACTCCTCCGACAACGTCTTCACCAGGGCGAGGCCGGAAACCAGGATCACCTGGGGAGCGTCCCGCGCCGCAATCGGGGGCTCCAGCAGCATGGACATGTAAATGCCGCAGCCGGGCGGCGATTCCCATGGGCGGCGCAACCTCCCGCGTCCCGCCGTCTGCTCCTCCGCGGTTGTCACGGTCCCGTGGGGAGCGCCCTCGCCGGCGAACAGAAGCGCCTGGTCGTTCGTTGAACCGAGCTTCGCGAAATGGTGGTAGCGCCTTCCAAGCCACGCCGTCTTCAGATAGGGAGCGACCTCTTCCGGCGTCAACAGGTCGGGTGATTTCACCAGCATGTAGCCCTCCTTTGCATGGCTCTCGATTTCATACCCCCTGGCTTTTAGCGCCTGCACATGCTTCCAGATTCCCGTCCGGCTGAGCCCCAGGCGCTCGGCGAGATCGGGGCCGGGACAGTGCCTCCCCTCGTTTTCCTTCAGCATCTCCAGCAGCCGGCCAAGGGCCGACCCTTCCCGTCTCGAACTCATGGCTTCCTTATATCCTTGTCTGCCCCATCCCTGTAATAATGAGAATAGATTCTCCTGTCGTCCGCGCCGAGCGAATGCAGCAGCATCGCATAATGGTTTTCCATGGAAGCCCTCAGAACGCCGCGCTTCAGGTGCCTTCTGGAAGAAGTGAGGAGGACGTCGTCAAGCCTCAGGACGGCGCCGAATTTCCGCGCCGCCCTCAGGAACACGACGTCCTCCATTATGAGCCGGCCCCCGAACCCCCCCACCTTTTCATACACCTCGCGGCTGCAAAAAAATCCCTGGTCCCCGTAGGGAAGCTTCAACCATCGGCTCCGCCAGTTGGCCCAGGCGGCGATTGCGTCCAGCAGAGGCGTTGACGGCTGAAACGCCAGACGAAAACAGCCGACGGCCAAGGACGGAGAGGCAACTATCCTCCGGATGCCGTGCCCAAGATTCGGAGGCGGAAGGCAGTCGTCGTGCAAAAACCACAAAATATCCCCGCCCGCTTCCCGCGCCCCCCAATCCATTTGGACGCCCCGCCCCACCGGCGCGAACATCCACCGGACATTCTCGCCAATTGTTTCCGGTCCTTCTTGCCCCGCGCCATTCGTTCTACCCTGCACCACCGTGACGTCGTCCCCCGGCCACAACTCCCGGTCCAAAACGCCAAGCAGGGGCTGGAGGTCGCCTTTTTCTCCAAGCGTTGGAACGATCACGGAAATCTTGGCTCGGCAAAAAACATCCCCATCGAGAAGCTTCAGGTCCTCCCCACGGTCGATGTCCGCCCGCTCCGTCAGGCGCCGGACGGAAAACCCCGACCGCGAAAGCAGTTCCATCGTCCGCCGGGAGACGCCGCTTCCTCCCCACTCCTCAGGTTCGAAAGGCGCGCTGCACCGGCGCCGCAGACCTATCAGATAGAATCCTCCGTCGGATGCGGGCCCGAGGACCGCGTCCACGGACCGGAGCGCATCGAGTCCCGCGACAATATCCCCAGCCGTCAGCCCCGCGACGTCCGATCCCACCAGGACGGCGCGACAGGCGCCGAGCGACAGCGCGCGCTCCAGCGCCCGCCGCATCCTGTCCCCCAGATGTCCTCCCTCCTGTGGGACGAACTTCCAGGGACCGGGATAGCGGCGCCGTAGTTCCGGCCCTACTCCCTCTGGAGTGAA